>CANQQL010000006.1 GCA_947625975.1 uncultured Bacilli bacterium
CATTTATATCTTAATAAATTAATATCTTGGATGCTAGTCCAATTTCTTTTCGATTGCTAAATCGATTTTGTTCTTAAAAGTTATACCACATAATATTGCAATAATCCATGAATATATATTTGAGTAAATTAACTAGACATTGACTTTTTTCTCTAAAAATAGTTATAATTTTTTTGGTATTTAAGGAGAGTTTTTTATGGAAAATGAAGTAAAACAAACAGCTTTGGATAGCTATGACAAAATTATTAATTTACTAGAAAATATTTTTAAATCATGGAAAGAAACCTTTCAAAAAGAATTTGATATTCGTGTAGGCCTTAATTGTTTTGATGTCCTTTTACAGTTTTCTATGTTGCAAATAGCGCTTAATGATGGTCAATTGCAAAGTGAAGAATTGGAATTTATACGAGATATTTCAAAATATTGCAATATTTGTGATTATTTTAATCAACGGGGTTATCAAAATGTTGAATGGCAGAATATCTTAAATACAGACGAAAGCACATTAAAAGAAATTTTAAATGGCTTACAAGAGGATATTATTGATATTAGTATGGATTTTGTAAATATTTTCTCTTATGCCGATGCGGCTATAAGCAAGTATAATTTCTTTGATTCTTTAAAAAATAATATTTTTAATATTTTGATAGCGGTTGCTAGTGCGGACAATAATGCGGACAAATCGGAATTTAATTGGTGCATTATTTTCGCAACACTCAATGAAATTGCAAAACGTAAACAAGCATATATAGATGCATTTAATAATCCTTCCAATCCTAATGGAGAAAACACGAATAAAAAGTCTTTAAAGGATTTCTACGTAAAAAAAAAATAATTAATGCCGAAAGCCTAAAATTAGTAAATTATCTCAATAAAGAAAAAGCACTTGCTTATATTGAAACCGATACAGGGAGTGGTTCAGGTTTTATGATTACAAGTAGTGGTTTATGTTTTACTTGTAATCATGTAGTGAATGGAGCTCAAGAAATATATGTTAGACTCCAAGATAATGATGGAAACAACGTTGTCTACAAAGCCAACCCTGTTTATCAATCCGCGGAATATGATTTTGCAATTATCCAACTTGAAGATATCGAAGATAATTACTTTTATGAAATTGAATTAGATTACAGTCATTTAACCACGGGTGATGATGTTGCAGTATATGGTTACCCTTTTGGTTCTAATTTAAATGATGAAGTTATGGAACTAGAACCTTCATTAACAAAGGGTTACATTGCTTCTAAAAATAAGGTCCAAGGTCAAGTTTGTTATTTTTTGGATATTCGCTCTGCCCCTGGTAATAGCGGTGGTCCAGTCTTTTCTTTAAAAAGCAATAAAGTAATTGGATATTTATGTGGTTCACTCGGAAATGATCAATCGAACATAATATTTATCAGAACGTTGGAACAATTTATTAAACTGCTCATAAAAGATTAATTAAGTTAAAAAAACTCTAAACATTTAGTTGATGTTTAGAGTTTCGTTTTCTTTTTAATATTTAGTAAATTTTTCGTAATCGGATGAGTAAATATTAAATTATAGCATTCTAATTTTAAGTCAATGTCTTTATCATGGCCATATAACGAATCACCAATTACAGGATGATTTATACTTGAAAAGTGCAATCTTATCTGATGTGTTCTTCCTGTTAATAAATGAACTAATAATGTGGTATTATCTTGATCATATTTTAGAACTTTATATTCAGTGATACTCTTTTTTCCGTCTGAACATATGATGCGTTTCTTAGTGTCATGAGGATCTTTTTTTATGGGAAATTTAATAATTCCGTTTTCTTTTATAATTCCATGTACTGTTACAAGATAGTATTTATCTATTAACGTATTTTGAAAAAGGTTATGAATATATTGATGTTTAGCAAAAAGCACTAAACCCGATGTTTCATAATCTAGTCGTGTCACACAATGAATTTTCCCCTGAATATTATGCTGTAAATAATAATGGCTAACATCGCTCGCTAAATTATCTAAATAATGATTAAAAGTAGGAATAGTAGCCTGATTTTTTTTCTTAAAAACAATCAGTATATATTCATCTTCATATATGATGTCTAATGGCGATGATGATTCACCATAAATTTTATTATCTTCAATTAAATTGATAGTCAATTCATCACCCATTTTTAAATTGAAATTTTCGATTGGTTTGTTGTTAACTAAAATATTTTCGGGGTGATGATAAAGATAATGACTTAAATTATAAGAGAAGCCAAAATCTTTTAAGGTTGAAATTAAATCATTGTTTTTGTGGATAGAATATAAAATTTTCATTGACTATTTTTTTGTATAGGAATATTTTTTTGCATAGTCCTCTTTTGTAACTTGGCGAGTTCTGGCAATAGAAAAAGCTTCATCAGGTATGTCTTCGGTAATTGTCGAACCTGCTGCAATAAAGACATTATTGCCAACATTTATTGGCGCGATTAAGTTGGTATTACAACCAATAAAGACATTATCTCCTACAACTGTGCGATGCTTGTATTTACCATCATAATTAACTGTGACACATCCGCAACCCCAGTTAACATTTTTTCCACAAGTGGTATCACCTAGATAAGTTAAATGTGAAATTTTTGTTCCATCATCGACAAATGAATTTTTTAATTCCACAAAATTTCCAATTCGACAGTTTGCACGAACGTCGGTATTGTTTCTCAAATGTGCAAAAGGACCAACAGTGGTATTTTCTCCTACTTTGGAATCTGAAACTAAGGAATGCCTAATTTGGGCTTTAGAAAATATTTCAGAATTATGCACTTCAGAGTCTGGACCCACGACAACACCAGTATGGATTATAGACTTTCCTGTTATAAAAGTATTTGGATAAATTGTTACTCCGGGTTCAATTATCACTTCCGAAGAAATTGTAACAGTCTCAGGCGATATAATATTTACGCCATTCATCAAATGCATTCTATTAGTTGTATTTTTTATTTTTTGCTCCACCTGTGATAATGTATAAAAATCGTTTACATCAGCATAATAATCGGAATTATTAGAAGTATAAGTACAAATGTCAAAGCCAATTTTTTTCGCTACCTCAATAATAGTATTTAAGTAGCACTTTCCCGTTGCCATATATTTAAAAATTTCTGTCAAAACATTATTTTTTACAAAATATATTCCGGTGTTGACTTCTTTAATATTTAGTTCTTCATTTGTGGCATCCTTAGCCTCTTGAATTCGCTCGATATGGCCATTATTACGCACAATTCTACCGTAGCGGTTATAGTCATTTTTATCATCAAAAAAAGTAGTTATAACGCCTAAATCGTTTTTGTTTTTTACGACAGTATTTATAAAATCGTTTATTTCATTTTTATTAATAAGTGGTACATCGCAAGGAAGAATCAATGTGTAACCATCAGAATCTTTTATCTCATTTAAGGCAGAACGAACAGCGTCCCCGCTTCCTAAATGTTGCTCTTGGATAATATAATTTACGGCGTTAGCAAATATAGCAGAAAATTTTTCTTGCGTATTTGGATTAATGACAAGCAAAAATTCATTAATAATATCTTTGTCAATGGCGTCATAAACATATTGGGCCATAGGTTTTTTGAGAATAAGGTGAGCACATTTGGGAACATCCACTTTCATGCGCTTGCCCTCACCGGCTGCTAATAAAATTGCATAATTAGTCATATTTTATACCTCTCTATCAATGCTCTGTACTAAAGTAACAAAATTTTCTATCGTGTCATCGACTAAGTGTTTGGACTTGGCACAGCAAAATATCCTTAGTAAATTTTCTGTTCCACTTGCACGTATCACCAATTGGATTTCATTATTATGTTTTTCTAAAATTTCTTTCACTTTACTTTGTATTCTTAAATCATTTGCGATGCGCTTGTCGTGAACTTTTAAATTAACTAACTTATCAGGCCAAATTTCTATTTCGCTAGTCAATTCCTTTAGTGATTTATGTTTTTCTTCCATAATATTTAAAATAGTAATGGCCGTCAACATTCCATCACCAGTTGTTAATTGATGAAGTTGAATGATATGACCGGAATTTTCGCCACCAACTAAATAGTTATGTCGATTCATTTCAAGCAATACATTGCGATCACCAACGCTTGTTAAAGAAGTTTCAATTCCGCTTTTATGTAAAGAAGATATGATACCTAAATTGGACATAATTGTTAATACAACTTTATTGTTCGTTAAGGAATTTTTTTCTTTTAAATATTTTGCTATGATGAATATTAACTCATCCCCAGTATGCAAATTGCCGGCATTATCTACGGCTAAAACACGATCACCATCGCCATCAAAAGCAAATCCTATGTCAAGATGATTCTCTTTTACAAAAGAAGAAATATTTTCAATGTGCGTAGAACCTACATTTAAATTAATATTCTTACCATTTGGTTCATTAGCACATACTAAAATGTCGCTTCCAAAAGCTTTAAAAATATCTTGACCGATTAATGATGTAGCACCATTTGCGAGATCTAAACCAATCTTGAATTTTGTTGCCTTTATTTTTGATTTTAGAAAATCGACATAGTTTTTGACATAGGAAGTATCATAAATAATTTCACCATTTTCGTTATTAACGAGAGTGTCGTCATTATTATCAAGATAGTTTTCTATTCTTAACTCATCTTCATCTTTAATCTTAACACCGTTAAAAAATATTTTAATTCCGTTATCCTGATATGGATTGTGTGAGGCCGTAATCATCACGCCCAGACATTTATTTAAAATAGTATTGTAGCATAGTCCGGGAGTAGGGATAATTCCAATATCAATAATTTTCTTCCCCATGCTTTTTGCTCCCGAAGCAATGGCATTTGCCAACATATGGTTAGATTCACGAGTGTCATATCCGATAAGTACTAAAGGACAATCAAGAAGCACTAAACTTTTGCCTACTTTAGTTGCCAGTGATTCGGTTAACGTGACATAGGCTTCTCCACGTATACCATCAGTTCCAAAATATTTCATCTCTATACCTCCTATTCAACTGTGACGGATTTAGCTAAATTGCGAGGCTTATCAATGTCATTGCCACGCAATAAAGCAGCATAATAAGCTAAGTATTGAGTAATCATGACTGTAGCTAGAACAATTAGCTCAGAATCATAATTTTCGATTACAAATGTATCATTATCGATGGCATTTTCTTTAGTTACAAATGAATAAATTGTACCTTTGCGTGCTGTAATCTCTGAAAAATTACCTCGCATCGCTTGAGAAATTCTTTTATTCGTAATAAAGCCAAATACTGGAGTATTTTCTTCGATAAGTGCGATAGGACCATGTTTTAATTCGCCACCTGGGAATGCTTCGGAATGTATATAGCTAATTTCTTTTAACTTAAGCGATCCTTCAAGCGCTACACAGTAATCTAATCCGCGCCCCAAAAAGAAAGCATGATGAGCATTTTTTATCTTTTCAGCAATTTCTTTAAAAGATTCTTTGCGTTTAATAATATCAGTCAGCAAATTATTTGTATCTAAGAGTTTAAATGGAGCATTAGTATCATTAATAATGGCGCTTTTTAAAAGATACAATAAGGCCACCTGTGCATTATAGGCTTTTGTAGAAGCTACAGCAATTTCAACACCGGCATATAGCAGAGCGGAATAGGTTGCATCTCTTTCCAAAGTTGATCCTTTAGTATTCGTGATGGTTATGCTTGGATGGGTATGTGTCTGATTTAAAATTTTCAAACAAGTGATAACATCTGCGGTTTCACCAGATTGGGAAACTAAAATAAATACCTCGTTTTCGTCAAGAAATTTTGGAAAATATGCCCATTCCGAGGCAATGTAGACATTAGATGTTTTGCCAATAGATTCTAAATAGTTTTTACCGATTAAGGAGGCATGGTAAGAAGTTCCACAGGCAATAAATGAAATGCATTTACTTTTTCTTAATGTCTCAATCATTTCTTTATTAAAGCAATAAGAACCATTATTTACATAATTGTCGACTAAGCGAGATATGCAGCTAGGAATTTCTTCAATTTCTTTTATCATATAATGTGGAAATCCATTTAAATCTGTATTTAGTAATTCGGCATTTCTTGTTGTATATTTTGCTCTTTGCTTTATGCCATCTTGAAATATTTTAACTTCATTTTTGCTGATAAAGCCATATTGATTATCCGTTAAATCAATAAATTTCTTTGCATATTTTATCATCGGTAAAGCATCAGATGCCAAATAATGTGTAGTTTCTCCCACTCCAATTAATAAGGGAGACTTTCTTTTGGCAAAAAACAATTTATCGTTAAAGTTTTTAAAAATGATTGCAATTGCCAGTGATCCATGTAAGCGTTTCAAACAACCATTTATGGCACTTAAAACATCATTAGTGGAACCATATTCATCTTCTAATACATTAGCAATAACTTCAGTGTCAGTCTCAGAATAAAAAGTGTAGCCTTTTTGTATTAACTCATTTTTTATTTCATGAAAATTCTCTATAACTCCATTATGTACAATTGTAAAAAGTCCATGATTGCTTTTATGTGGATGACAATTATTAAAAGATGGCTCGCCATGTGTTGCCCACCTTGTATGGCCGATACCTAAATTAACATTAATTAGCGAGGGAATTTTAGTTTCTAATAAATTCACTCTGCCCACTACACGATAAGTCATTATTTCCTTACCACTCATGACACTAATCCCGGCAGAGTCATATCCTCGATATTCTAACGATTTTAAACCGTTAATTAAATAATTTCTTGCATCGTAATCGCCAACAATTCCTACAATACCACACATAATAAATCTCTCCCTTAATAATTTTATTTAGAACTAATTTCTTATTAATCATATTATGCATATTTAAAATAAATTTTAATGCATAACTAACAATATTTTGAAGAAAAATATTGCCTTTTAATCCACAAAAAAATGCAAAAATCTGCATTTTTTAAATAATAAAAAAAAAATAACAAAATGACAAGATGATAAAATAAATTAAAATTATAAAATAATTTTAAAAAAATTTTATATTTTTATTTATTTAACTTGATATAAAAAATATAAAATATTATTATGTCATAGAAAGGGAAATAAGTATGAAAAACAAAAAAGCATTTTTTATTATTTTGGGATTAGTTTTGGCTGTATTTCTACTAGGTCTTTTCTTTGATTTTCAGTTTGCCAAATTAATTTATAAACCTGATAGCATTGTTGGAAAAATTTTAGCAGCAATAGGAGAAACACCTGCATATGGTGGTTTAGCATTTATCGGAGGTGGCTTAATTGCCGTTAATTTAAAAAGAGAAAATAAAATTGTAAAGGGAATATTTTTTGCTATAGCATTTATTTGTGTTTTAGCGGGGATAGTATTGTCCACACGTGCTATGGCTTCTCACAACGCTTTTAATATTGAAGATAAGTGGTATATTACCTTGCCTTTTGCTATAGTCATTGATGGTGGTTTAGGATTTTTAGGATATCGTATGTGTTTAAAATCAAATAACGAGGATACTTTGAAAATTCTTCTTTTTATGTTAGTTGTAATCGGCCTGGTGATTTTAACCGTTACGGTCTTAAAACGAATCTGGGGTAGACCAAGGTACCGCTGGTTAGCCGATAATGATTTACTGGATAAGTTTTGCAATTGGTGGCAAATTAATCCGGGTATTAAACAAGAATTTCCTGAGGTTTCAACAGATGAATTTAAATCTTGCCCTTCCGGACATACATCCTCAGCAGCTTGTGCTTTATTGCTAATGTATTTGCCCTTAATAAGTGAGAAATTAAAAGGAAAAGAGACATTACTCCTTTTCATCGGCGCAATTTGGGCTGGCGTTGTTGGATTCTCAAGACATATCATGGGCGCACATTTTTTAACTGATACGACATTCGGATTTTTAATTACAATGTTGGTAATTTTATGTATGAATTTTGCTTTTTATAAAATTAAAGATAAAATCAGAATCTAACCAATAGGAATTATATATGTCTAAAGTAGAGTTGTTAGCCCCGGTGGGTAATATAAATGCTTTAAAGCCGGTGATTTATAATGGCGCAGATGCCATATATTTGGGTTTAGATAAATATAATGCTCGCATGAATGCGGAAAATTTTACTATCGACAATATTCGAAATATTATAGAATTTGCGCATCTTTATAATGTGAAGGTTTATGTGACCATTAATATTGTCTTAAAAGATGAGGAAATTACTGATTTTATAAATCTTATCGATTTATGTATTGCGGCCAAAGTCGATGCCTTCATTGTCCAAGATATTGGTGTGGCATATTTTTTGAAAAAGCATTACAAAAATATTTGCCTTCATGCATCAACCCAAATGGGAATTCATAATTATTTAGGCGCAAAAGTACTAGAAGAAATAGGATTCAAAAGGATCATTCTCTCGCGTGAAACAACGCTAGATGATATAAAATATATTCATAAACACACAAATTTAGAAATTGAATTTTTTGTTCAAGGAGCTTTGTGTGTTGGTTTTTCTGGCAATTGTTATATGTCTAGCTTCCTGGCAAATGAAAGTGGAAATCGAGGAAGATGTAAACAATTTTGTCGGCAAAAATATCAGATTATTGAAGATAATAGAGTTATAAAAAATGGCTATTATTTATCCTCACGTGACTTATGTCTTGCAAATGAATTACAAGAATTGATTAATGCCGGTGTGACATGTTTTAAAATTGAGGGAAGAATGCGAAGAGAAGGATATGCAGCCTTAGTAGTTCAAACATATCGCAAACTCATTGATGAAAATTTTCGCAAAATTAAAGAAGAAGAAAAAAATATTTTGCGCATTGCTTTTTCAAGAGGAGATTTTAATTATTATGCCTATCTTAATGGTTTACAAAGTGGAATTATCAACGAAGATATTCCCAATCATTTAGGCCTAAAAGTAGGAAAAGTTTTGCAAATAAAACCTTTTAAGAAGGGCCTTTATGAATTAGAAATTTTTTCTCGACACGATTTATTTAAAGGGGATGGCTTAAAATTTATAAATGGGGAAAAAGAAGTGGCAAGTTTAGGTGTAGGAAATGTTATAAAAAAAGCTCAAAATATTTATAAAATTTTTACCAAGCAAAAAATAAGTGGAAAGAATTTAGATGTATATTTGACCTTAAATAAACAAAAAGAAAGCGAAGTCTTAAGTTATAGTAAGAAATTAATGGTAACGGCAAAGGTTTGTGCCAAAGAAAATCAAAATCTGACTATCTCACTTGAATGTCGTAATTCTCTAATAACTTACACTTCATCCTTTATATGTAAAAAAGCAAATAATGTTATAACTAATTGTGAAGAAATTGCTACGCAAATTAACAAATTAAATAATTCTGAGTTTGCTTTAAAACATTTGTGTATAGATGCTGATCATGTTTTTCTCCCAAAGAGTATTTTAAATGATTTAAGGAGAGAAGCTTTTAAGCTATTAAAAGTATCTCTAATTAGTGATTACGAAAAAAAATTAAACGTCCCAAAAATAGACCATAACGAGGAGATTAATTTACCAGAATTTCAAAGTTATGGTCAGTCTTTAATTATTAATGAAGAAGTAGACATTGAGAGAATTGATAAAAGTTTTAAAGGGTTAATTATTTATTCACCGAAAATTTTTTATGCTGAGTTAAGTTCAAAACTAAAATTTCTGCAGCAATATTTTTCAAATGCTAAAATTGCACTTAATTTGCCAATTATTGCGTTGAGAATGGACTTAGAAATTATCGACAAAATTATTAAAAATAGTGGGGAAATTTTATTAGTGGCTAATAACCTTTATGGCCTTTATTATCGAAAAAATCATGAAGTTATTGCCAGCCATAATTTAAATATATGCAATGCTTTGGCGATAAAGTTTTATAAAGAATTCGGGATAAAAAATGTTGTAGCATCCTTAGAAACCAATAAGGATTTTTTAGTTAATAATCCGGATATTTATTACTATGCTTTTGGTTATAATACTTTAATGAATTATGTTCACTGCCCCTTTAAAAGCATTTATAAAAACGAATGCCGAAATTGCACATATAGTGACAAAGTTTCATTTGCCGATTTATCTTGTAAAGATATTTTTCCTCTTAGGAGAATAAAGTTAAGTAAATGTTATTTTGAACTTCTGAATTCAAAGGCGATTAATACTTTCAAAAAAGCGAATAATGCTGTGATTATTGATTTGCGCAATGTAAAAAACATATCCAAAGCTTTAAACATGCTTGAAGAAACATGTCCAAAAAAAGTCGAAGATAAAGAAACACTTGGAATGTTTTTTAAACAATTGAACTAATTCTATTATTTTTTAAAATTATTTTTTATTAATTTTTCTTGATATATTTTGCTTACATTAATAAGCGAATCAGAAACCATACTGTAATAATCTCTTATTAAAGGGGAAGGGTGATTCTTGATAGTTTCTTTAATTTGCTTTTCTCGTTGCTTATTTTCAATTGAAATATTGTTTTCAACTTTGAACTTTGCAATTTTTGAAACAATTTCCATACGTTTTAAAAATAGCAATGCAAATTCCTCATCGATTTTATCTATTTCTTGTCGGAGTATTTCTAATTCATTTGTCATAGTCATTCACCATTAAAATTATAACATACTTTTTTTATCTCGTAATAATACTTAAATTCTTATAATCATTATTTGTTTTGAATAATTATTTAAAAAAAATAATTTTATTTTTGTTGCTATGACAAGTTTTTATCAACTTGACTACTTATAAGTTTACAATTAATATTAAAATAATTAATTATTTTAAAAGTAAGGTGATTATTTATGATTATTAATTTAACGATGGAGCGAAGTAGATACCAAGCTTACATCAAAAAAGGCATAATTAATAATTTAGATAGTTATCTTGATTTCTCAAAAAAGGTTCTTTTTGTGATAGATGATAATGTTAATGGTAAATTTTATGAAAAATTTATTAAAGATAAACTGGTACATAAAATTACCGCTAATGAAAAGTATAAAACAATGGATGTTGTGTTAGAAATATGCAAAATTTTAGCAGACTTTCAATTTTCTCGCGATGATTATATCGTTTCTATAGGTGGAGGCATAACCTCAGATATTGTGGGATTTGCGGCGTCTATTTTTAAACGTGGAATCCTTTGGATTTCTATCCCTACCACCACTTTGGCAATGATTGATGCTTCCGTCGGAGGAAAAACCGGAGTAAATTTTCAATCAGTAAAAAATATGCTGGGTGATTTTTATCCACCAAATAAGATATTAATTGATATAGATTTCTTAAGTACTCTTGATAAAAGAAATTTCAATAATGGTTTGTGTGAAGCTTTAAAAATGGGTATTACTATTGATAAATCGATATTAGAACTATTAAATAATCCAGAGAAAAACATAACAAATATAATTATAAAATCTATTAAAGCAAAAAATAAAATCGTTAAGGTAGATGCACGCGATAGAAATGTACGATATGTTTTAAATTACGGGCATACCTTTGGTCATGCTTTCGAACTTATTGATAAAAATTTTTTGCATGGTGAAGCGATACTACTAGGAATGTGGTATGTTTCTAGCTTGAAAGTAAAAGAAATTATTAAGAAATACATCGAAAAATTTAATCTTATAAATCCTAATTATAGATTTACTGATCTTAAACCTTTATTATTACAGGATAAAAAAATTAAAACGCAACTATTTCATCTTGTAATTGTTAATGAAATTCTAGATTATAAAATAGTAGCGGTAGATATAAATGGTTTAAAAACGATTTATGAGAGAAGGTAACTTATGGCAAGTAGTTTTGGAAAAAATATAATTTTAACGCTTTTTGGTGAATCCCATGGCCCATTTGTGGGAGGCACGCTTTGTGGTTTACCTTCATCAATTATGATTGATAAGGATTTTATAAATTCACAAATGCTAAAAAGGAAGGCCAAAGCCGGTGTGACATCGGCACGTCTTGAAGAAGATAAGGTCCACTTTATCAGTGGAATAAAAAATGGATATACGAACGGAAATCCCTTAACAATTTTAGTGGAAAACAAAAATTATAAAAATAATGAATATAACTCCAATTTAGCTCGACCATCACACGCTGATTTCACTAATTTTGTGCGACATGGTGAATATGGAGAAAGATTAGGGGGAGGCTTTTCTTCTGGCCGTCTTACCGCTCCACTTGTTGCCTTAGGAGCAATTGCCCTAAAAATAATTAATAAACATGGCATAGAAATTAACTCTAACGTGGATCGTGAAATTATAAATAAACTAGAAGATATAAAACAGGCTAATGATTCAATCGGCGCTAAAGTTACAACAATTATAAAAGGCGTTGAAATTGGAGTCGGAGAACCGTTTTTCGATTCTTTAGAAAGTGTATTTGCTCATGCAATATTTTCGATACCAGGCGTTAAAGGAGTTTCTTTTGGCTTAGGTTTTGATTATAACGGAAAGTTAGGCAGTGAAGTGAATGATCAATTTTGTATACGAAATGGCAAAGTAACAACTATTTCCAATAATAGCGGTGGGATTGATGGGGGATTAGCGAATGGAAATGACATTGTGATTAATACGATTTTTAAACCAACACCATCAATCGGTATTCCACAAAGCACCGTGAATTTATCCACCATGCAAATAGAAAAATATCAAATTAAAGGACGTCATGATGTCTGTATAGCCCTGCGTGGGCAAGTTGTCATTGATAGCATACTTGCAATAAGTTTGCTGGATATGCTAGTAGAATACTATGGTAAAGGATTTATAAAACAATGAGATTTGGTTTAATAGGTAGCAAAGTAGACAATAGTTTTTCTAAGTATATCCATCATCTTTTTCATAATGATGATTATTTTTTGTACTCGGCAAAGGAATCTGAACTTTCGCAAATTTTTGAAGCAAAGAAATTTCAGGGTCTAAATATCACTAAACCTTTTAAAAAAATTGTGATTAAATATTTAGACGAATTAGATGATATTGCACGTAAAACTAATTCGGTCAATACTATTATCAATGAGCATGGTGTTTTAAAAGGATACAACACGGATTATGACGGCTTTAAGTATTTGCTCTTTAAAAATAAAATAGATGTTAAAAATAAAATAGTGGCCATATTAGGAACAGGCGGAGTTAGTAATACAATCGAAACGGTCATGTATGAACTAGAGGCAAGGACAGTTTATAAAGTGAGCAGAAAGAATCAAAAAAATTGTCTAACTTACAATAAACTAAGTAAGAAGCAAATTGATATTATTGTGAATGCTACACCGCGAGGGATGGATCAATCTTCTTTTCATCCCTTGATAAATCTTAAAAAATTTAAAAACTTAAATGCTGTCATAGATTTAATTGCAAATCCTTTTAATACGTTCCTCTTACAAGAAGCAAAGAGTTTAAATATAACCGCAGTTAATGGCCTTGATATGTTAATTGAACAAGCCCGTTTGAGTGAACAATTATTTCAAAAAGTAGAAATACCTCCAGCAAAAAATGAGCTGGTTTGGAAAGCAACATTTGAAAAGTATGCAAATATTGCTTTAATCGGTATGCCCTACGCCGGTAAATCCACAATTGGATTTTATTTGAGTAAGTATTTAAAGAAAGATTTTGTTGATTTGGATATGCTTATCGAAGAAAACGAAGGAGTCAAAATAACAGATTTTATTAAAAAATGTGGAGAAAATGCCTTTCGTATGAAAGAACACCAATTTGTAAAAATTATTAGTTTCCAAAATGGCGAGGTTATTTCTTCCGGCGGAGGAATTATTACAAAGAAAGAAAATATCAAATTACTCAAGCAAAATTCTTTCGTGGTTTATATAAAACGGGATATTGATTTAATAGAATTTTCTAACAATCGACCATTATCATCTAATAAAAAGGATTACCTTAAGCTTTTAAAAGAACGAGAAAAAAAATATGAAAAATATGCGGATATTATTGTTGAGAATAATAAAACCATTGAAGATGCAGTAGAGGAAATTGCGAGGAAATTTTATGAAATTATTAATAATTAACGGTGTTAATTTAAATATGTTGGGAATACGCGAAAAAGAAATCTATGGTGCGAATAGTTATCGTGATCTTTGTGAGTATATTAATACTACTGCGGAACAAGAAAATCTTAAAGTAGACATATTTTGCTCCAATTATGAAGGTGAAATAGTTGAAAAAATACAAAAAGCGTATAGGAAATATGCGGGAATTATAATTAATCCGGGAGCATATTCTCATTACTCTATTGCGATATTAGATGCTTTGCGAGCAGTAGATATTCCTGCTATTGAAGTGCACTTAAGTGATGTAAAAAAAAGAGAAAGTTATCGTCAAGTATTAGTTACAAGCGAAGCCTGTTTTTTAACAATTATGGGCAAAGGTTTTGCAGGATATAAAGAAGCAATTATTGCGATGAAAAAGAAACTAGGTGAAGAGAATGAAAATATATCTAAAAAGGACCGCTAATTTTGCAAGTATAAAAAATAAATTAAATGAAAACGACATATTTTTTTCAATGCATGAAGTCGATGGAAGATTTGTTCTTTTTATTGATGATTTAGATTATCGTGAATTTGAAAAATTAAATTTCAAAGCTGAAATCGAAGAAGTTAAACCATGTTATGATTTAAAATTAGTTTTAAGAATGAATCAACCTAAATCGACGCTTATAAAAGTTAAGAATTGCATAATTGGCGGAAATAAAAAAATAATTATTGCTGGTCCTTGTGCAGTAGAAAGTGAAGATTCCATGCGAAAAATTGCTTATAAGGCTAAAGAATGTGGCGTTAATATTTTAAGAGCAGGGGCATTTAAACCTCGCACTAACCCATATTCGTTTCAGGGACTTTTAAAAGAAGGTTTAGATATTCTCAAGAAAATTGGCGATGAATTTAATTTGCCAGTTGTCTCGGAAATTACCGATATTGCGGAAATTGAGCGATTTATTCAATGTGTAGATATAATTCAGGTGGGAGCAAGAAATATGCAAAATTTTGCTTTACTTGAGAAACTTGGTCAAATCAATAAACCCATTTTGTTAAAGCGGGGATTTAATAATACAATTGAAGAATTGTTGTGCTCTGCCGAATATATTATGAAGCAAGGAAATAACAATGTTATTCTATGTGAAAGAGGTATTCGTACGCCACTAAGTTACACGAGAAGCACTCTGGATTTAAGTTCTGTTGCTATATTGAAAGAATTAACTCACTTACCAATTATTGTTGATCCATCTCATGCTACCGGTAAAAGAAAGCTAATTTATCCCATGTGCTTGGCAGCCTTCAGTGCCGGAGCCGATGGAGTTATTTTAGAAGCCCATATTTCACCCAATAGTGCAATCTCTGACTCTGAAGAAACCATCTCGTTTGCCGAAGTTACAAAAATAATAAAGAACACTAATTATGAACATTAAAGTAAAAAATAATAGTAAAAAAGATTTTCAAACAATATCTTTATTGGGTAGTAAAAGCATTACTATTCGGGCTTTGTTTTGTGCTTTTCTAGCTGATTCTACATCGAAAATTTCCAATTTTTCTCATAGTGAAGATGTTGATGCCACGATTAAGGCATTAAAAGTTTTGGGTGGAAATATTATTAAAAGAAATGACTCTCTTTTTGTTTATAAAAGAAAGATTCTCGATAAAAGTTCTTTTAAAATAAATGTTTGCTCTTCCGCAACTTTATTAAGATTTATTATTCCACTATTTTTAATCATTTATCCTAAGAGAGAATTAATAATTACAATGAATGATGATTTATGTAATCGACCACTTGATGGATATGAGCAAATGTTTAAAGAAAATAATGTGGTCTTTAATAAATGCGGTAATACTTTAAATATATGTGGGGAAATAAAACAAAACAAAATCACCCTAGATGGTGCGAAATCTTCGCAATTTATCTCTGGATTCTTGTTATCTCTACCACAAAGAACTAGCGACACAATCATGTGCATTAAAAGTGAAATAAATTCTTATGGGTATGTGAATATGACCTTAAAGATAATGGAATATTTTTCTGTAAAGGCAAATTTAGCTTATGTTAAAGGAAGACAAAAATATCAGGGCAAAAATTTAATTGTTGAAGGTGACTTTTCTAATGCTAGTTTGTTCTTTGCACTTGCCTTAAATAAGAAAGAAACAAAATTTAAAAACATATCTTTAAATTCTCTTCAACCGGATAGTGCTATTCTTCGAATTTTACAAGATGCTGGAGCAAAGATGCAATTTGAAGATGATACATTAACTATCTATCAATCGGCATTAAGAGGCTTTTCATTAAATTTGAATAATTGCATTGATTTGTCTTTGATGTTATTCTCTTTGGCGGTAAACTGTAGAGAAAAAAGTATTTTCCAGGGCATTGAGCGCTTAAAATATAAAGAATCAGATCGTTTAAAAGAAATTTTAAAAATTTTTGATCTGCTAAATGTCAAATATACTTATCATTTAGATGAATTAATAATTTACCCTTCTAAAATAGAGTTAGATCCATTTATAAATAGTCCCAAAGATCATCGCCTTATTCACGCCTTGATTTATTTAGCGAGTTTATGTGATAAGGAAATTGAACTTACGAATGCTCAATATATTTATAAATCTGATTTGAAAATATTAGCTAATTTGCGTCATATCATTGATATTACTATAAATAAACCGCAAGTTTTAATATCGATAAAATCATTGGAAGATTTACATTTAAAAGCGGATGGATATGTTATGGGTTATAAAAAATATACGCTTTTTGCACCAAATTATTTTACTTTTTCCGAAATAAAAAAAGCTACAAAACTTAAGAAAATATTTCTTTTGCTCAATGCTTTAATTCATCAAAGTAAATTGTTAGATTTTAAAAAAGAAGTTGATAAACTTTGTACTCTAAATGTTTCCTTTATTATCCAAGATGTCGGAGCACTTAATTATTTAAAAAGTAAGATTTCTCCAGATCGAATAATTTTTAATCCTTATACTTTGGTTTGTCAACAAGATGAATTAGCTGCGTATCAATTAAATAGTAAAATTACAATTGGTATAAGTAGCGAAATTACCTTACAAGATACTTACAAAACCTTAAAAGCAGGAGATTCATTTGCTTTGGTTTTTGGTTACGCACCAATGTACCAAAGTTATCGCAAATTATTAACACTATATCAAAATCATGTCCATCGAGAATACGATAAAACCAATTTGTTTTTAAGAGAAGACACAAGAAATGATTTTTATCACATTACGGAAAATAAATATGGTACGGTTATATATCGACCATATATCTTATCTTATCTAGAAAATATGTCTTTAATGCTAAATGCCAAATATATATATTTGGATTCAAATTTTATAAATGTAAAGAAATTTCAAAAAATCGTAAAACTTGTTCAAGATATTTTACATAATAAAATTACGGAAGACAAAGTTTTAATTATTTTAGCAAATTTAAATTTAAAAATCGAAAATGGGTTTAAGTATCAAGATTCGATATATAAGGAGAAAGCGCTATGAAAAGGGTTGAATTACTTGCACCGGCCGGTGACTTAGATCGTCTTAAATTAGCGCTTATTTATGGCGCAGACGCAGTTTACATAGGTGGGAAAGAAATGTCTCTTCGTTCTCATGCTTCTAATTTTACTTTAGAAGATATAGATGAGGCGGTGAAATTTGCGCATAATTTGAACAAGAAAGTTTATGTAACGTGTAATATGATAATGCACAACGAAGATAAAAAGCAGGCCTTAGAGTATTTAAGGGCATTAAAAAAATGCCAGGTTGATGGGATTATTACATCATCCTTAGATTTAATAAATCTTAATAATAAATTTGTGGGAAATGAAATGCATATTTCCACGCAATTATCGACTTTAAATGAAGAAGCTATTAAATATTACCAGCAATTTAAGATAACAAGAGTAGTTTTAGGCCGCGAATGTTCGATTAAAGAAATTAAAGAAATAACTGCGCATACACCAGTTGAGATTGAGGTGTTTATTCATGGCGGAATGTGTTCATCATATTCAGGCAAATGTATGCTTTCAAACGTTATGACATTGCGCGATGCCAACAGGGGAGGATGTGCTCATTCTTGCCGTTGGAAATATTTTCTTTATAATGATCAGCGAAAAATTAATAAAAAGAATGAATATTTTGCAATGTCAAGTAAAGATCTTTGCGCGATAAGATATATTCCTGCTTTAATCAAAGCAGGGGTCGCCTCTTTAAAAATCGAAGGCAGAATGAAGTCTTATAATTATCTTGCATCAATAATTTCAGCTTATCGAAAATGTATTGATGACTATTATGCAAAGAAAAAATTAAATTTTAAATACTATTATGAATTAATGTCATATGGTGAAAATCGTTTGACCGGACATGGCTTTTTAAATGGTGAGGTAACACCCAATGAGCAATTATTTGTTTTAAATGATGAGTTTAAAAATGCCGGCGACTTTATTGGAATCGTACGTGGTTATGATGATAAAAATGGCCTAGCTGATATAGAGATTAAAAACAAAATTGTCCAAGGAGAAGAATACCTTAAAATTTCGCCCGGTCAAAAACCAAAAAAATTCAAACTGCTAGCACTTTATTTTGAAAAAAAAGCAGTAGGCTCTTATACAATTGCGAAGAATATTGTACAAATCAAAACACATGAAAGATTTAAACCATATGATATTATTCATGCGAGAAAACTTAAAATTAATTAGGTAGTTTATTTAAAATAGTTTGTAAGATTTTAGCTAACTCTTTTTGTAGTTCAACAATATTAATATCCGGAGTGGTTATAAAATCCATTTTGTCTTTATTTTCAAAAAACGCATTATTTTGATTTAATTTCAGATACCCATCAATATCTTCGACTTTTCTTTTCTTTAGGTTCTGAATTTGTTTTTCTTCGGATATATCTATGCCTATTATGTAGTCGCACATATAATCCATATGGGAACTGAATAGTAAGGGTACTTCAAGAAAAACTAATTTTGATTGAGAATTTTTTATAAAATTTAATAATTGTTCCTCCACTAAAGGGTGAATTATACTTTCTAGAAAAAGTTTTTTCTTGGCATCTTTTAAGATGATTTCTTTAATAATTTTTTTATCGATTTTATCGTTTGTTATAGCTTTATTAAAATGGCGTTTAATTTTTGCAATTACAGTGTTATCTTTATACAAGTTATGAACAATTTCATCACTAGATATAGTATCATAACCGAGATCTTTAAAATAATTTAAAGCAGTAGATTTACCGGAGGCTATCTTTCCGACAATTCCCACAACGGTTTTGTTAAATTGCAATTTTTGGCATTTAGGACAATAGGTGGTACCGCGACCGCCAACGGTAATTTTTTTAAGCTTATAACCACAATTTGAACAAGTAGATCCTTTCTTTCCATAGACTAAAAGTTCGTGTTGAAACATGCCATCAATTCCTCGTGCGGCATGATAAGATTTGACAGTTGAGCCACCCAATTTAATGGCTTTATTTAAGACGATAACCGCGTTATCTACAAGGCTTTTTATTTGCTCGTCGCTAAGATCTTTTGAGGGAGTTAAAGGATTGATTTTACTCATAAATAAAACTTCATCGGCGTAAATATTTCCTAATCCGGCGATAATGCTTTGGTCCATAATAGATACTTTAATAGGAACGTTTGTGTTTAATTTTTCTTTTAAATTATCAATATTTTTAATTTCAAAAGGTTCTTGCCCAAGTTTTTTAAGCATTTCCTCTTGATCTAGTTTATCAGATTCAATTAGTTTCATGATTCCAAAGCAGCGGGTGTCATCATAGGAAATCCTTTTCCCATCATTTAAGGTGAAAATAACCCGGGCATGCGAGCTTTTTGTTTCATCCTTAAGTAACTCAATATATTTTCCTTCCATTCTTAAGTGAGAAATCAAGACTAAATTGTCGCTTAAATAAAAAAGTAAGTATTTTCCTTTTCGTTGAATATCTAAAAAAGTTTTTCCTTCCAATTTATTTTTAAACTCGTTAAGTGGAGATAATATCATTTTCGGATATAAAATTTCTACTTTTTGAATAGTTTTTCCAACTAAAAGAGGCGTTAAAATTCTTTTTACTGTTTCAACTTCTGGTAATTCCGGCATATTTTCACCTACTTTGCATCATACCAAGTTTTCGCATAACTACCATCTACTTTTAATTTTACCGGTAATTTCGGATAAACTTGTTCCATTAAGTTTTTAATTTTTTTACTGACAATACTTATTTCGTTTTTGGGAACTTTAAAAATTAATTCATCATGAATTTGTAAAACTAATTTGGTCTCGTATTTATTTTCGCTAAGCATTTTATCAATATTTACCATCGCCATTTTGATTAAATCCGCAGCTGTTCCCTGAATAGGTGCGTTTGTAGCGGCCCGTTTGGCAAATTCTCGCACTTGATAATTTGGATCGTGAATTTCTCTTAAATATCTGACACGTCCAAATATCGTTCTTACATAGCCATCTTTTTCAGCATTTGTGATAATGTTGGACATAAAATACTTAATTTCCGGATAAGTGTCGTAAAAACTTTTAATGATTTCTCTGGCCTCAAAAGCAGAAATCTCTAATTGTTCTGATAAACCCCAATCGGAAATTCCATAAACTATGCCGAAATTGACGGCTTTTGCTTTTCGGCGATCGGCACTTGTAATCTCAGTCTTATGAAAAACATGTCTGGCAGTTGCTTCGTGAATGTCTTCATCGTTATTAAATGCATCAATTAATTTCGTACAGTTACTAAGTGCTGCTAAAACTCTTAATTCAACTTGTGAGTAGTCAAATGATAAGATGTAATAATCGTCATTATAGTAAAAGGCTTTGCGAATACATTTCGCTTCTTCATCGCGAACAGAAATATTCTGAAGATTAGGATTTGAGGATGACAATCGTCCAGTCGTAGTTTCAGCTTGGTTAAATTTCGGATGAAGTTTACCATCCTCATAAATATGGACAAGTAATCCATCAATATATGTTGAGGTTAATTTGGCGTATTTACGATATTCTAAGATTAAAGGAATAATTTCGTGCTTATGAGCAACTTTTTTCAAAACATCGATAGAAGTAGAGAATTTTTTATCTCCTTCAAATACACCAAGCCTTATTAATAATTCCGAAATTTGTTTTGGAGAAGCAATATTAAATTTTTCACCGGCTATTTCGTAAATTCGATTTTCTAATTCTTTTTGTTTGTCATAAAATGCTTGTCCGATTTCTTTTAATTGATGGGCATTTAGCGGAAATCCTTCAATTTCCATTTTGGCTAAAACATTTGTTAATGGCAATTCGACTTCATTATATAGCTTAAATAATTGTAAATCCGAAATTTGTTTTTCAATATCGTGCTTTAAGTGTAAAGAATAAAACGCTATTTCACAAACTCTTTTTATCTCTTTGCTGTTATCGGAAAATAAGTCTATAACATCATCTTGGCGAGTTAGAGACGTCGAAAAAAAGTTAAAAATTGCATCTATATTGTTGTTTAAAGATGAATCAATCATATAAGAGGCAATTAAAAGATCAAAAGTCAAGCCTGATAAATTTATCCCAATTCTTGACAATGCCACTTTATTAGCCTTAAAGTCATAGCAACATTTTTTTATCTCGTTACTCTCAAGAATACTTTTTAATCTTGAATCTTTTTTAGCATCTTCAATGCTAAGATAATAAATATTATTCAGAGTAGAAATAGCAATACCGGAAATAGAACTATCATAGTAATTTGTTTCATCGTAATTTAATGCTAGACCCACAATATTATCACTTATTTCTGGGAGACTTTTTACTTCTTTATAATCAATATTTGTTGACTTGCTGGTAGTCCTAATAAATTTTTGATCAATTTTATTCATCAGTGTTCTTAAATCATAACGTTTACAAAATTCCGAAAGACGGTTAAAATCAAAACCATAATAGATTGTATCTTCTAAATTAAATGGCAATAATAAGTCAGTTTTAATTTGTGCTAGATGCTTACAAAGTTTGCCAGACTCTTGATTTTCAATAATAGAAGTATATATTTTGCCTGTTCTTGTTTTTGCAGCTTCAATAATATTTTCAAGATTATCCAATTCATTTAATAATTTTACTGCGGTTTTGATTCCGATTCCTGGAATACCCTTTAAGTTATCCGAGGAATCGCCCATTAAACCTTTAAAGTCCGGAATCTGATCTGGACGAAGACCCATCTCTTCAAAAAGAGTATCCTCATCCATAACTCTAATGTCACTTAAACCTTTTTTGATTAAATTAATTTTTATGTGTTTGTCAATGAGTTGTAAAAAGTCTTTATCGGAGGTATAAATGGTTACTTCATAGCCTTCACTTTGGGCCAATTTAGCGGCTGTTCCGGCAATATCATCGCCTTCAAAACCCTCTAATTCATATGTATAAACTCCTAAGGCAGATAAAAGTTCACGGGCAATTGGCATTTGTTCAATTAATTCTTTATCGACTGGTTTACGATTGGCTTTATATGAATCTAATTCTTGATGGCGGAAAGTCTTTTTACCTGTATCAAAAACTACGAGAAAGCGCTCTTCGCCTTTAAAACCATTGATAATTCGCGCGAGCATATTCGAAAAAGCAAAAATTGCGTTAGTGGGTGTGCCATCTTTTGCACGCATTAAAGGAGCATTGGGATTAAATGTTGCAAAATAAGCACGAAACAAGAGAGAATTGCCATCAATAATAATGATTTTTTTCATTTTTATTCCTCCAATTTTTTAATTTCTTCGGCTATAAAAGCCTTATTGTCATTGTGCTCAAAATAGCCTTTAATAATGAGCACACTATTAGGTTTAAGTATTGGCCAATATTTTTCATATTCACGGGGGAAGACGATAACTTCTATATCATCACTTTCATCGTTGCAAGAAAGGTAAGCCATTTGAGTTCCTTTTTTAGTTTTAATAATTTTATTTTTTAGGAGTATAACCCCAATTTTACAAGAACGAGTTGTCTTTTTTGCTTCCATAATAGCTATGGTATTATTGTTTTTTAATATTTCTTTTTTATATTTAAGAGGCGAAGAGGATAGCATAATGCCTAGCGCTTCAAATTCTTGTTGCAGATTAAATAAATAATCATCTTCTTTTTGGATTAGTTCAAAATGCAAGCCAAAATCGCTATTGGAGAGCAAACTAACATCAAGAGTTGAATTAAATGATGCCTGATTTAAGGCATTGGCAATAGAAGCACGTAAAGTTGCACGATTTGCAAATTCATCTAAAGCACCGGAATCAATTAAGCGCATTATGATATTTTCGTTTATATGATGTTTATATAGACGAGTAACTAAATTAAAGAAATCAGGAAAGTTACCATAATTTTCTCTTTCATTTATTATTAACTCAACAAATTTGCTTTGGATACCGCGAATGGCACTTAAGGGAAATAATAACTTGCCATTAAGAATAGTAAATGAGTTCCCGGAGAGATTTATACTTGGCGGAAGAAGTTCAATATTTTGAGCACGTATTTCCCGTAAGTATTCGTAGATTTTATCACTAGTAAATCCAGATTCATGCTCTAAAATTACCGAATAAAAATCCAAAGGATAGTAGGCTTTTAAAAAAGCCATCTGACAGCAAATGTAGGCATATGATATAGAGTGAGCTTTGTTAAAACCATAAGAAGCAAATTTTACAATTGTCTCAAAAACTTTTTCCGCATCCTCTTTTTTATAGCCATTCTTTATTGAACCGCCAATAAAGTCATCCTTAAGTGCATCCATCTTGCTTAAATCTTTTTTGGAGATTGAGCGACGGAAATTATCTGCCTCGGCCAGCGATAATCCGGCCATATCTGTCGCTATTTTAATGATTTGCTCCTGATAAATAATAATTCCGTAGGTAGAAGATAAAATTTCCGTGAGTTTCTCATTTAGATGGGGTATTTTCTCTTTTCCTTCTTTCCTTAAGGCATAAGTAGATATATTTCCCATAGGACCAGGCCTAAATAAGGCAATAAGAGCAGCAACATCAGCAAAACTTGAAGGCTTTAATATGTCTATGGATTTTTTCATGCCCGGTGATTCTAATTGAAATATTCCCATTGTACAATTGTCGTGAATAATTTTTATGGCCTTTTCGTCGTTATATGGCAAAAAATATGGGTTAAGATTAACATTTGATCGCGCACAAATTTCTTTAATAATTGTGAGATTTCGTAAGGCTAACAAGTCCATCTTTAAAAATCCTTGTTCTTCAAGATATGACATTTCGTATTGTGAGGTTAAATTACCCTCTAAATCTTTTAAAACTGGTAAGACTTGCTCGATATTTTCATTGTTTAAGATAATGCCGGCCGCATGGAGACTGGATTGACGAATTAAGCCTTCTATCTTGGAAGCTAAACGCACAATATTTAAATAATGTGGCTCTTTGTCAATTAAATTTTTAAAAGCTAAATTTGTTTGATAACTGCTTTTAAAAGAAGTGGTAAATTGACCTAAAGCTTTGCTCAAATAATTAATTTCGAAATTATCAATCTGAAAAACACGTCCAATATCTCGTAAGGCTTGTTTTGCACCGATAGTTTGAAAAGTTACAATATTGGCCACTCTTTCTTTACTATATTTTTGCTTTAAATAAGACACAACTTCATCGCGCTTGATGTCTTCAAAGTCTATATCAATATCTGGCATGGTTCTTCGACTTGGATTCAAAAAACGCTCAAAATATAAATGATGTTCTATTGGATCGGGAGTAGTTATATTTAAAGCAAATGCCACCAATGAACCAGCAGCGGATCCTCGGCCTGGCCCAACTAAAATATCATGTGTCTTAGCAAATTTTACGTAATCTTCAACAATTAAAAAATAATTGTTATATCCCATTTGATCAATGATTTTTAATTCGTAATTTAAACGGGAAATATATTCTTCATTGTTTAAAAGATTTTTCTTTTCTAATCCGGATATACAATGCTCTCTAAGCAGAGCCTTTTCCGAATTATCATTAACATATTTAAGCAAATTTCCCCGACCCTTTTGTAAATCAAAATCAATTACGTTCAGCATAATTGATAAATCATATAAAGGGAAATCGCTATATAACGCTTCAATTTCTGCATCACTTTTTAAATACATAGAGCCGGATTTGGCTTGATAATCTAGCGTATTGTTATTTTTGATAGCGTCTACAATGTCTAGCACTATTGCATCTTCGGATTTTAAGTATTTAATATGAGGAAAAGCAATAAATTTATAATCTTTTTCAATGCTTTTAATAATATCCTTCATTTGATTTTTTTCTGAGTCAGTGTATATTTCTAATCCAATAAATAAATTGGAAAGACAGGCACTCAGATTAGTAATTAAGGGCAAAGTCTCCAAGTAGTTATTGACATTAACAGAGACGATAAAGAAAAGACCATCATGGTGATCCTTTAAGAAGTCCAAAGTGATTTCGTTTGTTTGGAGAAAGTTTGTAATTTTAATAAGGTTTAAATAGCCTTTTTCATTGATAATATAAGCTGTTATTAAGTGCTTGTTTAGAAAAAAATCCATTCCAAAAAGTGGTTGAATATTGTTTTCTTTAGCGTAGTTATTAAATATGGGAAAACTAAATACAACATTTAAATCAGAAATCCCTAAAATTTTAATATTATTTTTTTTGGCAAAGGTAAAATACTTTTCCAAAGTCAATCCGGAATTCAAAAAACTATATTCGCTATATACATGCATGGGAATAAAGTACATGAGCATTCACCTTCACTAATTAATTTTAGCTTTTTTGGCATGGTTAATCAATTAATAAATATTTTTAATATTTAAAGGATTGCTTGTATTAGTAAAATAGTTTAAATATAATGATGTCAGTCATAATTTTTGTATTTTCGATAATAAAGGAGTTTGGTCGAAATTGTTTAAGATTTATGAAATTCAAAATATTGAATTCTAAAAATTAGGTTAAAATTTTGTTATGAATGAACTACAGCAGAAAGAAAGAGATTTGTTAAAGCATTTTATAGATTTTTGCGAGAAAAATCATCTCACATATTTTTTGATTGGTGGCACACTTTTAGGCGCTATCAGGCATTCGGGTTTCATACCTTGGGATGATGATATTGATGTTGGTATGCCAAGACCGGATTATGATAAATTTTGTCAATTGGCAGAAAAGCATTTTGTGGGTGATATATTTTTCCAATCTTATCGTAGTGATAAGCATTATCCTTATATTTTTTCTAAATTAAGAGATTCTAATACTACCTTTATCGAAAAAATTTATTGTCACGTTCCTATGAATCATGGCGTCTATATTGATATTTTTCCAATAGACGGAATCTCCAAAAACCCCTTGGAGAAAAAGAAAAAAATGGATCGAAAAATTATGTTGAAAGCTATATTATTTTTTGTTTCTTGGCCAGTAAATCTAATGCGAAAACCACGCCTTAAATTTTTTATAACTGATATTTTAATTGATATATTACTTTCACCATTTCTTCTTTTAAATATCAATAATTGGTCAAAAAAATTATATGAAAAAAGCATGAAAAAAATAAACATAAATGATTCGGCGTTTGTCGCTAATATGCAATGTGGCAATTATCTTAATAAAAATAACATTTATCCGACACGTCTCCTTCAGGAATTCATAGATTGGCCATTTGAAGATTTAGTATGTAAAGTGCCAAAAGAATATGACGAGTTTTTAAAATTGTCATATGGAAATTATATGCAATTACCGCCAAGTGAACAGCAAGTAGGTCATCATTATAATTCGGGTTATGATATGCATACTTCATATCGGAACTATAAGGGAAAATAAAAGCCAGAATAATTCCTGGCTTTTTCGCTATTTTATAAATAATTTATCTAATTCATTTATAAGACTATCAAGTTCTGCGATATCTTTAAGTTTTCCTCCGGCGGCTTGCTCATGCCCACCACCGCCAAACATAGAGGCAACACCATTAATAGGAATTTCCTTGGATCTAATTGAAACTCGCCATTCATCTTTTTTTGTGTCTTGCGTAATTGAACACCAAGCATTAATTCCTTCGACATTTGCAAACAAATTCACATTTTCTTTACCGCGTTCTGCGGTTATTTTTAAACTTTTTTGGATATCATCGGGAAGAACGTAGTAGGCGACACCACCTTTAGAAACTTTAAAATTATTTAACACGTAAGCCGTAACTTTTAAATCATCGATATTTTTTTGATACATTTTCTGATAAACATCTCTAGATAAATCAATACCGGTTTCAAGAAGCAATTTTGAAATTGCAAAAGTATGAGAAGAAGTAGAATTATATAAAAATCGTCCTGAATCACCGGCAATTCCAGAGTAAAAATATTTTGCTGCCTCTTTACTCATTTTCTTATGGAAAGATATAAGCATATTTGCAACGAGTTCGGCACATGATGCCAGTTCTTCATGTACGATTACGACATTTCCATAGGGCTCATGATTAGGATGATGATCAATTTTTATGATAAAATCTGCTTTTTGAAATCTTTGATCGGAAATGCGCTTGGAATTTCCGGTGTCTAAGACGATGGCAAGAAAACGATTTTCATTGAACCACTTATCATTGATCGTTTCCATTTCTGGATATAGACGATTAGTCAAAGTCACATGGTTTTCACCAGTTAAATGTATTTCTTTGTGAGGAAAATTGTCTTTTAACCAAATATAGAATCCCATTTGGGAACCGAGAGCATCAAAATCAGGTACTTCGTGACGGAAAATGACAATTTTGTCGTATTTTTTTATGGCATTATAAACTTTTTTATATGAAACTCTTTCGTCCTTAATTAATTTTTTTATAGCTTTATCTAACATATTGACTCTCCTTATTTCCTTATATTTACTATTATATCAAAAAAAAATTTCTTGCCTATTTAAAATGTAATAAATGAATCTTTACTATAAAAATAATTTTACTAACAGAAAATTTTCGTGCTAAATTTCAAAACTCTTGCATATGAATTTGAATATCACTAAAATACTAGTGAATAACTATTTCAATAGTTTATCAAGGGAGTTATTATGAACTTTAAAAGAAACGCAGGTATTTTATTACACGTTACATCCTTACCATCTAAATATGGAATCGGAACTTTGGGTAAGGAAGCTTATGACTTTGTAGATTGGTTAAAAAAATCAAAAATGAAAATTTGGCAAGTTCTACCTTTAGTGCCGACAAATTATGGCGATTCCCCATATCAATCAGCGTCATCTACGGCTTTGAATTATTTCCTAATTGACTTTGATATTTTGCGTAAGAAAGGTTTATTGAGAGTAAAAGACTATAAAGATTTAAAATTTAATTATACCGATAATCGTGTAAATTATGAATTGTTGTTTCAAAACAAAATAGCGGTATTAAAAAAGGCTTTTACAAATTTTAATATACATAATCGAAATTTTGTGAAATTTGTTGCAAAAGCTAGTTATAAAGATTTTGCTGTTTTTATGACAATTAAAGAAATGCATAACTATCAGGCTTGGACAAATTGGGAAGAACATTATCAGGATTATTCCGAGGAATTAGAAAATGAGATTATAAAAAGTCACCAGCACGAATATTTATTTTGGCAATGGACGCAATATGAATTTTTATATGAATGGAATAAACTACACACTTATGCAAGAGATAATGGCCTTGAAATTATGGGTGATATGCCACTATATGTCGCCTACGATAGCGTTGAAGTATGGAAAAATCCTGAACTATTTGTATTAACGGAAAGTAAAGGCCTTAAATTAGTAGCAGGTTGTCCACCTGATGCATTTACCGATGATGGACAACTTTGGGGAAATCCTATCTATGATTGGGAATATATGCGAAAAACTCATTATGAGTGGTGGAATCAAAGAATTAGTAAAGCTTTTGAGCTATATGATATTCTAAGAATTGATCATTTCCGAGGATTTGATCGTTACTATGCGATTCCTGCTGATCATAAAAATGCTCGCAATGGTCATTGGGAAGAAGGACCGAAATTTGATTTATTTAAAGATAAATTAGATTTAAAAATCGTCGCGGAAGATTTAGGACTGATTGATGATGGAGTACGTAAGTTAATGGCTGATACGCAATATCCTGGTATGAAAGTATTGGAATTCGCTTTCGATGGCAATCCGACAAATGAGCATAAGCCTTCAAATTGCACTGAAAATTTTGTGATTTATACCGGAACACATGACAATATGCCTTTATACCAATACATCTGTGATTTAAATGATGATCAATATCGCACTTTTGTTTGGGATGTACATAATGAATGTGCTAAATTGAATGTTCCCGTTTTAGATGAGACGCGCCAAGATATTGTTAAAACAGTTGTGGAACTTGCCTTTGCTTCGAAAGCCAAGATGTGCATTATTCCGATGCAAGATTTATTGGCACTAGATGGACATTCACGAATGAATTTACCATCGACTGTTTCCACTGATAACTGGAGCTATCGTATCGCAAAGAAAGACTTGTCCAATGAGTTACAAGAGCGATTAAAAAAATACGCTATAAAATATGATAGATAAAAATAAGGGCCCTAGTTGGTCTTTATTTTTTTTAGCGAATAAAAAAATCAAAAAAAATCGAAAGCGCTTACCATTTTTTGTTGACACTCTACGCATAATGTGGCAAAATCATATTGTCTAAAGTACATTAGTGGCTAAAATCTACAAAATTATGCAATTAAATAGCAATAATCAATAATCTTTGAATCCATAGCTACTTCTTACTTGAAGATAAATGTCTAGAAGTAAAATGGCAAATTTAAATCAAGGAGGAAATTAAATGAAAAAAAGATTTTTTGCCCTAGGAGCTGCGTCAATTTTAGCGTTAGGTTTAGCCGGTTGTGGTGATAATACGAGTACACCATCAACAGCAACACCAGGAGGACCTAAAACTATTCAATTAGAGTATTCAGGTACTGGCTCCGATAAAGAGTTTAACTTGCAACTTTTTGAAGATTTCAAAGCTGCAAGAAAAGCTGCAGGTGATGAGAATACATATGAAATTAGTTATGTAGAACACGGACCTGATAAAGTAGATAGTGAAGTTTTAGACTGGGAAGTCGGACCAGATGTTTATGAATTTGCATCTGATAAAATTACCGGTTTATATCAAAAAGGTGCATTAGCAAGAATTATTGGCTCTAATGCAACATTTATCGAAGAAAATAACAATGACTTAGGTAAAGGTTTAGCAACATTTAATGATGAGTACTATGCTTATCCTTATACTGGCGATAATACTTACTATGTTCAATATGATAAATCATTTTTCAGCGAAGAGGATGTTAAATCAATTGAAACCATGTTGTCCAAAGCTGCTGCGAGTGGTAAAAAAATCGGCTACAACCTTAAAGAAGCATTCTGGGTGGGGGGAGCAATGTTTACATTCGGCGCCGATTATAAAATGTCGTTCGATGCTGATGGTGCAATTGCAAATATAGCTGCTGATTTTGATACGGAAAAAGGATTAAAAGCTGCAAAAGCTATTAAACAAATCATGTCTTCGCCTGCATGGCAAAATGAGATGGAAGCACCAACTCCAACAAATAATCTAGTTGCTTGTATTGCAGGTACATGGGATATTGCAGCTTATAAAGAAGCTTTAGGTGACAATTATGCTTGTGCAACTATGCCAACTATTACTATTGATGGAGAAACTAAAAACTTAGGAGCTTTCTTAGGTGGTAAATTATTTGGTATAAATCCACAAAGAGCTGCTGGTGACACAGATCGTTTAGTCGCTGCTAATGAATTAGCAAAATACTTATCTGGTAAAGCAGCACAATTAAAGAGATTTGATGAAAAAGGTATTGCACCATGTAATCTTGAAGCTGCAGCAGAAGAAAGAGTTACCGCTGATCCAAACGTTAAAGTTTTAATTGAACAAGCAAAATTTGCTCATGAACAAACTGCTGTTCCAGGCAATTTCTGGAGTGCTCCAGCTACATTAGCAACTGCAATTGAAGAGGGTATTAAAGATAGTTCATTAACTGATGAAAAATTAGTTGCCCTAGTCAAAACAATGAATGATAGCGTTAAAAGCAGTAACTAAAGTTAATTAAATCACAAAAGTATGGGCTACTTTTATAGTGGCCTATACTTTGTTTTTTTTAGAGAGGTGAATTTATGTCGACTATCGAATATCTTGCTTTACCTGCCTATAAAAGATTCTTTTACAAAATCTTAAACTTTTTTGTCGCTATCCCTAAAGCAATTTGGCGCTTTATTTCTGTGACAATTGTAGGATTTTGCTTAAAAATTGGTAAAGGAATTGCCAATTATTTTGTTAGGTTATATGAAATTTTTGTAAGTGGTGATTGGAAAACAAAGTTATCGTACTTAATTATGGGATTTGGTCACATTACGCGTCGTTCTTATATTAAAGGATTTATGTACTTGATATATGAAGTAGCGTTTTTATATTTTATGATTACAACCGGTATCCCATGTTTTATAAAAATCGGAACATTTGGATATGTTGCACAAACATCATTTGTAGATCCTATAAAAAATGTAACTGTTGATGTCTTTATGGATGATAGTTTAATGATTTTATTAAACTTTGTTATAGCCATAGTTCTGATTGGAATCTTTATTTTCCTCTGGAGTATACAAGTAAAAGAAAATAATGAATTAGAAAATTTAAATAAGATTGGAAAAAGTATTGGTGATAAAGAAACTTTAAATAGTCTGGTAGGTAAGAATTTCCACAAAGTGCTTTTATCTTTTCCGACACTTGGTGTGGTTATGTTTACCATCATTCCTCTTATCTTAATGATCATTGTTGGTTTTACAAATTTTTCATCGACTTATCAAAATCCGAAAGAGTTATTTGATTGGGTGGGAGTTTACAATTTTCAAAAATTATTTGGTTTAACTGGTGATAATGGCTACCAATTTGCTTATGTTTTCGGTCAAATATTATTATGGACTCTTATTTGGGCCTTTTTTGCAACATTTACGAACTATTTCTTAGGTATGGTAGTCGCGTTAATGATTAATAAAAAAGGTATTAAATTGAAAAAACTTTGGCGAACTATTTTAATTACTACCATCGCTGTTCCACAATTTATATCCTTGTTATTCTTATCTAAATTTTTAAGTAAGGATACTGGTGCGCTTAATGTTGTATTAAAAAATCTTGGTTTGATTACCGAGAACATCGGTTTTTTAGAAGATGCTCTAATAGCAAAAATAACGATTATCGTTGTTAATATGTGGATTGGTATTCCATATACCATGTTGATGTGTTCTGGAATTTTAATGAACATTCCGCAAGATTTATATGAATCAGCAAGAATTGATGGTGCAAGTCCATTTAAGATGTATATGAAAATTACTTTACCATACATGATGTTTGTAACAGGACCATACTTGATTTCCAATTTTGTTGGTAATATTAATAACTTTAATGTGATTTATCTCTTATCTGGTGGAAATCCGCAATTTACAAATGTACGCGGAACACCAATAAGTATTAATGTATATGGAGCTGGCCAAACGGACCTATTGATAACTTGGTTATATAAAATTGCGATGACTAATGTATCAAAAGATTATGGTGTTGCCTCTGTTATCGGAATCATTGTCTTCGTTGTAGTTGCTTCTATATCATTGATTTTCTACAATCGAACAAATGCTGTTAAGAATGAAGGTGACTTTCAATGAGTTTAAGAAAAAAATCTACTCTTTATACACTAATAAATATCGTTTCTTTTATCATAATTATGGCTTTTGTGGCTATGATTGCCGGGAAAGGTCTATTTAATTATATAGGAGAGGGCTGTCGTTATTTATACAATTCGCTATTCAATAGACAATTTGATTTTAAAACGCTAGTTGTTATTTTGATTTTATTGGCGTCATTTAGTTTATTTGGCTATATAATGTTTAGAACTTTGAGCAAAGACAGGATACATGGCGAAGATTTAATTGCGCCATTTGCCGCTATTATTGCCCCAACCCTAGTATTAGCAGCCATTTATGGTAAGAAAATTGGAGTATATGCGGATAAAAGCAAGGTTTTATTGATTTTTGCTATTATCTTCTTATGCCTTTATGTTTTATCTACTATCATACTTTTAGTTGATGTAATTAAAAATATTATGCGAGAAAAAGGAATTGTTTTTGTAGGATTATTCAGAACTAAGAAAAGATTCTCGATTTTCGATAACGGAAAGATGAAAGGTGGTAAGCGAGCAAGAGAAATAGTAAGCAGAACCATCATTTATGTCATACTTATAATAATTTCTATTATTTGGCTTGCTCCATTCGTATATTTAGTAATTCAATCTTTTGCCGTTCGTTATGAAGCAGGTCTTATTATTCCTGAACAGTGGACATTAGATAATTACAAGCAACTAATTACAAATATAACATATCCTTTCTGGCGTTGGTATTTAAATACCTTTGTGATTGCCTTAATAGTGTCCGTACTTAATACAGTATTAACTCTAATTAGTGCCTATGCCTTTTCAAGATTACAATTCAAAACGCGAAAAGGATATATGAAAATTATTCTTATTATAGGTATGTTCCCAGGCTTTTTAGGAATGATTGTTACCTACTATATGCTCAAACAAGTAGGATTGGCTAATGGTATACCGGGATTATTCGGTTTAGTGCTTGTTTATATTTCCGGATGCGTTATGAACTACTATGTTGCAAAAGGTTTTTTTGATACAATCTCAAAGTCCTTAGATGAAGCGGCAATGATCGATGGTGCAAATAAAAACACAATTTTCTGGCGTGTCATTATGCCACTTTCAAAGCCAATCGTAGTTTATACAATTTTATTAGCATTTACCGCGCCATGGGGCGATTATATGTTAGCCTCAGTTATGGCTGGAGGTCATACTGAATTGTTCAATGTGGCGGTCGGCTTACAGCAAATGTTAACAAAAGAAGCTGGTACAACGTACTTCCCAGTTTTCTGTGCTGCCGGTGTTGTTGTTTCAATCCCTATCATGATATTGTTCTTCTGTTTACAAGGATATTACGTGGAAGGCGTTACCGGTGGAGCTGTTAAGGGCTAGATTTATGAAAAATTTAAAAAAAATAATTTTATCTATTATATCTCTATCATTAGCAGGAGTATGTATGGGTTGTAATGAATCAGGGCCTTACGGAATGCACATTAAGGAAGATTTAGAAACTACAAATATTATTGATGATAATTATCGAAATTATTATGAAATATTTGTTCGTTCATTTTATGATTTTGATGGTGATGGTGTCGGTGACCTTCAAGGTGTGATAAGCAAGTTAGATTATATTAAAGATTTAGGCTTCAATGGAATATGGTTAATGCCAATTAATGTGGCCGGTTCTTATCATAACTATGATGTCATTGATTACTACAATATTGATTCTAAATATGGCACAATGGATGATTTAGAAGAGTTAATTCGTGAATGTCATAAAAGAGATATTAAACTAATCTTAGACTTAGTATTAAATCACTCAAGTAATGGCAATGAATGGTTTAGCAAATCTGTTAACGCACATGCTAAAGAATTAAATGGTGAACAGTTAACGGAAGAAGAAGACAAATTTAAGGATTTTTATTCTTTCTATAATACGGAGGCGGATATTCCGTCTAGTACTAAAGCTTATAAAGTAAACGGAAAGAATTTCTACTATGAAGCAAATTTTACATCCAATATGCCGGAGTTTAACTGCGATAGTGAAGCTGTTCAAGAAGAATTTAAAAAAATTATTAAATTCTATTTAGATAAAGGCATTGATGGCTTTAGATTAGATGCTGTAAAGTACTATTATTATGATAGTCATAGTAAAAGTGTAGAATTTTTATCAAAAATTAATAAATGGGTTAAAGACATCAAACCTAACGCTTATCTTGTTGGTGAATGTTGGGACTCTAAACAAACAATAAATCAATATTATAGCAGTGGTTGTGATTCATTCTTTAACTTTACAGTTTCAGTTAATGATCCGTCTAGTCCTCTTATCAATTCCCTTAATCAAGAAGGTAGAATGTTAGATAGATACTATACCGGACTTCAAAATAATGTGGAAATGGCAAATGGCTACATTCCGGCGCCATTCCTTGATAACCATGATATGCCGAGATTTACATCGAAAGTAAATTTAAAAACCACTAAATTTCGCTACGCGTTGCTATCGATGATGAATGGGACAACATTTACTTATTATGGTGACGAAATCGGAATGGTTGGATCTAACGCTGGCGATTCTAATCCGGATCAAAATGTCCGTATTGCCATGCCATGGGGAGAAGATTCCGGCAATTGTCAAATGATTTCAGGTGTTACGGATTATGCCTATCCGCATGGAACAGTAAAAGATCAAATGAACGATAAAGATTCATTGTATAATTTTTACAAAAAATGTTTGTTAATCAGAAATCAAAATCCGGAAATTGCTCGAGGAGATCTTTCCTTAGTAAAAATGGATCGCGAAGATACAAAATGTTTATTTATAAGAAAAACTTATAGTGGTAATTCACTTGGAATAATATTCAATTTTTCACCAGCTGAAAATTTAAATGTTGATTTCAAAAGTGAAGGATTCAAAAATGTTGTGGGTCAGATTGTCGTCGATAATGAAACATACATTGGCTTACAAAAAGATGGAAATGTCACTTTACCACCGTATAGTATTGCAATAGTTAAGTAAAGGAGAAAAAATTATGGCTGGATTAAAATTAGAACATATCTACAAAGTTTATCCGAATGGCACAAAAGCTGTCTCTAATTTTACAATGGAAATTAAAGATAAGGAATTTATTGTTTTTGTAGGACCATCAGGTTGTGGTAAGTCTACAACTTTAAGAATGATTGCAGGTCTTGAAGACATAAGTGCCGGTGAACTTTATATTGGGGATCGAATTGTTAACGATGTTGAACCTAAAGATCGTGATATCGCAATGGTTTTCCAAAACTATGCTTTGTATCCTCATATGACCGTTTATGAAAATATGGCTTTTGGTCTAAAACTTCGCCATGTACCAAATTCGGAAATACATGAAAAAGTTCTTTGGGCTGCGAAAGTGCTCGATTTAACTGAATACTTAGATCGCAAACCAAAAGCTATGTCGGGTGGTCAAAGACAAAGAGTTTCTTTAGGAAGAGCTATTTTAAGAAATCCTAAAGTTATGCTTTTAGATGAGCCACTTTCTAACTTAGATGCTAAGTTACGTGCCCAAATGCGTAGCGAAATTGCCAAACTTCATGAGAAGTTACAGACAACATTTATTTACGTTACTCATGACCAAATTGAAGCTATGACTTTAGGTACGCGAGTTGTTGTTATGCACTTAGGTGAAATCATGCAAATTGATACACCAAAAAATCTATACGATTATCCAAATAATTTATTCGTGGCTGGATTTATTGGCACACCGCAAATGAATTTCTTCCATGCAACATTAAAAAGAGTAAAAGATATGATTCATGTGGATTTTATGGGAAGCGATGATTCAATTGACGTACCACAAGCGCAACTTGCCAAAGTGCAACCACAATATTTTGATGGAAAAAAGGAAATTGTTGTTGGTGTAAGATGTGAAGATTTGTCTCTTGATCCAGAAGTAGTGGCAAAATCAAAATACTTAATCGACGTTAAAATTTCTCATTTCGAAGAATTAGGTAATGAAACATTAATTTATACAGTGATTAATAAAACCAGTGATGGCTTTAGTGAAAGTTCAACGCGTGCAATTATTAAAGGAAGATCAAACTATGGCTTAGAAAAAGGACAAATTGTCAAAGCTGCAATTGATGTTTCCCGTATCCATATGTTTGATAAAGAAACGGAAATGAGTATTAATCCACGTGTACCAAAAGATAACTTAATTACCTGTGAGATTAAAAATGGAAAATTAATGTTAGGAAATAATACATTCGTATTACCAGCGGTAATGAACTTAGAAGATGGAACCTATGATGTTTTAATCCCAACTTCTGCGATTACTTTATCGGAAAATAGCGGTGCAAAAATTCCTGTAGCCTCTACAGAAGTAATAGGTGATATTAATTTAATTGGTTTAAAAGTGTCGGATCAAGTCTTGTTTATGACTAAGGATAAAGATTTCAAAGTTAAGGACTCGCTTACAATTGATTTGGACTTTACGCAAATTGAATTTAGAAAAGATGGCAAAATAGTTAAAGAAGCTATTACTGAATTTGATTCGATAAACGCAATCTTCTTAAATCATGACACGGCCAAACATTTTGTTGGCAATAAATATGATGCGGTTGTGGATGAGCGTATCGAAAATGTAAAAAATATTTATGAGCCAAAAATCGCTGCTTTAAAGGATAAATTCCAAAAAGACTCATCGGAAGCTAGAAATGTTGATGCAAAGCTTGTCAAAGAAAAGAACAAACCAGAAATTGCTGAGAAAACTAGTAAATTAAAATCCGAATTAAAGAGATTAAAATCCGAATTCAATGAAAATAAAGCAAGATTGGATAGTGAGCATAAGAAAAATAATTTAGAAATATTTGATACCGTTGAGGAAATGTATGCTAAGATTCGCCATGATGAATTAGATTCATTTGAAAAATTCAAAAAGATGAATAAGGACCGTGATGCATATCGTAAACGCGCAGCGGAAATTCGTGAATTTAAGGAAAACTTTAAGCTCGAAAAGAATAACGAATTAGAAAAACGTATAAATTTAGAAGCAATGCGTTATGAAAGTGAACTCAATGCTTTAAAAGGTAATTATAAACGTACAGTGGAGAACTTGAAAAAACAACACAAAGATTTCCTTGCCAAATGCAAAGATGAAGCAAATCCTCTGGCAAATCTCAGTAAAGCATATAAGAACGAATTAAAGGCCCTTAATACGGAATATCAGCATCAACTTGATTTAGCAAATATTATCTTCTTTTTCAAAACAGGAGAACTTATAACTTTATCCTCTGATGCTATTTCCAATAAAATGATTCAAAGTTTAGGAGTTAAAGTATTTACCAAACAGTATTTGTTGGAAATTCCGCATGATGCATATTATGTAGACGAGAATGGTCTTGAACTTGAAACAGAAGAATTATTAGATTATGGCAATAAGAAATATTTACATTGCAAATATAAAGATGAAGACAATGTCAAAGATTTATATCTTTTAGTCAAGGATTCGCAAGATATTCCTTCCACAATAAGAGTCAAATTTGATGTTTCAAAGATTCATATAACCGAAAAATCAATGGAAATCAAAATTTATTAATGAAAAATTAAGGAGGTAAAATATGCAATACAAATATTTAAAAACTTTTACCGCTTTATTTGCTTTGGGAACTATTTTGACTAGTTGTGGCGATAATAAGACAGCGTTACCAGGATATATTGGTGAAGATGAGTTGAATGAAATTGTAAGTAAGTTTAAATCCACCAATATCTATGAGCATTACTCCGTAAAAGGTAGCTTAAACTATTTTGCTTATAGCGAAGATTTAGTTCCTAACACGGTCAATAGATCGAATGTAAAATTTAATGATGATCTTGAAAAATATAATACTTCATCTTCATCCTACTATTTGCAAGTTCCACTCCATCTTACTCCGCAAAATTGGGTATGTGAGGAAGAAAATAGTCAAGGGTTACCATTAGCAACTAAATATCAACTTGAAGCGAAAATATATCGTCCGGCAGGACTTGATAAAATTTATTACTATCGAAGTGATAATGATGGATTTATATGTCGGGTATTCGGAGCAAATAAGGAATTGATTGTTAAAAATCCAAGTGATATCAGATGCCACGGTAAGTGGGATATTGAAATTGAATATAACTCGGATGGATATCTGGTAAGAGAAAAATTTGCGACAATTAACGCTTCCGAAAATAACAAATCCGAAAGTTGCTATGGTGAAGCAACTTATACCTTTAGTGAGTAAATGAAAAAGTTAAAACTAAAACTTTTGATTCCGGTTTCATGTTTATTAACCGGATGCGGAATTGTTGAAATACCGGAAGGGGATATTAAAAACTTTGTTGATCAACTGGATTACAAATTGGCTTATGAGCATGTAAATACTGGAAAAAGTATTATAACTGCCTCTTACTATGTGAATGATGTTTTAGATGGTCAAGTTTGCTCCACAACTTATTTTGATAAGACTAGTGACACGAAGTACTATTATATCAACACGGAAGTTGAAGGAAGCTTTATTGGCAATGATAGCGATCAATATCCTTATAACAATCAGCAAATATTAGCTTATTTAGATAGCGAAAAAAACGTAAAAGTTTTTAAGAAAACCGATGAAATTCTCGAAAATATTAGTTATCGAGAAGAAGATATTAACACATCTATTAACAACTTTTTCTATTTAGAATTAGAGGGTGGTTATCATCGTGGTGGTGTTTACTATGGGGACTACATTAAAGTCAATTGTGGTCAATTTTACGATTTCTTCCATTTGAATAGTGCAAAAGATGAATTGCGATATGCGATTCTTACTAAAAGCTTGAATAGTGAAAATGAAGAAATTGAAACATTGCACGACTTTGTTGTGGACAAATATGGAATGATTATCACTTTAGAGTCCACATCAACTTATAAGGCGAGAAATGTCAAAATGAAAACAACGATAACTTGTGACTATAATATCGAAATAGAAAAAAAATATGAATTATAAAAAAGGAAAAAAATATGAAAAAAATAAAATTACTCTTGTTAAGTGCTCTAGTAGCTCCTGTTTTATTTTCTTGTGGTGATAATAGCTCGGCTTCAGAATTATCAAATAAAGTCTCAGTTTCAACAACAACTGATGATGAGATGCCTTCTGTTAATACCCCAGAATTGACTGAAACAAGTGAAAGTGTGGGATTTGCTATTCACTATAACCAAACAAGTGCTGTGAGTGGTAAATTCAAGTACAATCTTTGGCTTTGGACGGAAAATAAAGATGGCGCGGATTATCAGTTTAATGAAATTGATGATTATGGTACTGTTGCCCGTTATACTTGGTCGGACTTAAATTCATCATCGGAAGTAGTAAATATGGGAATAATCATTAAAGAAAACAAAGTATGGGAAGATAGCCCTGTTAAAGATATCGATAGTGATAGATATGTTGATTTTCGCACTTTGGAAAAAGATAAATATGGTTACTGTCACGTTTATTTTAAAAAAGGCGATGCAAATATTTACACAAGTGCCGATGGACAATTGTATGAAGTAATTAAAAGTTTTGAATTTGCTTATAACAAATTTGATGGTGGATTTAAACTTTGGTTTAATACAAATAATGCTATAGGCTCTTATAAAATTACTTATAATGATCAACCGTTGTTCTCAAGTGAAGTAACGGATGAACGTCTAATTTCGAAAAGCAAAACTCAAGTAGTTTATCTACTTGGGCCAGAATTGCCGGAATTGCTTGGCGAATATCGTTTAGAGGTAGTATTTGAACAAAGCCAAAGAAAAGTTAGCGCAATTGCGGCAAAACAAGCCTTATTTGCTACAGAAAAATTTAATGAGCTTTATACTTATAATGGCGAATTGGGCGCCATATATTCTGCTAATAGTACTCTTTTTAGAGTTTGGTCACCGGTATCTACGGAAATGAAACTCCGTATTTATAATACGGGTACACCAAAAAATTTGGGTGGCGATGATTTATATCAAGAATATGAAATGCATCAAGGTGAGCAAGGCACTTGGGAAGTTACCGTGAATGGTAATTTAGAAGGCAAATACTACACCTATGTGGTCAGTAATGCAAATTATAAAAACTTCGAAGTTGTCGATCCTTATGCAAAATCGGCAGGTATTAATGGTTTAAGAGGTATGATTGTAGACTTTACTAAAACCAATCCTAATGGTTGGGATGAAATTACAATTCATAATTATAAATCTACGCAATTAACAGTATATGAAACACATATTGCGGATGTTACCAGTAGCCAGACTTGGGGTGGAACGAAAGAAAATGCCAAACTTTACAAAGGCTTTTATGAAGAAGGAACAACTTATACCGAAAATGGTACGACAGTTAAAACAGGCTTTGATCATATTAAAGAGCTTGGCGTAAATGCGGTACAGATTTTACCGATTTTTGATCAAGCCAATGATGAAAGACCAGAAAATCGTCAATTTAATTGGGGTTACAATCCGTTAAATTATAATGTCTTAGATGGTATTTATTCCGCAAATCCTTATGATGGATATGAGCGTATCAAAGAATTCAAACAGTTAGTTATGGCCTATAACAAAGCAGGCATTAATATAATTATGGATGTTGTATATAACCATGTTAATGGCTTAGATAGAAGCTCCTTTGATGTTTTAATGCCAGGATATTACTTCCGTTATTCAAATGGCGGTCCATCTAATGGATCAGGATGTGGCAATGAAACCGCATCAGAAATGCCAATGTTTCGAAAATTTATGATTGAGTCCACTGAATTCTGGGCTAGCGAATATAAGCTTGGTGGCTTCCGTTTTGATTTAATGGGAATCCATGACATCGAAACGATGAATCAACTTGCCAAAAATTTACACGATAACGTTTCGGAAAGTATTACTATTTATGGTGAGCCATGGGCAGGTGGCACAATTGCACTAGGCTCTGGAAATGTTCCGGCTAGCCAAATAAACATGAACAAATATGAAGGTTATGGATGTTTTAACGACAAACTTCGTGATGCTTTGATAAAAGGTGGCTTAAACTCTGTAACTGACAAAGGATGGATTACCAATAACACTTCCGTCTCTAATAGTGATGTTATAGATATGTCAGCAGGAATTATCGGCAAAGTCTTGGCAACGAATCAAAAAGTAGAAACCGAAAAGTGTGTCAATTATGTTACATGTCATGATAATTACACTTTATATGATCGAATTTTTGCAGCAGGGATTAAGGACGAAGATACCATTAAGAAAATGGCAATGCTTGCTAATTCCGTGGTATTTACTTCACAAGGTACTACCTTTATGTTAGCGGGAGAAGAATTTTTAAGAACGAAAGGAGGTAATTCCAATTCGTATACGGCATCTTACAAAGTTAATGAACTCGATTATTCCTTAAAAATCAAGCATTTCGATATGTTTACGAATTATCAAAAACTAATTGCCTTAAAACACAATAGTGCTTTATTTGGATTAACTGGTGAAGAAAGTGTAAATATCGAGATTAAGATGAATGAAAATAAATCGATGATTTATTATGATCTTGTTGATAAGGTTAATAATTGTACTTATCGCATTGTTCATAGTAATGGTGTATCAAGTGCCGATAAAGTAGTGGACTTAGAAGGATATACTCTATATTTAGACACTTTAAATACAGAAAATCTGACATTAACTAACGAAACACCTATTCGTGAATATCAAACAATTATTGCTTATAAGAGTTTGGCTTAATATAACTCTAAAATTAAAAAAACAAAATTATTTATAAGGAGAATTAAAGAAATGAATAAAATTTTAAAAACATTAATGTTGACCTTTGCATTTTCTTTTGGTGCCTTTGCTATGGCATCTTGTAATGACAATACAAGTTCAAATAGTACAAGCGGAACCCATGTACACGATCTTGAAACTGAGTGGAGCAAAGACGCTACCAAGCATTGGCATGCTTGCAAAGACTGTGATGAAAAAGTTGATAAAGCTGCACATACTTGGGGTGAATGGATTGAAGATAAATCTGCGACAGACACTGAAAAGGGTTCTCATCACCGCATCTGTTCAATTTGTTTATATCGCGCTGATGAAGAAATTCCAATGCTAAGTCCGGAATTTGGGGCAGCAACCGAATTAACCGCAATATATGCGAAAGTTCCTACAGATTGGGAAACCGTAAATATTTATTATTGGGGCGCGGACATCGAAGAAGGGTACGCAGTTGGTTGGCCAGGAAATGAAATGACATTAGTCAATGCAGATGAAGCTTTATTTGGATATAAAATTCCTGCTGGAACTGATCATGTAATTATCAATAATGGTTCAGTTCAAACCGTGGACTTGGAATATGCACCATCTAGAAATTTGTTAGTGCTAGATAAGTTAAATGCTGAAAATAAATATGAAATTTACTATAGCACATATACTCCTACGGATAGTGATCCAGAATTAGCCCAACCTGAATATAATATTGTGGAAAAGATTACGGTTTATGCACAAGTTCCTACTGAATGGGAAAAAGCTTGTGTTCACCATTGGGGTAGTGCTACATCGACAGATTGGCCAGGTGAAGAAATGACATTAGTTGATGCTGACAAACATATTTATAGCTGTGAAGTGCCAGCAGATATTACGGGTATCATTTTCACAAATGGCGCACCAGAAGGAACCATTCAAACCGTTAATTTGGAATTAGTAGATGGCGCAAATGCTTTCATTCTTACAACCACTGACGCCGAAGGTCATTTCAATGCTACAGTTGGCGTTTATGAAAATGGAAATATAACGCAACTATAAATTTATTAAAGTCTAAAGATATAATTTGAAGAATTTGGCACATAGTGATGCTTGCTATGTGCTTTTAATTTTTTAAATAAAAGTGTTTGCACATAGTAAAAAACAAGTAATTTTTTTAATTTTCTGTTAAAATCGGTTATTTTTTTCTTGTAATCGCTTTCACATAGTTATATAATCTCATCTTTGACAGTTGGAGAAAAGGAAAAGAAGAAAAAAAAGCCTAAATAAAGGCGTTTTTCTACTTTTAATA
>CANQQL010000007.1 GCA_947625975.1 uncultured Bacilli bacterium
AAATCCTTCCTTGGTTTTATATTTCTATATTACCATAGAAGGATTTTCTACTTTACACAAATTTTTTTACAGACTCTCTTTGTATTTTTTATTGAACATTAAAGATAAATTTTTCGAAATAATCTATTTTTACATTGGAATTCTTTTGTATCTTGCCTGCAATAATCTCTTTTGATAACGGTGTTTCAATCTCTTTTTGAATAAATCTTTTTATAGGCCTTGCACCATAGATGGGATCAAATCCTTGTTCGACAATCACGCCAAGTGCTTTTGGTGTTAAAGATATATTGATTTGTAGCTTTGATAATCTGAATTCTAATTCCTTTATAAATTTTAATACTATTTTATTAACAACTTCTTTGCTTAAAGGATTAAAGAAAACGATGTCATCTATTCTATTTAAAAACTCTGGTTTAAAATGATTTTTTAATTCCTTTTCAACAAGTTGATAATTTTCTTGATTAACTCCATTAAGTAGATATTCTGAGCCAATGTTAGAAGTCATAATTAAGATGGTGTTTTTAAAATCTACCACTCTGCCTAGTGAATCCGTTAATCGCCCATCATCAAGAACTTGTAATAAAACGTTAAAGACATCCGGATGGGCTTTTTCGATTTCATCAAGAAGAACAATGGAATAAGGTTTTCTTCTTACTGCTTCTGTTAGTTGACCACCTTCTTCATAGCCGACATATCCAGGTGGCGCGCCTAAAAGACGTGAAACTGAAAATTTTTCCATATATTCCGACATATCAATTCTTACTATTTGATCTTCACTATCAAAAAGATTTTCTGCTAAAGCTTTTGCTACCTCGGTTTTACCTACTCCTGTAGGCCCCAAAAAGAGAAAACTTCCAATTGGGCGACGTTCATCAGAAATTCCGGCACGCGATCTTAAAATAGCATTACTTACTTTTTCCAAAGCGGCATCTTGTCCTATTACACGCTTTGCTAAATTATTTTCCAAATTCAGCAATTTTTCAGATTCGGAGGTATTCAGACGTGAAACAGGAATTCCGGTCCATTTGGAAACCACTTCAGCAATATCTGTTTCATCAACAATTTCATCTAGCATACGGCCACTTTTATCTTTGGTTTTATCTTCTTTGATAAGCTTTTCCAATTCCGGAATTGTTTGATATTGCAGCTTTGCGGCTTTTTCAAAGTCCGCGTCATTTAAAGCCTTATTTAGTTCTATTTTTGCTAAATCTAAATCTCTTTTGGCGTTTTTAGCACGATATAATTCATCCTTCTCTTTTTGCCATTTGGCTGTTAATTCAGTTTGCTTTTGCGTCAAATTTGCTATTTCTTTATCCATATCTTTAACACGATTTAAAGAACTTTCACTTGTTTCTTTAGCGAGAGAAATACGTTCTATTTGCAATTGCATTAATTTTCGGGAAATTTCATCAAGTTCTACAGGCATTGAGTCTATTTGCATTCTAGTAGCAGCGCAAGCTTCATCAATTAAATCAATGGCTTTATCCGGCAAGAAGCGGTCCGAAATGTAGCGCTTTGATAATGTTGCAGCGGATATAATTGCAGAATCTAAAATTTGAACACCATGATGAGATTCAAATCTTTCTTTTAAACCACGAATAATGGAAATGGTGTCTTCTACAGTGGGCTCGTCTACCATAACTTTTTGCATTCTTCTTTCAAAAGCTGAATCCTTTTCGATATATTTACGATACTCATCTAAAGTTGTGGCACCAATACAATGCAACTCTCCACGGGCTAACATTGGCTTAAGCAAATTTGCCGCATCCATTGCACCTTGGGTTTTACCGGCTCCAATCAGCAAATGAATTTCATCAATAAATAAAATAATTTGTCCATTTGATTTTATAATAGCATTTAAAACTGCCTTTAATCTTTCCTCAAATTCACCTTGATATTTTGCTCCGGCGATTAAAGAACCCATATCTAATTCAAAAATTGACTTATTTTTTAATGAAAAAGGGACATCGCCTTTAAAAATTCTCCACGCTAAACCTTCTACAATTGCTGTTTTACCAACACCGGGTTCTCCAATTAAAACAGGATTATTTTTGCTTTTTCTGGATAAAATTTGCATAACACGACGAATTTCTTCATCACGTCCAATAATTGGATCTATTTTTCCAGCTTTAACATCACTAATTAAATCGCGTCCATATTTTTTTAGAACTTCATAAGTCTCTTCTGGATTTGCATTATTCACAGTATTTCCACCTCGAATTTCCTTAATTGCATTTAGTATGTTTTGTTTTGTAAAATTGCTCAATTTCTTTAGTTTGGAAATCAGAGAATGTTTATTGTCTAAAAGGGCTAAAATTAAGTGTTCTACAGAAAGATACTCATCTTTAAATTCTTTCCGGTATTTTTCTCCATCGCTTAAAAGAACCGCAATATTATTAGATAAATAAACATTGTCGACATTAGAAACGGAGACGCTATTGATAATGTAGTCGTTGATGATGCTTAAAACATTTTCCTTATTGACATTAATTTTTTCTAAAATATTTAAGAGCATTGAATCATTATCTTGATACATAGCAAGCATTATCTGCGGAATGTCAATTTCATTATTCTTATGACTTTTCGCAATTTCATTTGCCGAATTAATAATTTTAATTACTTTTTCGGTCATTTTATCATTCATAAACATTCCTCCTTTAGCACTCTATTACTTTAAGTGCTAGCATTATTATAAAACACATTTTAGCAATGTCAATACTAGAGTGCTAAATTGATAGACTTTTGTGCACCTTTTATAATTTATTATTACTAGTAATTAAAATTTAATAAGAAACAACATAAATTTTTAAAGTAAAAGGTGTTTAATAGCAAAATTTTTCTAATAAGAAATAATGTCGTTTTCTATTTATAAACGAACTTCCAAAAAAAATCTTTCAGTGACATATTTCAAGAGATAAAAAAGCCTGATAAAACCAGCTCGTCTTTTATTAGGTATATAAATATCTAATCTTGTATAAATTTATGAACATGTTATAATTTTTTTGTAAAATTTAAACACAAGGAAGGGGAATTTAAATGGGTTTATTTGGAAGTAAATTAGATAGAGTTGCCAAAAACGGAACATGGAGTGAAGTTTTTCAATTAGCAAATGAATATCTTGATAGTGGAGATTATAATACATATGGATGGCTAATTACCGAATATGCTCTTCGTGCATATAGAGAGCATTATCCTGCTTCAGATAGCTTATCTTCAGCTTATTATAGTGCTGGAACAGTTTATGAGCATTTTGCTCGCGAAGGTGATAGTTCTTTTTTTGAATCAGCTTATGCAATGTATTATCGAGCTGCGACTATGGGTTCGTATTCAGATGAAGATGCCATGTATAGAATCGGTCTTTTCTATGAAAATGGTTATATAAGTGGTGGCATGAATCTAGCCATTAAATGGTATAAAGAAGCTAAATATAATGGTAGTGAACAAGCTCGTGAAGCTCTGTATCGTTTAGGATATTAAAAAAGGGAGATATACAATGGCACGTACTCCAGAAGAATTTCAACAAGTTATTAATCAGTTATCTTATTATCGAGATGCAATGCTAAAATTTTGTGATATTCAAGATCCTAGCATCTTTGATATCACTTATAATATTTCAGAGCAAAAAATTAAACCATGGTCTTATGACATATATAAAGCGTTGCAAGATAGAGCTATAAGAGGAAAAAGGATACTTCTAGATCCCTCTACATCTAGATATGAACATGATAATAATTATCGAGATCTTAGAAATGTAATAGAAAGATACTTGAATCAAGTCATTGATATAGTTTTTGATTTAATGATTCGTGCTGGTTATTAAAAATTTATATTCTTTTAACTTCGACTGAATAATTTTAAGTTAGCAATTTTTAAATTCTTTTCCAAATTTCTTTGTGATTCAAGTTTTGGCTACTTGACGTGCCCTTTTAAAAATAAAAGATTTTCATAGAAAAAGCTTGAACTGAAAAAGTTTTCTCTTTTTGTTAGTTGCACTTATTTTTGTAATTAACAAAAATAAAAAATACTTTAATATTGCTTGTAAAAGCCACAGTAATTTAGTAAAATATTAACACTTGCCCGAGTGGTGAAATTGGTAGACGCAATGGACTCAAAATCCATCGGTTAAGAGCCATGCCGGTTCGAGTCCGGCCTCGGGCACCATTAATAACGCATGTTGAACCATCTAGCTTGCGTTTTTTTTATTGTAAAAGGTTAGGATAATTATCCTTTCCTTGTATTCCGTTACATTGAAATCAGTAGCGCGAATCAAAATTAAAACAATTCTGTAAGGCTTGCTGAATTGTAGAGATATTGCGAAACGATATCTTTTCTTTCCGAGAATAACGCGGTATCACGTTTGTTGTTTCGTTATCAAATGATTTCTTTGATGAACAGTAAAACTCCAATTTATGTTGCTTTAGTATAATAAAGCACTGCATGTTTGGACTTTCGGCCTAAATATATGAATTTCCTATCATAGTAGTGAACAAAGCCATTGCAATTCAGATTGTGGGCAGAAAATACTTGTTCCACAATTTTTTCTATTTTGGTGTAATTATGATAGGTTACTTTTCTTCCAATTGGCATTTTGCGGAATATGAATAAAGACGTGGTAACGAAAACCAAAAACGCACGATTCCGTTTCGTTTCATACTCATAGTCTTTTAGAATATCATATGCAATCTTGATTAATGCCATGTTTTTTGCTCCACTGTTAAATTATAGTTTATATTATTATAATTTTGGCATAGAACCGTACAAAAGTCCAAACGGGCAAAAAAGTCTGAAACAAGCACACCGAAAGCCATGCAAAGTGCGCGTCCGCCGTGAAATCGCTTGGAAATTCGTAGCGATTCAATTTAGAGTTTCTGCGGTGCACCAATGATTAATCTAATTCGTAAAAAGTTAGAATGTTTTTTCTATCCAAAAAGATGGTGCGTTTACGATTGCATAAAGATTTTCTAGCTAACAAAGCAAAAGAAACCACTTCATTCTGATTGGAATGAGTCGAGATTCAAGCAAATACATAAAATAGTTTTAAAAAGTTAACTTTTTAAATTTTATTTAAAATTAATTGTTAAGCAAGTTTATAATAAACTTGATAGCATAATTTTGCGAAAGAAATAAACAAATTCGCAAACTAATCTAAGTATAAAAACAGAGGAAGTAGTTATATAAATGAAAAAAAATTGCTTTGAACCAATATTTGATAAGAATTGCAAAATTTTAATTCTTGGCAGTATTCCTAGCCTTAAATCAATTGAAAATAATTTTTATTATATGCATCCGCAAAATCAATTTTGGAAAATCTTAGATGCAGTATTTTATAATGAAGAAAAAAGATTTACTAAAGTTGTTGATGAATATCGTTTAAATAAATGTGAAAATAATCGTGAAGAAATTAAAAAGTTATTATTAGAAAATCATATTGCGTTATTTGATGTAATTCATAATTGCGAGGGGGAAGGGTCTTTGGATATTAATATCGATAGTAAAAGTATTATAACCAATAAAGATAAGATTGAAGAAATTTTAAAAATAACTTCAAGGGTATTTTTAAACGGAGAAAAATCTTATACGCTTTTTATTAAAATTTTTCCTACCTTAAAGACATCTGCAATTAGATTACCTAGTACTAGTCCTGCAAACACAATGAAATATGAAGAAAAACTTAAAGAATGGCAAAAAATAAAAATAGCCAAGTGAAATACTTGACTATTGAATGTATCATTTATTAAATACCTAATTCTTTTCGATAAACTTTTAACAGATCATTAAATCTGTCATAATGTACGACTTCTCTTTGTCTTAAATAGAGCAAAGGATTTATAACATCCGGATCTTTTGCAAGATCAATAATATGTTCATATGTTAGACGTGCTTTTGCTTCAGCGGCTAGATCTTCTTCTAAATCAGCATCATAATTACCAGTAGAACCAACGTTTGCCATACTAAATGGCACTCCATTTACGTCTGTTGGAAATAAACCCATACCATGTTGAGCGTAGTGTTTGTCTAATCCTACTGCGGCTAATTCTTGAAGGGTAGCTCCTTTCATTAATTGATAGAGTAAGGTACAAATCATTTCTACATGACCGAGTTCTTCCGTACCAATATCAGTTAACAGAGTACGACCTCTTTCATCTGGCATTGTATATCTTTGATTTAGATAACGTAAAGCAGCACCTAATTCACCATATGGTCCGCCATATTGAGTTAAGATAAAGTTCGCCATTTTTAAATCTTTGTTTTTAACATTAATTGGATATAAAAGGCTTTTACTATATTTCCACATAATTTGTTCTCCTATCTTGATATCCAAGGACTTGGTGTTGTTATGTAATTGAATGTTCCATTAATATCTTTGGCATCTTCCGCCATTAAAGGGCCATATTGTTTTACATATTCGTCCCGGGCTTTTTTATATTGATTGTTGACTTCCATAAACAAAGCTAATGCTTCTTTATCTGTTGGATAAACATCTAAAATAAGATTTAAATCATGGGCATAATCGTATAATGCGAGCAAATCGAAAAGTTTTGATTCACGTTCGTTTTTAGGATTTAATTTAGGAATTCTAAAATTTTTATATGGCAGATATTCATTTCTTACAATATTGCCTGCTAAGAAACCTTCTTCAATACCAAAAAATCTAGAATCTGTTGGCTTGGTTGCTCTAGCAAATTCTGATTCTTCCTCAAACGATTGGAATGGTTGATATGGATAAAATGATTGATAATACATTTTTTATTCCTCCCACAATTCAAGATATTCGTCTATGACAAATATACATAATTAAAAAGCCCATAAAAATAAATATTCGTGCTTTTTTCTAACGAGTCTTGAAAAATATGTTTTTTTTTACTATTATAATCACGAAGCCGGCTTAGCTCAGTTGGTAGAGCAACTGAATCGTAATCAGTGGGTCGGGGGTTCAAGTCCTCTAGCCGGCACCATTTTATAAATTACGTTCGATTAAATCGAATGTTTTTTATTTAACAAGGAAATTGTATTAAAATGAAAAAAACAAAAAAAGGACTCAAAGAAGAGTTGCAAATAAAAAAAGATTAATTTTTGAGATTATTTATCTTTATTTTTGTAATAAATATTTTTGGGAATGAGGTTAGTTTTGATGCAATTAGGGCAAACCATTGAAGGATAAGTTACTTATTTAATTGTGCTTTTCGTCTTCGAATTTTTGAAGTTTTAATTTTAATCAAGCAATTATAAAATCTTGCAATTTCAAATACTATAATTAAAATTATGAGAAACTTTAGAGTAGCACTTTGCTAGTTTATTATTAAAGATTTATTTTTGTTTTGATATGACATATAATTTTTGTTATCATATTATTAAATTAGAATTGTTACTGATTTTTTATTTGGGATAAGAATTATGGAAAGATACAGTCAAGGATATTTTACGGGAGAAAGAGCATTATATGATACACATAATGCCGTAATTGAAAATTCAACTTTTGATGATGGGGAGTCACCATTAAAAGAGAGTTCAAATCTCAAAATTTATCATTGCGTATTTAAATGGAAATATCCTTTATGGTATTGTGAAAATGTCGAAGTGGACAATGTTACGTTTCTTGAAACTGCAAGAAGCGGAATTTGGTATACAAAAAATATTACTTTAAAAAATTGCAATATATCCGCACCTAAGACTTTTAGACGTGCAAGTGATATAAAAATTATAAATTCCACATTACCTAATGCTAGTGAAACATTATGGAATTGTAAAAACGTGGAAATTAAAAAAGTATCTGCAAATGGGGATTATTTTGGAATGAACACCGAAAATGTTTATATTGAAGATTTTAATTTAAATGGTAACTATGCATTTGATGGTGGTAAAAATATTGAAATTCATAACGCTAAAATGGATTCTAAAGATTCATTTTGGAATTGCGAAAATGTAACTGTTTATGATTCTGTTATTACAGGTGAATACCTTGGGTGGAATTCAAAAAATCTTACATTTGTTAATTGCACTATAGATTCAAGACAAGGTATGTGCTATATAAAAAATATTAAAATGATAAATTGTCGCTTGTTAAATACCAATTTATGCTTTGAATATTGTAAAAATGTTGATGCACAAATTACTTCCGATATCGATTCGGTTAAAAATCCTTATAATGGAAATATTAAAGCAAAAAGAATAAAACAAGTTATTTTAGATAAAAAATATATTGATCCAAAAAAAGTAAAAATTGAAACGGATGAGTAATTATGTATAATTTTGATAAAATAGCGAAAAGAAGAAATACTTATTCACTCAAATGGGATGTAAAAGATAATGAATTACCAATGTGGGTGGCGGATATGGACTTTAAGGTTGCTCCGTTTATTAAAGAAGCTATAAAAAAAAGAATGAATATCGAAGCTTATGGCTATTCGTTGATACCCGAAGAATTTTATCAATCTATTATTGGATGGTATAAAAGAAGACACAGCATTCAATTCAAACGAGAATGGATGATATATTCTTCAGGCGTCGTGGCTGCTATATCATCAATGGTAAGACGGCTTACAAATGTCGGAGATAATATCATCGTGCAATCGCCAACCTTCAATATTTTTTATAACTCAATTATCAATAACAAACGTATAGTGTTAGCTAATAATTTGCTTTATAAAAATGGTGAATTTGCCATTGATTTTGAAGATTTAGAGAAAAAAATGAGTGATGAAAAAACAACACTTATGATTTTATGCAATCCCCATAATCCAATTGGAAAAATTTGGAGTGAAAATGAATTAAGAAAAATTGGTAATTTGGCAAAAAAATATAAAGTTATTGTTATTTCTGATGAAATTCATTGCGATGTCACGGATCCTGGATTTTCCTATGTGCCATTTGCTTCGATTGAAGAAAATAAAGATATCTCAATAACTTGCATTGCGGCATCAAAAACTTTTAATATTGCCGGCTTACAATCTGCCTGCTTAATAATTCCTAATGAAGAATTAAGAAATAATGTTAATAGAGGTCTCAATAATGATGAAGTTGCTGAACCAAACTTCTTCTCCATGGAAGCAAACATTGCCGCTTTTAACAATGGTGATACCTGGGTTGATGAGATGCGTGAGTATGTTTTTGAAAATAAAAAATACTTTTGCCAATATATTGAGAAAAATTTGCCTAAATTGCTTATTGTTAAAGGGCATGCAACTTATCTTTTATTTGTGGATATATCTTTTTATTCAAACGATTCAACAAAATTTTGCCAAGATCTTCGAGAAAAAACTGGTTTATATCTTTCTAATGGAGAAGAGTATGGGGAAAACGCTAAAAGTTTTGTAAGAATAAATTTGGCAACTTCACGTTTTAATATAAAAGATGCCTGTCGAAGATTAAAAAAGTATTTTTGTAACTAAAAGTTAATTTTTTTATAAAAAAATTTTGCTTTTTATGTAAATCTAAATAATTCACGCTTGTAATCGGAGAGGGTGAATTTTTTTATGTAATTAAAAAAATGACCATTTTTTAACAAAATTAAAAAAAGGCTTTTACATTACAAATGTAAGAGGTTACAATTATTTTGTAAAAGAGGAGTTTATATATGAAAAATTTATTTTATAAAATTTCTGTTATGGCTTTGTCTATTATGGCATCTTTACCATTTGCAAACCGTGTAACCGTTAAAGCTGCACAAGATGATATGAAGGAACTAACTCAAACGTCAGATCATTTTATGGGAGTGTTTAACAATTATAATGGTTCTATGAACGATGTGCCTCAAAATACTTCGAATAATTTTATAATTGAAAACGTTGATAAATCATCTGAAATTAGTTTAAAAGTGTCAACAGGCCGATTTGTTAAAAATTCAGAAAATGATGCTTATCTTGATTTAGGGCGTTACTTTGAAGGTAGTTTTGATACTACAGCTATTTCGATTAAATATTCTGATGATGAAGACTTTAAAAAACTGTACGAAGATGTAAAAACTGATATTACAAATGATTTACTTACTGCTGTTATTACCACTTCTTACGTAAATAATATTCAAGACATTTCCTTATTTTGGAAAAAATTAGGTTCAGATTGGGGGGCTAGTGCAATTTGGCTAGTTTATCAATTGGAAGGTGAAAACAATCCATGGAAGGTATTAGGACGTGATGATGGGGAAGGTGGTGTCCCATATAAAAATTATAAACTTACTAATGAATTTGGTACTCATGATGATACTTGGAGTCACTCAGGGGCATTTGCTGGACAATACGATGGAACCTCATTGCCAAGTTCAAATGGACCATTTGCTAAAGAATTAAAAGGCAAAAACGCAAAAATAGGCTTTGTTATGTCAGCACGTGGTGGATATGGAAATACTGTTCAGATTACTGCTTTCATGATAAATAGAACTAAGTCTATTATGAATTTTGTAAATAATGTGGAGCAAAATTCAATTGATTTAGAAGCATCAATTGGATACGATAGAGTTGTTGAATTAGGCGGCTTAAAATTTTTACAATCTTACGCTGATGCCTTAAATGTAGATTATATGCTTGGAGAAGATACTAAAAATTATTACTCGACATTCAATGAATACTATCAAAAATTAAAAGGTGAAAATTTACCTTTTGAGCCGAAGTTAGTTATAGTAGAAGAAGTAATAACTTTAAATCGATTTGTTTATGATGGTCAACCACATACTCCATCTTTTAAGTTTGTTAATGTAGAAACTAATAAAGAAGTGGAAACAAATTGGACTTTAATGCATTATTCAACAGGTTCAAAAAATGCACCAACTGAACCAGATTGGTATACAGTTACTTATCAAATTAATTCAAAGTCATTTAAAGTGAAACTGGGAAATGATAATTTTTTGGAAGGAACTATTTCACATTGGATTTCATTTCGAATTTATGATACAGATGAAACATTTATTAATAGTTGGAACGCATTAAAAGAAGAAGGGCAAGAACGTGGATTATGCGTATTTTTGGAAGAAGGAAAATCTGAAAAATTACAATCACTTATAAACCGCTATGATAAGTTGGATAATGAATATAAAATTGTAGTTGATAGTACTTCTGATGGTGAAACCGATATTTCAACATCAATTAATTATTTTAGGAATATGCTAGAATTGAAATCTTCAAATGTTGAAACAAGCAACGCACCATTGAGTAGCAGTTTATTAGTTAATAATAATATTGAATATTTGTTGCTAGCACTAATTGCAATTTCCCTCTTAGTTATATCAACGTATGTATATATTTATAAAAAAAGAGTTTCTAATAATTAACTAAATTTTGCCTCTAACTTTGAGGTAATAATTTAGTTTTGAGAAAGGAGTATGCATGAAAAAAAATATAAAAATTATTGCACTTTTAGGTATTTCTGTTTCTGTCGGTCTCAGCATTAATGGACATTTAAACAAAAATACAAAAGTGCTCGCAGAGAATCCGAATTATACAATAAATTCTTTCTCGGAAGTTCCTAGCGATTGGTCTTTGTATAATCTCTCTGATATAGAGCATACAGAAACGAAAGTAGAAAACAACGAACTTATTATTACTCATACTAATGATGTGGATTCGGCATATAACAAATATTACGGTTCAGTATATTTATTAAACACAGATACATATAGCGATTTTACTTTTGAAATGGAGTTTTCTATTCAATCATATCAAAATAACTCTCGCTATATAGGAATTTTATGGCATACAAATGTGATAGATGATTATTTAAATTCTTTATTTATGAATTATCGAATTAATGGACAAACTGCTCCATCGACAATTTACGGAAAAGGAAGTTTTAAAGATGAAGTGGTAAAAACAATGCCCGTAAATCTATCTGATAATGCGTATCATTCTTTAAAAATCACAATGAAAGGTGAAAATGTTTCTCACTATATTGATAATAGCCTTATTGTTAGTTACAACACATCAGGTAGATACTCTTCAGATTTGTTGACAGAAAGTTTTCCTCGAAATGGCAAATTTGGTATTTTGGTAAATAAGTGTGCAATGCGAATAAGAAGCATTAATATTTCTGATAAAGTAGATGAAACTCCAGAAACACCGGAATTTGTTAATGATGAAGAACTTGTTTCTACTTATAAGATGGAAAATAATTTATTAAATTTTCCGACAGTAGTGGCAACAATTAATAATAATAATGATTTGGAAATTTTAAAGAACAATGAAGTAAAACCATCTAATGCTATTTTAAGGATGGATAAAAACAAAGATATTGTTGATTTAAATAATACTAAAATTGATAGCTTTAAAAATATATTTTCGACAGTATTAAAAAAAGAAGTTATTCCAATTGTAAGAGTAGAAACAGAAGAAGCCGCGAATGCCTTAATTAGCTTCTTACAAAATGATATTGATATTTTAGATATGGCGGTCATGTCAAGTAAACCAGAATTAGTTAAAAAAGTTAAGTTAGCTAAGAATCGAATTCGCGGAATCATTTCTTTTGAAAATAGTGATAATAAGCTGTCTGATATCGTTAAAACCTTAAATTTGAACTATGCGACTGTGGCAATACTTTCGGAAGAAATGGCGAGCATGGAAAATGTTTATTATATTCAAGCAAGATTTAAAACAGTATGGGTAAATTTAGAGACTGAAACTTCAGAATTTGCTACATATAATGCTATAAATAGTGGCTGCTATGGAATTATTAGTGCCAATTACTTGAATGTTTATAATGTTTATCAAAATTATGATTCTACGGCTTATTTACATCCGATATTTAATGCCGCACATCGCGGATTACCGGAATCAACACATGCAAATTCTGTTAGTGGTGTTAAGTTAGCCTTAGGAGTAGGAGCGACACATTTAGAATTAGATTGTTATCTTACAACCGATAATAAAGTGGTCATAATGCATGATAGAGAAATATCTTATACCACCAATGGTAGTGGAGATATTGAATCATACAGTCTGGAAGAATTAAGACAGTATAAGTTAGTGGCAAAAGATGAAAATTTACCGGATGATTTACCAGAGGAAGAAATTCCGATTCTTGAAGATATAATTGAGGCCATGAATGACAGCGATGCTGTGTTGATTTTAGAAATAAAGTCGGCAAAAACAGTAATTGTTCAATATATCAGAGAAATTATAGAACAGTACAACTTCTTTGATCGTATAGTCTTCATCAGCTTTAATTCTGATATAATTGGAAGCTTAAAAAATGTTATTCCTGAATGTCCAACGGCCTCGTTGAGAACCTTAAGTAAATCTACCTTTGTTGAGAACTTAATATTTATGGGTCAATATAATACCATCTATGACACAGGTGATTTAACAGGTGCAAGAGAGTTGAATGAACAATATTTAAGGGATCGAGGATTTATTGGTTGGTATTGGACATTTAAAGGTGCAGCGCAAATTGAAATTACAATTCCGACTTATGGATATGTGGGCATTACGAGCGATAGCGCAGATCTTTATGCCAAAAAGATTAAATTTATTAGAGGTGTTTCAATAACTCTTGAAAAAGATCAAGAAATTTCGCAGCTTGAAACTCTTAAAATAGAAGCTGAAACTTATGACAAAACGAAACAATATCTTGATGGTCAGATTGTGAGCTATGAAGATAAAGAAACTTATTATAATGTTATTTGTAGCTATATGTCAGATGAAAGAGTTGATAAAACTTATTATACACAAGCATTTATTGTTTATAAGAATGTTGATGTAGGACCGGATATTAATTCTGGTATGTCTTCGCCTAGTTATGATGATTCAAGTCAAGGAATTAACTCATCTACGAGTATGACAAGTGAAAATGTTTCAACAAATACAAATAGTGATGAAACTAATGGATTTGAGTTTAATTCTCTATCAATAATATTTTTGAGCATTGCTAGTATATCAATTATATTCAATATAATTTTGATAATTTTGATAAAAAGTAAAAAAATCTAAGGAAAGGAAAATAGTTTAAATATGAAAAAGAAATTATTATTTATTGCAACAACATTATTTGTCGCGATGCTAAGCAATCCAAGCACAAGCAAAATAAAGCCTTCAGAGGCAATTAAAAGAGCTGCTGCTCCCGAAGGAACAATTGTTACCTATCAAGGATTTAATAATGATGGTACTCAAAGCAAAAGTATAGTGAGTGGCGATACTAAAGATATAATAGACGGAAATGACGAGACTTCATGTAGATTTTATAGACCTGCAAATGGAGATTATATTCAATTAGAATTTCCACAAGAGATAGAAATAAAAGATGTTCGAATTCAATATGCCATTAATAATGATAGCGAATGGATTAGAGGAGCATATTTAAAATATAGTAAAAATGGAGAAGATTTTGAGCAAATAGAGGAAAAATCTCAGCCTAATGACCAATATCGTTCAACAATAGTGGATCTTAGAAATTCGCCAATTACTGCTAAATATCTACGTCTAGAAGTTTTTAATACAGTCGGATGGGTAAATATTGCTGATTTTTCAGTTAATAATTTAACGGATGATACACCAATACTTACTGTTAAGGGTTTTACAATGCATTCGGGACAACAATACGACATGATTGACGGTAAGGAAGATAGTTATTGCCAATTTGAGAGGCACTCTGGTGAGAAGGTCCCAAAGGACACATATTATATACAACTTGAGTTCCTTGAGGAAATTGAAATTAGAGATTTAAGAGTTAAATATTATGATGAATTTTTGGAAAATTTAGATGTTGAATATAGTATCGATGGAAGCACTTATGAAGATATAGATAAATTTAATTCCTTATCTATGACTAATGCTATTAATACACCAGCGGTTATTGATTTAAGAAATAAGCCGATTGAGGTAAAATATTTAAAATTCTATTATATTGAAGCTGAGCTTCCTCATTGGTTTAGTATCGCTGAAATTTCATGGAACACCTTATCAGATGAAACGCCTTCTATAGTTGCAAAAGATACAATAGAAACATATCGAGGCGGATTATATAATTTAATTGATGGTAATGAAGATACATTTTGTTGGTTTAATGGTAGGCCAAGTGAAATTCTTATTGATTATCATAAAACATTTGAAATTAGAGATATTAAAATTATGACTGGCAAAAGTGATAATGGGGATACAATGAAAGGTATTTTAGAATATTCAAATGATAATATTTATTGGGAACAAATTGGTGAGTTCTCTGGAGTAGAAACCTTAATTGATTTAATAGATAAGCCTATTTCCGCACGATATTTAAAATTAAAAGACAATGCCAATATTCCTGATTGGGTAGCTATTAAAGAAGTTGAAGTTAATATTATCGATAAAACTATAACAGCGGAAGGCGATTTTGTATCTGCAGATGGTGGAGAATGGAATAATCCAATGAACATGATTGATGGTGATTTAGATACTGCAATGTGGTATGATTGGAATTTTTCTATGGGATCTTCTTTCATTTTAGATTTAAGAAAACAACAAACAGTCAACAATATTGCTTTCTTTCAAGGTGGATATACTTATGAAAAAGTAGAAAAAAGAGCAAATGAAGATGCCTTTGAGATTGCATGTGTTTACTATTCCAGTGATAAATCTGAATGGATACCAGTCGGTGAAAAAACATATAATAACCAATATGAAATTTTTATTGATTTATCTGAAAATCCAATTGAAGCTAGATATATTAAAGTAGAATCACAAGCTGACTTGAATGGAACAGGTGTAGTTGTCCGCGAATTTGCTGTTAATTTTGAAAAAGTTGATTTAAATTTCTCAATAGATAAGAAGGATAGTTATACTTATACAGGTGAGCAAATTATACCAAGTTACGCCTTAGAGCTTCCATTTGGTATCAAGGCAGAGACTACTTTTAAAGATGGTAAGACCCCAATAAAACCCGGTAACTATGAGATGACTATTACTACAAGTGAATCAAAAGCGTATAACTCCATTAATGAAACAGTTAATTATACAATTATGGATACCGCTGACCATTTCCTTCAATCATGGGATGAAATGATGAAAGCAGTTGATGGCAATATTTGTACATATGTTGGAACAACTGATAATACACTAGATGAATTGATAGATATTTATTCTAACTACTTATCAAAAGAGGATCATGAAAAAGTCTCGTCTCATGTTTGGAATGAGGAATCCACTATTAAGGAAACAATAGATTATATACAACTTTTAAAACAAACTAAAACTAATTCACCGGAAAATGGTTCAATGTCGTTATTTGTAAAGCAAATTTCCGGAAGTAATGTAATTATTCCAATTACTATAGTTATAGCAATGGTTTCAACAGCTTTATTTTACTTCGTTGAAAAGCGTAAAAAAGAAAATGACTAAGTATTAAAATATTGAATTTCTTATTGCAAATTATTAATTTACTTGATGGCACATAACTAACGTACGTTATGTGCCTTTTTAAATTATGAACTTTTATCATAGATACTAAATCCTTTTAAGTATGCGCAACAATTACTAACGATTAGGAAACAATATTATATAAATCTAAGATAATTAGTAAAGCATTCATTGATCGCTACTAAGTCATAAGAATTGATAGTAAATATAAAATTTGCATATTTAAGTTTAGACTAACAAACCTTTTAATAAAGTAAAAATAATTATTAAAATGTAGTATTTATTCCCTTTATTTAGGCGATAATACGGAATAGTCATATGTTAAATAACATAAAAATAAACAAAAAAATTTGATTTTGAATTTATCTTTAAATTTTCTTGTAGGTTCAATTTATTTGCTTTTAATATTTGTAAAATTGCAAAGATATTTTTAAAGAGTGCATAAAAAAAGAGTTGCAACGCAACTCTTAATTAATTACCTGCTAGAGCAGTCCAGTCAGCCCACTTGGATTTTGCTTTTTCGGCTATTCTTCTAAATGCTTCTTCAATCGGTTGATCATAAGCATCAAAAGAACCATTTAATAAGGAAAGGAATGGACGATCGCCACCGGTACACCATATATCAATAGCACCGACTAAATATTTACGATTAGAAGAGAAATTTGTAAATTTATTAGTTAAGCCTTTTCTTAAATCAATCATTTCGTTCATAAAGCTATCGGTAATATTCATTTTTGTATAGTCCGCATTGTATCCTAGGAAACCATGGGCTTCTTTAATAAATGTTTCACAACCTTTATCGCTAATTATTTCCTTAATAAAATCTTTAGCCAAATCCACATGGTTTGATGTTGCCGGTATAGCAATATATTGATCTTCACCAATAATGTAAGTAGCATTAGCGTTTTCATCTTGGATATTAGGTAATCGGGGTGTAGGCATATAACCTAATTCAAAGACATCTTTTTGAGAGCCACTATTTGTATAGACAAGCGAGTCATTGTATAACCAGTCGCCATTAAACATCATAGCAGCTTTACCGTTTATGAAATCTTTTTGAGCATCAGAAGCACTTAGATTATTATTTGATGAATCATAATTGCCTTCTGAAAAAATTTGTTTCCAATATTTAGTTGCAGTCATTAAGGCAGCGTATGTTTCGTTCTTAGTGGTATCATAATTTTCGTAACTCTCATATTTTAAGAATTCTTTGATATTTTCTATACCTGCTAGTTGTCCCCACCAGTTAAATACTGCATAATCGAAGTAGTCGGTATCAGTTCCACCATAAACAATAGGTTTTATTTTTGTGTTACCTAAGATATCCCCGGCCGTAGGTTTATTAGCAGCCTTGATTGTTTCACAAAGTGCAACTAGTTCTTCAAAAGTGCTTGGGACATTCCAATTATTATCTTCGAACATTTTTTTGTTATAGTAGATGCCACCTATACCAGAAGTAAATGGAAGTCGATAACATTTTTCTTCACCATTACTTCTTTTAAACATAATCGAATCTTTAAATTCATCGGCAACTTTGTCTTTGATCGTCACACCATCGACAGTTTCATTTAAAAAATCTGTTAAATCAAGAAATTTCCCTTGGGCGGCATATTCTTTCCAAACTGTGCCAACAGAGATATATAAATCATCAGTGTTCTTTTTAGAAGCAAGGTTTTTTTCGATGATGGCCTCTGCATCATATTCGGCTTTTAAATTGATTTGAATATCTGGATGAGAAACTTTAAAATCTTCAATTATAGTTTCAATCCATTTTTTTCCATAACTTGCATTTAAACATACAATATTTAAAGTGTTTGTATCCTCTGTACCACATGATACGAGGCCGGCACTAAATCCTGTTGCTAAAAGAATTACGGGAAGTATTTTTTTAACTTTCATAATTGCTTTTTCTCCTTTTTTAACTTTGTAAAAATACTATTACTATTTTAATTAATTTTAGGAATGTTTGTCAATACTGAGCAACAACTTACATAGTAAAATTTAATATATAGCATTTTTTAACTTAGTAAAAAAACTATTGTCTTTTAATATAGAGTTAAGTTATAATTAAGTTGGAAAGAAGAGAGGAAGTTGCCATGAAGAATTTTGCACATAAATTTATCTCGTTATTCATGCTTTTATTATTTATAAATGGCTGTACGACAAGCCCAGATGTTTTGGCTCAACCAAAGCAAGGAGATAATCTATCTTTATTTAATGGTGTCAAAATGGATTATGAGCATACTTTTTTTGATGACTTTTCAAATGGAGTTTCTAAAGAATATTGGTATATCGGTAATCAAGCCTGGGGCGGAAATAATGGAGGCGTTGTTCCTGCAAATGTAAATTATACGGATGATGGCGTGCTAGTACTTAGTGGTAATGGAAAGTATTATTCCGATAATGATATACGTGGTGTTGGTGATATAAAGGATGGAAGATATACAGGAGCAGCACTTATATCTAAATTTAAAGTACGTTCTGGAAGATTTGAAATTAAAATGAAAGTTTTACCGCGACAGGGAGCGTGTACAGCATTTTGGACCTATGCAAATGATGCTAATACTGGAGCTAATCATGAAATTGATATCGAACTCCCCGGAGGTAACATCAAGCGACCAGTTACTTTCGAAAATGTTTTGAATACTAATTACATAACTGAGCGATTTAAACAATCACAAGATACATCTGTTTCATCAGTCTATAATAATGGCCAAGAGGTTTTTCTAAATGATGGAAGCTGGCATGTATTTGGCTTTGATTGGTACACTAATCCGGAAATTATTGTTTATTATGTTGATGGAAAAATAACAGCAATCTCTGACGTTTTCGTTCCTAATATGGAATCAAGATTATGGTTAGGATGTTGGTTCCCAGTGTCTTCGGCATTCGTAGGTACTGCAAATTTTGAAAAAGATAACATGTATGTAGATTACGTAAAATATATTCCATTTTTAGATCAACCTTATCAAGAATTTGATCCACCTTTTAGTGGTTATGCCTTAGATAATGAATATCCTACAACTCCAATCTCTGTTCCAAATATAAACAAAATATCGAATGGAACTTGTGAAAATCTTCCGACTTTAACTGTGGAAAACGAAAATGTGGATACTGTAGAGTTATATGGCTGGAACTTATCAAAGAAATTATCTGAAACAAAACGTTTAGATGAAGTTATTAGCATTGAAGATGGTGTAGGTTTCGATAACTCTAAAGCTTTGATTATTAGAGATGATGGACTTGCCTACCAAAATATAGATTCGGTATATCACAATTTCAAGTTTGATTTCTCTTTCTATGCTAAGGGGAAGGGGAGAGCTATTGTAGTTTTTTATGGAAAAACCACGAGCGATACTCTCGATATGCAAACTTTTAATATTGATAATGAAAATTTGTCGATATTTACTAAAGAATTAGTTGCACCAGAAAATTGTCAATCGATGATGATTGATTTTGATACAAGTGTTGGCAATCAGTTACTCATTGATAATTTATCTTTATTAAAAAAGTAGGAGGAGTGTATAGATGGCAAAGAAAAAATTAACCAGCAAAAGAAAAAAAGAATTAATTTTTGTTTGTGTCTTACTGGCTTATCCAGTTTTGCAATTTTTGACAACCTGGATTTTTGTTAATTCATATTCAATTATCTTGGCATTCCAACACATTAGTATTGAAGGAGATGTAACATTTGCAGGATTTTCAAACTTTGTAGAAGTTATTAAAGATTTGTTTGATGCCTCGCGAGGCTCAGTTCCGCTAGGAAAACTTGAGATTCCTTATAATTTAATGATTTTCTTAAATTCTTTAGGATATACACTTATAACAATATTTATAAGTCTACCTTTAGCTTTAATAAGTTCTTATTTTTTGTCTAAAAAGATGCCACTTGCCAACCTTTTTAGAGTTATATTCTTTTTGCCGAATATTATTTCTACAGTTGCCCTTGTTTATGCATTTAGAATGCAAACAATTGATCCTAATGCGGGATTACTTTATCATTTCTTTGAATCAATAGGCATAACGCATCAAAACTGGCCGACAACAACCACTATTGTTTATGTTTATTGTATTTGGGCAGGGTTAGGTTATAATGTTTTACTTTTATCTGGCGCTATCGGCAGAATTCCCAAAGAACTTTTTGAATCTGCACAAATGGATGGCGCGGGATCCTTTAAAGAATTTACAAAAATTATGATTCCTATGATATGGCCAACAATTGTTACTTTAATTGTTCTAGGTTTAACAAATATTTTAACCTTATATTTGCAACCATATCTCTTTAACTTGAACAATAATGAAACTATTGCCGGTGCTATTTTTGATGGTGTTAGCGGTACAAGAGCAAGATTCCCTTATTATGCTGCATTCGGTTTATTGTTCTCATTTGTTTTAGCACCATTAATTCTCTATATCCGAAAAGTCATTTCCAAGAAATATTCGGATACAGATTGTTAAAAGGAGGATAGATTGATGGAAAATACAGTTGAAAGAAAAAGAAAACAAAATCCTGTTGCGTCAATCGGACTTTGGATTGCCTTTATTATTTTTGCCTTATATTCTATTTCCTTACTTTTTCCCTTTGTTTGGATTTTAATTAATTCATTCAGAAATACTGATGAATGGCGAAGTATTACCACTTTAAGTGGTTATTGGTCACTGCCACATAATTGGGATTTTGGAAACTATATTAAAATGCTCACGGAAAGTATAAGTGGTGATGAAAGTATTTTATCGATGATTTTTTATTCCGTACTTTTAACGGTACTGGGCACTGCTGTAAATGTCTTCTTTTCCGCTTGTGCGGCATATGTAGTTGCTAAATATGAATTTCCGGGGAAAAAATTATTGTTTTCACTTGCAATATTTGCAATGGTAGTTCCTATTGTCGGTACTCTTCCTGCGCAAGTTCGTTTTATGGAGTTTTTAAATTTAGATGATACTGTGACTGGTATTTTGTTCTTATATTCTGGTGCATTTGGTTTTAATTTTATTCTTTTACATTCAGCATTTCAGGGTATTTCTTGGAATTATGCAGAAGCCGCACAAATGGATGGCGCTGGACATTTTTCAATTTTCTTTAAAGTAATGATTCCTATGTGCAGAGGGCCGATTATTTCTTGTTGCATATTACAAGCGATTACCTTATGGAATGATTATTCCACACCTTTCTTATTCCTAAATTCACATAAAACTTTAGCTGTTGGCTTACAATCCATTCAAGCGGGATTAGAAAATAGTCAAGACTACCCAATAATGTTTGCGGCTATTATCGTATCAATTTTACCGGTCTTGATTTTGTATGCGGCCTTCCAAAAAAAGATTGTAGAAAATACAGTTGCAGGAGGATTAAAAGGATAATTATGAAATTCAAATTACTCTTTGTTACTGGTTTATTAGCAGTTGGCGTTTTAGCGAGTTGTGAAAGCAAGACGCAAACTTTAACTTTTGCAAGTCCGGAAATTGAAATTCATAGTGGCGATAAGGTTACAATCAAAGAGAATTATAATGGCGTTACTTATGCAATTGTAAGTGATACTTATGAAAGCATTAAATTAGATAAAAACACAGGTACATTTACTTATGGCGATGATATACCAAATTATACGCAAGTTCTTTATATAGCCACTTATAAAGAAACAAATTCCGAGCCTATCGTAGTTACTTTACTTCGCGATTACGAAATGGCAACAATTGAATTTGAAAATTTGTCAGATTACATTGTGAATGGAGAATTTGTAACAGGTAAAGCTTCTTTACCTTACGCAGTTAGTTATAGTTTAAAAGAAAATGTACCGGGTATTACAATTAATGAATATACGGGTAAAGTATCCTATACCAGTAGTGTCCAAGATCAAACGGCATTTACTGTTGTGGCGCATACTCATAATGATGTGACAAAAGAAAAAACTTTTTATGCAATGACAAAAAATTTTATTACCGTGGAAAACACACGTCAGGTTACGGAAAAAGGTAGTTCGCTGAGAGCGACGTTTGTACTTGATTTTAGTAATAATTTAGATGTAAAGGAAGACGGAGTTATTGCTTTAACTAATGAGAAAAATGCAATTATTTCACCCGAAAATTATACATACAATAAAGAAACTTCGACTTTAAATATTAAACCCGATTATTTAAATACCTTAATGGATGGTGAAAATGTATTTAAAATTATAACAGCAAAAAATGCGATTACGGTAAACGTCGATATAGCGACTAAATTTATTTATACTCCGGATGATTTGGCCTCAATTAATGACACTGTGGAGAATCTTGCAGGTTACTACATTTTAATGAATGATATTGATATGGCTAGTTATCTAGCAGAAGGTGGAGAAGGCTATAATGATGGTAAAGGCTGGACACCAATTGGTTTATATGATGATGTATTAGACTACAATTTATCGACGCGTTATTCCTTTAGAGGTACTTTTGATGGAAATGGACATGTCATCAGTAACGTTACTGCAAATCGTCATGATGAGCGTTCATTCAACTGTGGATTATTTGGTTATATTACCTCTTCGGCAATTATTAAAAATTTAGGAGTAACAGGCTCCTTTAAAGTATCTTCATATTCGGGAGGCTTAGTGGGCTCTAACTATGGCACTATTACCAATTGTTGGGCAAAGGTCGATATGGAAGTTTATTCAGGTGAAGGGGTATATCGCTATGTGGGCGGATTTGTTGGTAGTAACTTTGGAATAATCGAAAATTGTTATTCTATAGGTGATGTTCTTTGTGATAGTGATTTTGGCTCTTTTGTGGGATACAATGAGGGAGACATAAACAATTGTTTGGCCATTAAAACAAAAAATTCATCAAAATTTATTGGTTTCGGTACGGCACTTAAGTCTTGTATTTTAAAAGATGATCTTGCGCAATTACAAGCTTTGGATTGGACACAATATTTTTCATCGGAAAATTGGGAATTTATAAATAATGAATTGCCAAAATTAAAATCGACGATTAAAGAATATGGAGTACGCTACATCTCCATAGATCGATCGGTGTTAGCAAATAATTATTTTATGGGAGATATTATAGAATTCAAAACGATAATTCAACCCGAATCTTTTCAAAGTACTTATGAAAATCAAATTAAATATAGTGTTGAAAAAAATGGCGGGGTATATTTCGATGGCAATGTTTTACATACTTTGAATGCCAAAAATCCGCGTATAGAAGTTACAGTGAGTTTGGACTATGAAGATATTATCCTCAGTGATTCAATCACGATAGACTTAAACAAAAAAATAGATTCAATAAAACTGGAGTCATCGCTTACCAAATTAAAAGCGGGCTATAGTTATAAGCTGAATGCAAGTTATGAACCATCTGATGCAACAGAAGATATTATCTATCATGTTGAAGCTACAGATCATAAAGGTATTGTTATTAATGATGATGTTTTAACAATTGATGAAAACGTATCAATTGAAGAATTATCTGTTTATGCGACAAGCAAATTTGGAAAAATTCAATCCAATAAGTTAACCTTTAGCATTGATTTAATTAATAAGTTAGATAAGGATATTATCTACGAAAATGATACAAGGAATTTTGAATTTGTTTTCGATAAAGATTTGGATTTAAGTGGTATCAAAGTCGATTGTTTTGGGAAAGCAATTGCTTTCAATTTGGTAAATAATGTGGTGGAAATTAATAAAGCCTATGTTGAAGATTTAAAAAATTTACGTATCAGGTTCGGATTCGTTTTAAATGACGGAACTAGATATAGTGCCGATGGATATTATATTTCTCATGAAAAATATACGTTAGATTATGTAAAAGAACATGAAAAAGATGCCATAGAAATTAGTTCGGCAGAAGATTTTGCTAAATATTTTAATGTCGAGACTTATGATGAAAGCAAATTTAATAATTACAATAAAACATTTGTTTTAACTGCAGATATTGATATGAAAGGGAAAACGCTTTTTGGAATTGGATTTTCTTCTGAAGAAAATAACAATCATGCATTTAATGGAAAAATCTATGGTTGCGGACATACCATTTCAAATTTCTCGATTAGCGATAATGAATTGGCATGGGTTGATACTTCGCAAAAGTCAAAATATGGAGTCGGATTAATTGGTTGCCTTGATGGTGGGGAATTATACGACATTAACCTTAAAAATATAAAAATACGTGGTAATAACTTTGTTGGCGGACTTGTTGGCATGATGAAATCCGGTATTGTAGAAAATTGTGCAATTATCGAAGATGGTACATTAAAATCAAGTATTTTAGCTGGTAAATATGAATATTCGAAAGATGATATTCATGTAGCGGGAATAGTGGGCATTGCCTATGGTGGTAAATGCTTGGCAAATTATTATTACGACAATTCGACTAATACAGTAGGTTAGGAGGACAGATAAATGGCAAAACAAAAGTTTGGTAGAAATCAAAGTTACGCGCGCACTGTTAATAATGAACTTGTTATTGAACAACTGCGAGAGCATGATTATTCTGCAACCGATTTAGCGGTTAAGCTAGACCTTTCCAATGCGACAATGTCATCTATATTAAAAGAGTTATTGGGCAAAGGTATTATTAAAGTATCTTATTCATTATCTAAAACAGGAAAAGGAAGAAAACAGGTTTATTATTCTTTAGATGAAGATTATGGAATAATTATTGTTGTTTCCTTATCAGACAATCGCTATAAAATTACAATTAGTAATATCAAAGAAGAGATTTTATATAATGAAGAAAAAGAAATTGATCGCTATGATGTTGCAATAATTTATGAGTTAGTCCTCCGCTTAAAGCAAATACTTGATAAAGGTGAACTAAGTACCATTCCATTAAGAAATATTATTATTGCTGTGCCGGGAAGAGTTAATTCGATTACAGGTGAACTACAATTGTCCAAACAATTTGATCATGATTTATTTTATGGAAAAAATAGTATAATTAAAATCTTTGAAAACCATTTTGAAGCTCCGGTTATGATGGAAAATGATATAAATCTCTCAATTATTGGAGAAATGAAAAGCGGTTGTTTAAATGATGTTGATAATGCGATGCTTGTTTATATAGATAATGGTATGGGTGGAGCACTTGTATTTGACGGAAAATTTTACGGTGGTTCTTCTGGATATGCCGGAGAAATTGGCTTAATGCAATGTTATTTTAATGGACAAAGTAGTTATTTAGATGAATTTGCTTCCTTAAGAAGTCTTAAAGAGTATGCTAAAACATTACTTGGCCATAAATTTAATGTTGAAGAATTAGTCGAGGAATATAAAAAGAAAGAAAAACTTTATGATTATATAAATGAAACCGCTCGTTTAGTAGGAAGAAAACTAAGAGATATCATTGAAATATTAAATGTTTCGAATATTGTAATTTCCGGACGAGTTGTTCTATTTGGTGAAGATTATTTAAAGTGTGTATGTGAAGAAACAAATAAATCTGAAAATGAGTGTCACATTCAGTTTTCTGAACTTGTTAGTAAGTCGAAACTTATTGGTGCCATGTCTAAGTCAGTGGATAACTCAATACCGCAGTTACATCGTAAAACGGTTAAAAATTAGGATGGTGGATTGAAATGTTTAAATTATTAAAAATGGCATTAATATCGCTATCATTATCTTCGTTAAGTGGCCCATTAAAGATTAATGAAGGGGTTATTGAACTTCCTAATGAGCATCAAGTTCCCAAGATGATTACCATGAATTTCTTTAATGATTGTGAGACACAAATGGCTTTTCGGTACAATACCGATTATCGCACGGATACTGTCTTGCAAGTGGTAAAAGCAAGTGAAAAAGATTTTATTGACAAAAACATTTTGGAATTTGAAGGAAAGACCGAAAAAAGTTTAGTGGAAAATGATGGCTTTATTCATAGCGTGGTTGCAAAAGATTTGGAACAAGATACTAAATACCTTTATCGCTTAGGTGATAAAGAGCTGGATTGTTGGTCAGAAATCGGCTCATTTACGACTGAGAATAATCAAGATTTTACATCTTTCATTCATCTTTCCGATCCCCAAGTAATGGAGGAACTTCATTCCCGAACTTATAGTGAATTGCTAAAAGAAATCACAAGTACAAAAAATTTGGATTTCATGTGTGTTACAGGAGATTTAGTAAACAACTCGTGGCAAGATCATATTCCTCAACTTAATCAATGGGAATGGGTATTAACTGATCAAGCAGAGTATTTACAAAATATTCCAATGATGGCAGTTGCAGGTAATCACGAAGCATCCGCATATGATTTTTCTTCAAGATTTAATTTTCCTATCGATGATTTGACACAGGACTTAACAAGTGGAGTCTATTATTCATATGATTATCATAATATACATTTTACTTGTTTAAATACGAATGATACAAAAAACAGTACGAGTTTAACCTACGCTACAGGATTATCTGAAAAACAAATGACATGGATTAAGCAAGATTTAGAAAAATCAAAAGATGCGCAATGGAAAGTTGTAATGATGCATAAGGGACTATTTGATGCCGGTAGTCACTCTTCGAACAAGGAGGGTGAAGATTACGACATTGCGATTATGCGAGCACAACTTGCACCATTATTCAGTGAGTACAAAGTTGATTTAGTACTTCAAGGACATGATCATTTATATTCTCGTTCTTATCCTATTACGGGAACGTTCAAAGATAATGAATTCGTGGCTCAAACGAGTGAAGAAAAAATAGCAGAAATAACTTTTGATAATCATATATACCATGCTTATCAAAATCCAAGTGGTCCAATTTACGTGAACACCGGATCAGCATCCGGATCTAAATACTATAACGTAGTTGATTATGATCCAGAGGCTATTCCTTTAGAAAAAGCTTATGGTTCAAGTAATCGTATGGTTACATCTTATTATGTCAACGATAGTACGATGTTCGCAAATGTATATGAAGTTATAAATGGAAAATTATCCCTATATGATACATTTGCAATTAAAAAAGCCCAGAGCAATACGGATAGTAATAGCAATAATTTTCTAGTAATAGCTCTTGTGACAATTGGTGTAGTTGGTATTTTGGTGGCAATAGTATTGATTATTTTAAAAAGGAGGAGACATGCTTAATGGCTAGTTTAAATCTTAATAATATTACGAAAATTTACAAAGGAAATGTTAAAGCTGTAAGTGATTTTAGCATGGACATCAAAGATGGTGAATTCATCGTTTTTGTCGGACCATCCGGATGTGGTAAATCTACGACTCTGCGAATGATTGCGGGTTTAGAGGATATCACAAGTGGTGAGTTGTATATTGATGGCAAATATATGAATGATGTAGAACCCAAAGATCGAGATTTAGCAATGGTTTTCCAAAATTATGCCCTATATCCTTATTTAACGGTTTATGAAAACATTGCCTTTGGTTTAAGAATGCGCAAGATTAAAGTCTTTGACAAAGATTCAAATGGTAATCCAATTTATATTGTTGATCAAGCAAGAATTAAAGAGATAAATAAGGAAATCAAAGAATTAGATAAGACTTACAAAAAAGCAGATGAAGAAAAAAAGGCGGAAATTAGTCAAAAAATTAATGATTTAAAGACTGAAAAAGCAAAGCTAGAGACCAATCCTAGTTTAGAGAAATATCATCTTCGCAAATTTACAAACGCAGAAATTGATGAAAAAGTGCAACATGTTGCGACAATGTTGGGCATTAAAGAATTTCTGAATCGAAAACCGGGAGCGTTATCCGGTGGACAAAGACAACGGGTGGCTTTAGGAAGGGCGATTGTTCGCGATGCAAGAGTATATTTATTTGATGAACCTTTGAGTAACCTTGATGCTAAACTTCGAGCGGCAATGCGTGTGGAAATTACAAATCTCCATCATAAATTAAATACAACATTTATATATGTTACGCACGATCAAGTTGAAGCGATGACAATGGGAACGAGAATAGTTGTCATGAAAGAGGGCTATGTTCAACAAATCGATACTCCAACAAATTTATATGATTATCCTGCTAATAAATTTGTAGCCGGATTTATTGGAACACCACCGATGAATTTCTTCTCAGTTAATGTTCTTAAAAAAAGAACAAGATATGAAGTATCTTTTTCTGAAAATGTTTCTGTGGATATTGGAAAGTTAGACTTAAAAGAAGAATACCTACAAGAAAAAGAGTTTAAAGCTATCTTAGGCGTAAGAAGTGAGGACATTCATTTGGCCGATGAGAATGAGAAAGGATTCGAAGCCAGAGTAAAAATTGTGGAAACTTTAGGTAGCGAATGCTTAGTTTATATGCAATTAGATAATGATAATGAAAACTTCATAACCAATAAAGAATTCGTTATGAAAGTTCAAGGAAGATGCTCATTTATGAATGGCGATGTCATAAAAATCGCTCTTAATAATGAACATATTCACTTATTTGATAATAACACTGAAAACAGTGTTCTTATAAAAAAATAGAAAAGGGGAAAATTTTATGAAAAAAAGGTCAATTTTATTTATTTCGATGGCTCTTGTTGCGGGAATGCTTGTCGGTTGTAACAAGGACCAAAATTCAACATCGTTGGAAGATTCAAGAACTTCCACATCTACCGAACTTTCAGTGTCGACGGGAGATCAATCAACTCCGACAGAAAAAGTGGTTACTGGTATTGAAATTGGAAATTATCCAACTAAAACCGAATATGATGTGGGAGATACGTTAGATCTTAGTGGTTTGACTATTATTGTTTATTACTCTGACGGCACAGATGACGAGATTACTGCAACCATGGAAATGGTTAAAACAATGCCGGATTTGTCTTCTGCAGGAGAAAAGAAAGTTGTTCTCATGTATGAAGGATTTGAAACTGATTATAAGATTCAAGTAAAAGGTGAAAAAATCCAACCTACTATTAGTTTCACTATTGAAAGTGGAAGTAAGTTTTATTTGGATGAGGCACCTTTAATTGATGCATTAGTGGACCCAAGTGATGCAGAATATTCTACTCATTATACAAATGCCGATGATGAAAATCTTGGAGATACAATGCCAACAGAACCTGGTGCTTATTCATTTGTATGTGAAGTAGTTGAAAATGATAAGTATTTGGCAAACAAAGCTTGGGTTACTTTTACGCTTTTGGAAAAGAATGATAAAGTAACGCCAACATTTAGTTTTACATATCTAAAAGATGATGTAGAAACTCCATTAGAAAACGGCACACACTTTGTCGAAGGAAAGGTACCTACATTTACCGCAAAAGCGGATCAAGCAGATGCTGAAGTTGAAGTTTTCTATACGAAAGATGATGGGGCCACTAATTTAGGAAGTGAAGCACCAACAACCGAAGGAACATATGCTATAAATATTAAATCTGTGGAAAATGAACAATATAATGAAAGTTCAGCGTTCAGATGGTATGTAATAGATAAAGCACCTGATGTAGATCAAACAGCTGTTCATCTTGTGGGCGATGAAGTTGCTTTTACCTATGATGGACAACCACATACACCGGTATGGCACTTTGAAAATGATGAAAATGAACGAGTAGATGATGTTCAATATACTGCTCACTATAGTTCAGATGATACCGGATATAATAGTGATCAAGCGCCAACTGCAGCAGCGTGGTATTCGATAAGCATTACAATTACTGATGAACGATATGTACTAAGTGGTGCTTCTTGGATTGTTTTCCATATTGACAGTCCCAAAACCACTTTAACTCCAACCGTGACCTTTACTTTTGAATCTGGGGACACTTTCTACTATGATGGTACGGGTGAAAAACCACTTATTGATGTTTTGGTAGAGCCTGATACAGTTACCTATAAAACTTATTTTGAACAAGAAGTAGATGGTAAACAAGTAAACTTAGGAACTGAAATTCCAACAGAACCGGGAACCTATTCATTTATTTGTGAAACAGATGCAAATGGTGAATATGAAGCAACAAGAAATTGGAAATGGTTTAGAATTGCTGCACCTATTAATGCATGAATGCAACAAGTAACACTTGTTCCTGATGTTGTGGCGTTTGAGGTAGATAAATTACCTCACGCCCCAACATTCCATTTTGAAAATAAGAATTCCGAAGTTTTGGAGAATATACCTTGCCGTGTGCATTACACAAGCGAAAACAATGGCTACGATAGTGATGTTCCTCCATCATTGCCTGAATACTATGCCGCCACAGTTACTTTAACAAATACTGAAAAGTATGAACTTGTAGGAAACAATTGGTTTGTATTCCACATTGATCCTAAAAAAGAAGGCTATGAAAATTTAGTAAATAATTTTGAAGCGGTCAGTAGAGTATGGGGAACAGATGGGAACAATGGTGTCGATGAGAACAATGTTACTTTGAACACAAATAATGTAACTTTTACTGCCTATGGGGCTACAAGAACCGGAGCGGCTCTTGAATCAAAAGATTATTATGATCAAGGGAGTTTTGAGTTTGTGGCTTCCACAAATGCAAAAAGTGGAGTATGTATGGCTTTTTGGACTTTCTTTTATGCAAATAATGGGGAAGTAAATAACGAAATTGATTTTGAATTATTTGAACAAAATTCCATTATTTATTCTTCATATACAAGTGAAGATATTGATAAGCAAACACATGTTTACGATAATGTTGATTTTGATATTTCGGCAGATAAAATACATACTTATCGCTTTGATTGGTATAAAGGAGAAAAAGTAGAGTTTTATATCGATGAAATATTAGTCTGTACGATTAATGAAAATGTTCCGACTACGCCAATGAAAGTTTGGATAGGGGCATGGTGCCCTAGTTGGGCGGGTAATCCGACAGATGAAGTTTCAACGATGACAGTATATTCGTTTATTTATAAAAGTTTTAATTAATTAAAAAGGTGTTGATATTTGATGAAAAATAATATTAAGTTTGGTACAGGTGGATTTCGTGGAATTATAGGAGAGACATTTACAAAGTATAACATTCAACTTATTGCTCAAGCGATAAGTAATCTAATTATTGAAGATAAATCGACAAAACCAGTTGTTATTGGTTATGATTATCGTTTTTTATCTAATAAAGCAGCTGAATGGATGAGCGAAGTTTTTGCTTACAATAAAATTCCTATTTTACTATCAAATAGTCCTGTACCGACACCCGCAGTCATGTTTATGACGAAATCGTTGGAAAATGATTATGGTGTAATGATAACTGCCTCCCATAATCCGTATTATTTTAATGGTATTAAGGTATTTCAAAGACAAGGCATGGATGCGGATATTGGACTTACAACAAGGATTGAGTCTCAATTTGAAAAAATCGAAGAAGTGCATAAAAAACCAATCGAACTTGCTATTAAAGATAGTAGTGTTAAAGTAGTGTCCTTCTTGACCGACTATGTAGTTTCCATAAAAAAATGGATCTCACCAAAAGTATATGGTAGTGATATTCGCGTACTTTTTGATAATTTACATGGAGTTGGAGGCCGATCTTTAATCTACATCGCTAAGGAATTAGATTTAAAGAACTTTCGAACAATTGGAAAATCTCAAGATGCCTTTTTTGGCAATAAGTTACCGAATCCAACTCGTGAGAATATGGAAAGTGATCGGAAGTATTTGAAACATGAAAGATATGATTGTGTTTTAGGCCTTGATTCTGATGGCGATCGTTTGGGTATTTTAGATGAATTAGGTAATTATGTTGATAGTAATGAACTTTTAGCATGTATCTATTATTATTTGGTTAAGTATCGTGGCATGCAGGGAGATAGCGTAAAAAATTGCGCGACATCAAATTTAGTAAATCGCGTAACGGAAAAATTCGGCTATAAATGCCATGAAGTTGATGTGGGATTTAAAAATATTTCCGGAAAAATGATGGAAGTTGATGCACTGCTAGGCGGAGAATCATCGGGTGGATTAACGGTTCGCGGTTATTTGTATGGAAAGGATTCATCATTTGCCGCTAGTTTGTTTATCGAAATGCTAGTCGTTATGGAAAAAACAGTTTCAAATATTGTTAAAGAAGTTCGGGATTTTGCAGGTTTTTATCATGCAATTTTAGAAGACAATATTTCTTATCATAACGAAGAATCTGTATTGCACTATGTTCGCACAAAAAATATCGACTTTCCCGATCAAATAATTAAAAAAGAAAAATTTGGGAAAAACATCAAATATTACTTCAATAATGATTGTTGGGTGCTCTTAAGGTGTTCGGGAACAGAACCAGTTTTAAGAATTTTTGTGGAAATGGAAACGGAAGAAAAAGCTCAACAATATTTAAAAATCTTAAAAAATTATGTGAAATCTGTTGATACATATTAAAAGTTGGGTGAGGACATATGGCATTAAAAAGCATTCTAGAAAAAGATGTAAATAAACTTTTTCAAAAAATCAATAAACTAAAAAAATCTAAAACAGATGACAATTATCTTTTAGAAAATACATACTTTTTAGATGATGGTCGTGTACTTTGTGAAGATCGTACGTTTGGTGTATCGAGATTTCCTTATGGCACAGATGGATTTACGCTTTGGGCTTATTCATCAGGACATATTTCGATTAATGAATCAACATTTTATATTGTTTTACCTTCCGAAGAAGGTAAAGAACCATACCTGGCATTTTTTGCAGGAGAAAAAGCAAAAGATGACACATATATTCCTATCACTCTTTTAGGAAGAGCAAAAAATCCTTTAGAAAAGGGAGTAGAACGATATTGTGTATATGCAAAAGATTGCGTTTATTATTTAACAAAAACAAAAAGATGTCTTTATGCGGTAAGAGCTTTTGTGACTGATGATAAGCAAGTTAGTTTTTCGCTTTTTGCTAAAAACAAAACCAATCAGGATATGGAAATTTATTTGTCGTCTTATTTAAATTGCCTTTTTAAATATTCAAATGGCGAGTCAATGGAAACTAAATGGTTTAAAAAGTGTTCTTATGAAAATGATACCTTTAGTTTTGAATCACCTGAGGACTTAGATCGCATGACGCATGTGTTAAATTTTGGCATAATAAAAAGAGAATTACTCGGTAATCCCCTTTCTATTCATAACACAACTTCAAGAAGTGTATATATGGGGAATAGAGAAAATCAATTGGTAAATTCGGTTCCTTTAAGAGAAGGAAAATTCAAAAGAGAAAAACTTGTTACGCACTTTACAGATACAGCGATTGCAGGGGATATTCTTAAATATAATTTAAAAGCAAAAGAAAATGTTGTAGTCAATTACACGATTTGTTTCTCACATAGCCAAGAAAAAAATGCACTGCAACTTAAAAATAGTTTAAGTTTTATCGATGTGGAAAAACTTTTGGAAGTTAAAAGAAGACAAATTTTAAAAAAAGATCGTGACCAGGAAATGCTTAAAATACATTTTGAGAACTGGAATAGTCACAAAATTAATACCAATGTTTTAAATAGGTTTTTGGAATATGTTATTTATCAAACAGAATATTGCGGACTTGCTAAAAATTCCGGAGCTTTGTTTTTAGGTGTACGGGATGTAATGCAACAAATCGAGGCAGCTTTAATTTGGAACCCCAAGGCATGTAGAGCGAAAATTCTAGAAGTATTGAGCTTCATAGATCCCTCAGGCAATCCTCCAAGACAATATTCCATTCCGCCGAAAGGCACGAATCCACGCATGGATTTAAGAGATTTTATCGATCAAGGAGTTTGGATTATTACTACTTTATATGCTTATTTAGCCTATACACAAGATTACCAAATTCTTGATGAAGTAATTGGATATTATGAACGCAAAGAAGGTGGATATGCAGTTTTATCCACACGTCGTGATAGTGTTTTACAACATCTTATTCAAGTGATGAATTATTTAATAACTCATATTGATCCTACGACAAAATGTTTAAGAGCAATGTATGGAGATTGGAATGATGCTTTAGATGGTCTTGGAATTTCAAGTGATAAAGGTCAAAAATATGGAGATGGAGTTTCAGTCATGGCCTCTTTGCAATTATTTGCGAATTTGAAAGAGATGATAGAAATTCTTACTAAGATTCAAAAACATACCGAGCTTATTGATATTTATAGTAATATACGCAATGAACTTCGTGAGGGGCTAAATAAATATGCAATTGTAGAAAAAGATGGGCACAAAAAAGTTATTCATGGTTGGGGTGAACATCGTTCGTATTTAGTTGGTAGTTTTTCTGATGTTGATGGGAAATCACGCTGTTCATGCACGGCGAATGCTTTTTATGTAATTTCCGATTTATACAAAGATGGAAAAGTAGATAAAAAAGATATTTTAACTGCTTATCACCAACTTGACTCAAAATATGGGTTTAAAACTTTTGAACCATTCTTTGCAGCAGATTGTGAAGGTGTAGGAAGAATTGTCAGACTTCCAATCGGAACAGCGGAAAATGGAGCGACATATATTCATTGTGCTTTATTTGGTGTTTTATCTTTATTTTATTTAGAAGAAGAGGAATGGGCTTTTGAACAATTAGAAAAACTATTGCCTTTAACTCATAAATGCTTGACGACAACCCCATTTGTAATGCCCAATTCTTATTCTCTTAATGAAGAGGAGGATATGGACGGTGAATCAATGTCAGATTGGTACACCGGCTCGGCGAATACGCTTTTAAAAATTTTAATTAAAGGATTATTTGGCGTTAAAGTAACCTTAGATAACGTAGAAATTAAAATAAGAAAACACTATCCTTCACAAAAGTGTTCAATTTCCTTCAAAGCACAAAATCGTCTTATTTCTATTCATTATAATAATTTGAAAAATACTAAGCGATGTGTAATGGTTAATGGTCAAGAGACAAAGGAAGAGTGTCTTATTATTGATAAGAAAATTTTTAAAAATTCAGATATTAAAATTGAAATTATTGATTAGAGGAAGATTATGAAATTATTTGTATTAAAAGAAAAGGATATAAATGAGAAAGTAGCCAATGAGATTGTTTCATTAGTAAATGAAAAACCATCTTGTGTTCTTGGACTTGCAACAGGAAGCACACCATTGGGTGTTTATAAAGCGTTAATACAAAAATACGCTAATAATGAAGTATCTTTTAAAAATGTTCATACTTATAACCTCGATGAATATGTAGGGTTATCTTTAAATGATAAGCAGTCTTATCATTATTACATGAAAAAAGTTTTATTTGATCATATTGATATTGATCTAAATAATACCCATGTTCCTAATGGTGTTGATGTCGATAAATCACTAAAAGGCTATGATGAAGAAATAAAAAATGCTGGGGGGATTGATTTACAAATACTAGGAATAGGCAGTAATGGACATATTGCTTTTAATGAACCGGGTACCTCATTCTCGAGTTTGACGCATATAGTTAATTTAAATAAGTCAACCATAGAAGATAATTCGCGGTTCTTTACAAGTATTGATGAAGTACCAAAGCAGGCCATAACAATGGGGATTTCATCAATTATGAATGCAAAGAAGATTATTTTAATTGCTCTAGGAGAACATAAAGCTGAGGCAATCAAAAGACTTTTTCAAGATAGTATTAGGGAAGATTTTCCGGCTTCGATTTTAAAAACTCATCCTAATGTCGAAATTTATTGCGATGCTTTAGCGGCTAAATATCTAAAGCAGGAGGTTAAATAATGTTTGGCTTTAAAAACGCTCTGGTTATGGTGGAAAATCTAGGCATAATAAGGACGAACTTACAAATTAAAGATGGTAAGTTTTATTCATTTAATGATGATAAAACATTAAAAACTATCAGAGATGATTTAATAATTGTACCAGGATTTATTGATGAGCATATGCATGGTGCGAATGGATCGGATGTTATGTATGGCACCCAAGAGGCTTTAGAAAATATCTCTAAATCAATCGTGCAAGATGGAGTTACAAGTTTTCTGGCAACCACGATGACGATGAGTGAAAGTGAAATTACCAAAGCCTTAAGAAATATCGGGAATTGCTTTAACTCAGGCCTTAATGGCGCTAATTTATTAGGCGCTCATTTGGAAGGACCGTTTATTTCTCAAAAATATTGTGGCGCACAGAGTCCTCTTAACATAAAAAAACCAAGTGTGTTATTAATGGATAAATTTTACAAAGCTTCCAAGCAAAAGATTAAAATGGTAACTTTTGCCTATGAAGAAGCAGAAGATGATTTTGTAAATTATCTGAAGCAACATAATATTGTGGCAAGTATTGGACATAGTGATTGTTCCAGTGCATGTTTGCAAGAGGGCATAAAACAAGGAATTTCTTGTTCTACACATACTTATAATGCGATGCGCGGTATTCATCATCGTGATGTAGGTATCGTAGGAGAAGTAATGATAAAGGAGAATATATATGCGGAAATAATTTGTGATTTACATCATGTGAGTGCTGAGGCTATTAAATTGCTTTATAAATGTAAAGGGAAAGATAAGATTGTACTTATTACCGATTCAATGGAAGCAAGATATTTGCCAGATGGAGAATATTCTCTTGGTGGACAGAGTGTTTGTGTTTCGAAAGGCACTGCAAGATTAAAAAATGGAACTCTAGCGGGATCTATCTTAAAAATGAATGAGGCAATTAGAAACATTCGAAAAGTTTTGAATATTTCATTTGCGGAAGCTATAGATATGGCCACTATCAATCCTGCGAAAAATTTAAATATTGATGATAAAAAGGGCTCCATCAAACTTAATAAAGATGCCGATTTTGTAATTGTTGATGAAGATTATAATGTATACGCCACTTTTGTAGGCGGTAAGCAAGTGTATAAAGGAGGAAATTATGAAATATAAAAAGATAGTATTATTTTTGACATTGTTTATGACATCTTGTAGTTGTTCAACGGGAGGGAATAGCCAAAGTGTAAGTACAAATCCTAAAGAATTAGTATACGATGCGTCTTTGCCGAAAGTTGAAAGAGATAATTTTGAATTTGAACCTAAAACATATGAAGACTTTCCAACAGATTTAGAGGAAACTACGGGTTTAACTTATGAGTTAAGTGAGGATCAATCATTTTACAAAGTAAGTGGTGCAACTAGTTTTTATGGAGCAAAATTAGTAATACCGGCATACCACAATAATCTACCAGTAAAAGAAATAGCATCAGAAGGATTTGCTTATAAAAATTGGCTTAGTGAAGTTTATATTCCTGAGACCATCGAAAAATTCGGTGCAGGGGCATTCAATAGTGCACCCAGATTAACAAAAATTTATTTTAATGCAAAGAGTTTAGAAGATTTTGAAGGCAGAAACTGGGTTTTTTTACCTGTGGAAAATGCTACGAATGAAATAGATTTATATATTGGACCAAGTGTTGAAAGAATTCCTAATAGATTCTTCTTCCCTCTTTCAACTTCTCCGGATCGTGTAGTTAATTTGAAAAATATATATTTTTCTAAAAACTCAAAATTAAAATCTATTGGTGATTATGCCTTTTATAAATCAAAAAATGTTGTAATTAATGATTTACCAGATACAGTTGAGTCCATTGGTAATTATGCGTTTTATGAAGCGAATAGTGAAAATCTTAATCTTTCTGCATCTTTAAAATCAATAGGACAATATGCTTTTGCTTTTAATGAGAATTTGAAGCATGTTAAGTTTTATGACTCTCTAGAGTCAATAGATTCACAAGCCTTTTATAATTGTCATCAATTAGTGGAAGCAGATTTATCGAATACTAAAATTACCACAATTGGCACTAGTGCGTTTAGAAATTGTGTGTCTATGAAAAATATTATGCTTCCGGATACTTTAAAAACTATTGAGAAACGAACTTTTGAAAATTGCGGAATAGAAGTATTAGATCTTCCTCTTAATTTACAAGTAATCGAAGAAGATGCTTTTAAACAATGTGGAGTACTTCGAGCCATAAAATTGAATGCTAATTTAATTACCATTAAAAATGGTGCTTTTGAAGGAGCGGTAAATGTAACAAAATTAGTTGTTTCTTCAATAGAACTTAATAATTTTGAAGCTGGTAATATGATTTTCGCATCCTTAGGATCGAATACGGATGGAGTAGAAGTTATTTTCCTTAATACTGTTAAAAATATTCCAGAAAGAATGTTTTTTCCAAATGCCAATGAGGATTTAGATCCAAAAATTCAAAGAGTGGTGTTACTTAAATCGTTACAAAAGATAGGAAATTATGCCTTCTTTGAATTGAAAGTTGATAAAGTTGATTATGAAGGCAGTAACGAGCAATTACGTAGCATTGATATGGGTAATAATGTATTAAACATTGAATGCTACAATAAATAAGGAGAAATAGTCAATGAGAAAAAGAAATTTGAAAAGTTTAATTTTTGTTCCTCTGTTAATCGGTATCTTAGCAATGGAAGGTATCGGACAAAGAAATGGTGTAGCAGTAATGGCAAATAGTGATAATGAAACAAGTGAAAAAGAATATGAAATTTATCCTACCCCACAAGAAATTACTTATGAAGACGGATTTATTACTTTAACAAAACGTGTCAATGTTTATTTTGAATCTTCTATAGATATCTATACCAAAAATAAGCTATATGATGTTTTGTCCTTAAAAGATGTTAAATCGCATAATGTTAGTGAAATAACCTCTAACGAAAACTTTAGTATAAACTTGGGTGTTTACAAAAGTAATGAAGCTGTGGATAAAATGTATAGCTCCAAAGATTTAACATATCTCGAAGAAAAAATCGATGCTTACTATTTAGAGATTAATAATAACGCCATAAATGTTTTAGGTAAAAATACCGATGCTGTTTTTTATGGCTTAGCATCTTTAAAAATGATTTTTGAGCAAAGTACAAATCAAATAAGAAAATTAGTCATTAAAGATTATAGTAATTCGACATGGCGAGGTTTTATTGAAGGATATTATGGTATCCCTTGGACTAGTGATGAAAGAATTGAACTTATGCGTTTTGGAGAAATTGTAAAGAGTAATATTTATATTTACGCTCCCAAAGACGATAGTTACCATAGTTCGAATTGGCGAGGCTTATATAATGCCCGAGATTTAGAAGCTTTAAAAGAACAAATACAAGCCGGATTAGAGACTAAAACTAAATTCGCTTGGGCTATTCATCCTTTTATGGATGGAAGCAATCCCATTACAAGTAGCAACTATCAAGAGGGCGTTCAAGCTATAAAAAATAAATTTAATCAAATCTATGATGCAGGAGTTCGTCAATTTGTTATCTCGGCAGATGATATTTCTGTTCCAGAAGATGGTGCTTCATTAACCGGATATTTACATCGCGATTTACTTAATGAGATAGCAAAATGGAATAAAGATAAAGGTGATTGCGGAAACTTAATATTTGTTCCAACGGCCTATTATTATATTGATCATAGTACACATTTAACAAACTATCTTAGAACTTTAGTAGAGAATCTTGATCCATCAATTAGTATTATGTGGACAGGTGAAAAGATATGTAGTTCGGTGGCAAATGGTAAATTCCAAGAATTTAAAGAAGTTACAGGACGTGAACCATTTATGTGGCTAAACTGGCCAGTTAATGACTATTCTACGACGCATTTATTAATGGGTAAAGGTGAAGTGCTTAATGATAATTATTTAAATCGTGACTTAGATTTTTCTGGAATTGTAACTAATCCGATGGCAGAAGCAGAACCTTCTAAATTAGCTATATTTGCTATTTGCGACTATACCTGGAATGTTCATAAATTTGACATGGATAAAAGTTATGTTGCAAGTTTTAAATATGTCGAAAAAGATGCCGCGGATAGTTTATATGAAATTTGTCAACATTTATCTAATGCTGGTAAATATGAAGATAATTATTTTGAAGAGGCAACAGAATTAGCAACTTTAATTAATAACTATAATAATGCAATAAAAAACGAAAGTAATGTTGAACGACGAATAGATCAATTAAACAATTATTTTGATAAACTTATTAATTGTTGTGAAGATTTCTTAAACAACGGATATAATAAAAATTTGATTAAATCAATGCATGCTTGGGTCGAAATGTTAAAGGATATGGCCTCTGCTACAAAAATTTATTTAGAGATTACTAAAAACTTCACAAGTTATTCTGATGATATTCTGCTAGCTAAATTAAATGAAGCAGATAAATTATATGATCAAAGCTTTACTCATACTGCACCGGTTTTAGTAACAGGTAATATCGAATTACAAGTTGTTGATTGCGGAATGGTGGTATTACAACCATTTCTTAATAACATAAGATTTAAAATTCGTGATGAAGTTATGCTTAAACTAGGTCTATCAACCGGAGTTATTTACGAAGGCTTCCCTAATGGAATTTACGAAGGAACTTTAGATAACATCATTGATGGTGAAGATGATACTTTCTGTTGGTTTAATGGCCAACCGGAAGCAAATGCTTATATTCGTATTGATCTTGATGAAATAAAAGAGATTCATGATGTAAGAATTTTAACTGGTAATGCAAGTGGTGCAGATGTTATGTCGGGAATACTAGAATATTCTTTAGATGCGAAAAATTGGGAAAAAGTCGGTGAATTTAGAGGAGCGGAGACTATAATCGATATTCGTGAAAATCCAATTCAGGCCCGTTTCCTTCGCCTTAAAGACAACGGAACAGGTACTTGGATATCAATAAAAGAAGTTTCCATTAACAATTTAAGCATGGAGTTTGTAAACGCTATCGAATATGGTGGATTTACTGATGGTATTCAACAAGGAATAACCGATTATATTCTTGATGACGATGAAAACACATTTTGTTGGTTTGGAAGAGCCACATCGGATGCCTATGTAAAGGTTGATTTAGGTGAGGAAAAAGAAATTAATAGTATTCAAGTGTTGCAAGGCAATGCAAGTGGTGATGATACTATGAATGGTGTAGTAGAGTACTCCACTGATGGATCAGAATTTATTAATGTTGGCCAATTAAGCGGTAATAAAACCATTATAGATTTAAGGGAGCACCCGGTACGTGGAAGATATTTAAGAATTAAAAACTCTACAACTGCTACATGGGTTGCGATAAGAGACATTTCTATTAATAAATTAGATGATAATACCCCGAGTGTTTCTTACAATGGATTAAAATTTGTTAATTTATATAAGAGTAATATCTCAGGTATAAACGATGGTGATTTATCAACATATGCTTGGTTTGATTTTCAAGGCGCAGCCGGATCATATGTGCAACTTGATTTAAGAAAAACAATTAGTTTAAACAATCTGGTTTTCTATCAAGGTTGTGAAGATGTTCCTACAGATTATTTTCGAGATTTTTCTTTTCAATATTCTACAGATGGAGAAAATTGGAAAACAATAGGTGAAGAACATTACTTGGCTACAGATGATACAAATTTAGAATTAAATATAAAACTAGATACTCCAATTGAAGCCAGATATGTACGTGTAGTAACGAATGTGCTTATGGAATATGGTGCGACAATTCGTGAATTTAATGTAAATTTAAATATATGATAGTTAAAAAGGGCAAAATAACAATTTTGCCCTTTCTCTTGCACTATTTGAGTTAAGAAAATGAAAAATATGATCAGACTAGGAGTTTAATATTTACTAAAAAGGTATAATATATTTATAAGCAAAGCTATTATTTTTGGTGGAGATGAATTTATGGAAAGATTTGATATTGCGATTTTAGGCACAGGTCCGGCGGGACTTGAAGCTAGTATTGTTTCTAAGTTGAGAAATAAGAAGATTCTACTAATAGGTGATAAAAATCTTTCAGACAAAATAACAAGAACTCAAGAAATTTCTAATTTTTTGGGCTTTGAAAAAATTACGGGAGCAGATTTGGCAGATAAATTTAAAAAACACTTAAATTCGTTAGCAATCGATATTACAGAAGATAAAATACAGAACATTTATAATATGGGAAAGTATTATTCTTTACAAGGCAAAAAAAATAATTATGAAGCAACTTCGGTAATATTAGCAATCGGCGTTAACAACTCCCCGCAAATAAAGGGAGAAGAACAATTTTTGGGGCAAGGTGTAAGTTATTGCGCAACCTGTGATGCACCTTTATATAAAAACAAAATTATTTCGGTTATCGGTTATGAAAAAGAGGAAGAACAAGAAGTAATTTTCTTAAGTCAAGTAGCCCGTAAAATTTTATATTTCCCAATGTATAAACTTGAAACGGTTTTTCCAAATAATGTAGAAATAATTAATGATAAACCATTAGAAATTAGAAAAAATGAAAATATGTTACATGTATTAACTGATCAAAATGATTATGAGACAAATGGGATTTTTGTTTTGCGTGATGTCGTAAATGCAAATATTCTTATGCCGGAGTTAAAAATGAATGGACCGCATGTAATTGTTGACCGTGAAATGCGTACAAATCTTTTGGGTATATTTGCTTGTGGTGATCTTGTAGGGCAACCGTATCAATATATTAAATCAGCAGGTGAAGGCAATATTGCGGCTTTATCAGCAGTAAAGTACCTTGACCATAAAATGTAAGTGAAATAATAGTTTGTTTAATGGCTCTACTTTCTTTAATTTTATGTTAAGTGACAAAGTTATTGCAACGAAATAAATAATATTGATGAAAACATAGAAAAAAATTAATCTGTTGCAATAA
>CANQQL010000008.1 GCA_947625975.1 uncultured Bacilli bacterium
TTTTATAAACGGCATTTTATCTGATAATGATTTAATATCCCTTATTTAACGGACTTTACTCTAAAAATTTACGAATTGAAAGATATTTGTTAAGTGACAAAGTAAACATAACAAAAAGCTTACCTTAAAAATTCATGTTTTCACGGAAAAAGATTAAATAATTCCCAATAATGCTAAGTTAAGCTATAAATTATCCATAAGATTTAATTCAAGTACTATGTCATTTGTTTAAGCAACAATTTAAAGAATATTCCAATAAATAACTTACCTTCTTTGTTTATATTTTGTAAAATAATAATAGGGCATATAAAAGGGAAGCTACTTTATGAAAAATATAAAAAAAATTTTGTTCTCTGCTATTGCGTTAATGTCTTGTGTCTCTTGTGAACTTAGTTTACAAAACTCTAATAATTCTTTTGACGTATCAAACAATAGTTTAGCACCAGATACAAGTATCTCTGATGAATTAAGTGCAAATAGTAATTCTCAAACAGACACCAGTACTCAGGCAAGTGTCAGTGCAGTAACTAGTGACTCCACTACCATACTTGTAAACTCTTTAACCTTAGAAAAATCTTCTCTAAACTTAGACGTTGGCAAAACAGCAACTATTGCTTACACCATTCTACCGGAAAATGCTACTAACAAGTTATTGAGGTGGTCTTCTTCTCATTCTGAAATTGCCACTGTTGATGCAAACGGACTGGTTCGAGCAAATGCCACTGGATCAACAACTATTACAGCTAACACAACTGACGGAAGTAACATTTCGGCTAATTGTGTTATAACAGTAAACGAACCGCAGTCTGACACTTGGTCACTAATAACAAATGTTAATGATCTAAATGATGGTGATTTAATTGTTCTCGCTAACTCTGCTAATTCAGTTGTTGCGGGCCAACTAAGTTCTGGATACTTAAAAGCTGTAGAATCTACTTTTTCTTCCGATAGTAAATCCATTACTGCTCTTGCCAATACAGCAATTTCATTTACTCTTGGTAAAAATGGAACTAACTTTACGCTAGCTAATCCATCTGGAGAGCTTCTTGGTACTACGGCTGCTAAAAAAGTTGCTTGGGAAAATGGAACTACAACTTGGAAAATCAGCATTACAACTAACGGAGATGCGACAATAACCAGCACGCAGTCCACTTACGGATCTATCTATTACAATTCACAAAATCCACGCTTTACAACTTATACTTCTTCAGGACAAAACAAAATTCAGATCTATCGTGGTAAAGCAGCTGAACCTGTATATCCTGAGTCATTACAAGTAACGGGAGTTTCTAATATGATAGTAGGTGAAACTTATCAATTTAATGTCACCTTTGCTCCAACAAATACAAATGTTACAACGGTAACTTGGGAATCAAGTAATGAAGAATTTGCTACTGTTACGAACACTGGATTAGTAACTCCGCTTAAGGAAGGTAAAGTTACAATTACAGTTACCGCCCAAGATAAAAATGCCAATATAATAAAGGATAATATCGACATTGATATTAAAATTATAAATGTTACAGGAATAACCTTAAAAGAATCATCTCTAGAAATGGCAATAAATAAAACACAAAAATTAACTGCTAATGTTTTACCTGCTAATGCTTCTAATAAAAAAGTAAATTGGACATCTAGTGAAACTAGAATTGCTAGTATAACAGACGATGGCACAATAACTGCTCTTATGCCAGGAACAACTACTATTACCGCTACAACAGTTGATGGTGGATATATTGCTACTTGCAATGTCGAAGTTAAAGAGACAATTCTTGATGACTATACCATTATGATTTATATGTGTGGCTCTGATTTGGAAAGTTCCGATGGTCTTGCAACTGCTAACATTACTGAAATACTTGCAGTAAATAACATGCCTGATACCGTAAATGTCATTATTCAAACAGGCGGTGCTAAGAAATGGGATTCAAAATATCGTATTAGTGCAAATTATTTAGAAAGATGGCATGTGGAAGACAAGCAATTAATAAAAGATTCCCAATTAGCTAAAGCTTCGATGGGCTCATCTTCTACATTCCAGAGTTTCTTAGAATGGGGATTGACTAGTTATCCTGCTAATAAAACCGGTGTTATTTTTTGGGATCATGGTGGGGCAATGCAAGGCTGCTGTTATGATGAAAACTTTAACGATGATGTCTTAACAAATAGTGAAGTTAATTCGGCTTTGAAAAATGCTTTCAATGCCGTAGGTAGAACAGAAAAATTAGAATGGGTTGGCTATGATTGTTGCTTGATGGCTGTCGCCGATATTGCCAGTACGAATAGCGATTACTTTAATTATATGGTTTCTTCTCAAGAAAGTGAGCCAGGTGAAGGTTGGGACTATGACAATTGGCTTAAAGAGGTTTTTAATAATCCGAAAATTGAAACTTCAACCTTATTAAATGAAATAGTGGATACTTTTGTAAGCAAGTGTGCAACAAGTTATAATTCATATGGTGGCCAATGGCGAGGATATAATGATGCCACCTTGTCTGTCTTGGATTTAAGTTATGCTCCCGCGTTCTGTAATGCTTGGGAAACAATGGCCTCTAACCTTTCTAAAATAATTACTTCAAGTAGTCAATGGACAACCTTTGCTTCTAAAATTTTAAATGAGTGCCAACAATTTGGATATGATGAAGATTATGGATATAGCTTTGATGTATTTGATTTGCAAGATTTTATTAATTGCATCAAGAAAAATAGCACCTATTCTGCGATTGGTATCGAAGAAGTTGAGACTGCCTTAAATGACCTAATTATATACAATGTTTATGGTAAGGATTCCTCTGACGCTTGTGGGCTATGCCTCTTTGCTCCAACATCCAATTGGACTGCTAAATCCGATTATACAGCATCAGATACAAAATTCTCTACTTGGAGAAACCTTGTTCTTACATATGGTAAGTGGTATAAATAAAATACTAATTAGAATCTTAAAAGGTGTATAAAATATACGCCTTTTTTTTTATAAAAATTTTTTAAATTTTGCAAAAATTATAATCTATAATCTAAAAAAGCTAGTTTTTGTGTTTAAAAATGCTTTCTTAATCTAATTTTAGATATTCCCACAGCAAAGGTTATAACAACCTTATAAAATCAGAAGGTTAAGTCGAAAATATAGGATACGCCTAAGTAGCAACACAAAACAAGATGCTTATAACTTATTTCTAAATGACGAAACTACCCAATTTTATTAACGATAAATTCTTGGTGGATATAAAAATGGACTTTTAGGCTGTGATTTTGATTTACAAATAAACGAAAAAGAAAAACAAGTAATTCTCTTTTATTATCCTAAATTATATAAATGTTAGAATTTTTTTTGTTTTTTTCATTAATATTTCCTACTTAACAAAAAAAAAAGAACTCCAACAAAACGCTTAGAGTTCCCTTATATTTAATTATTAAATCAAGATTAATCAAACAATTCCTTGAGACTTCTTATAAACTGTACTAAGAAAAATACACATGGTACAAAAACAAAAAAGTCATTATTAGAAATAAGATATGGCAATAAAAATAAAGCATAGACAGCCATAAATGCTAAAAGACCTAAAGCTGTGATAAAGTTCGATCTATCTGGTGAGAAAACATTATATAATACGCCATCAATAGATATTGTATCGGTATCGTACCATTCAGTATCAGCATCGGCCAAATTAAACGAACCCTTAATAAAAGCAACTGCTAAAACACAAATCGTAATTGGCCAAACTGATTCAGCCATAATAGATGCCAGTGCACAAATAACAGAGGCAATAAAGTTAAACAAGGCAAATATTATTGGGTGATCGTCCAATAAAAACAAGAAAAATCTTGATAATAGAAGGAGAGCTAAAAGGATACCACAAATAACATAGCCTATCCAACTTTCAAAAATAATATAAATTACCGTGGAAATAACAATCGCGGCAAGAATGATGAAAATAGCAAATAACATGATTTTTTTTCATTACATTAATGTAACGAACTCCTCCCTCTTTTAATATAATCTTAATCAAACTTCATATTAATTTTTTTCTACTTTGCATTTGTCTTGATTTCTCTAATTGCTAGCCCGCATACAATTAACGAAATAATGTTAATTATTAAGGCTAAGGCAGATACAATTGGCATCTCTACATATTTTATAAAGGTATCAAAGTCAACCAAAACGTTAAAGCATAAAAATGGTAATAACAAACAAAGAAGTACAAATATTATTATACAAACTACATTTTTCTTCTTTGCTAACCAAAATACAATATAACTAATAAGAATAGCAAAGCACACTACAAGCGAAGGCAAATTGAATAAAATAATGAAAAACACAAGTCCAATCCCAATGCCCAGTGCTTCATCACCCGATACTTCATGTGAATCGCCAAATTTAGTTTTAAGAAAATATATAACAATTACCAATAGCATCAAAATAGGCAACAAAATCTTTAATAGTCGTTGATTTTTGTTCATAGATATTCTCCTATTATTTATTATTGTTTTTTATATTTATATTATAACATATTTATCAAAAGACGAAATGTAGAAGCGATAACAAATAATCAAAATTGATTTTAATCCTCAGAGAAGTCACAATTATGATAAACTGCTTGCACATCCTGACAATCATCAAGCAAATCAAGCATATCTTTAAACTTCTGTAAGTCTTCCCCAGAAAGTTTCACATAGTCATTAGGTAGCATTATTATTTCAGCTTTATCGAAATCCACAACGCCATCATCGGTTAAAACTGTCTTAGCATTTCCAAATGCAGTTGGAGCAACATGTACCTCTATATATTCTTCATCTTTTATTACTTCTGTTACATCCACATCAGCCATAATCAGTGTTTCTTCTATTTCTTCTTTAGTTTTATTTGATTTAAACACTAATAGCCCGGTTTCACTAAAATTATAAGAAACGCTACCTGGTGAACCTAAATGTCCGCCTTTTCTTGCCACCGCAGTCTTAACTTCTACATAAGCTCTATTGGAATTATCGGATAAAGTATCAATAATAAGAGCGACATTCCCTGGGCCAAATCCTTCAAAACGGCCTTGAATATAACATTCTTGTGCTCCACCTTTTGCTTTTTCGATTGCCCTGGTAATAACATCTTTAGGTAAGTTTTGTCCTTTATATTTTTCAATAACAGCTTTAAGAGCAAGATTTGCTACAGGATCAGGAACCCCGGATTTAGCAGCCATATAAATTTCTTTAGATGCACGCATACACAATGCGGATTTTTTTGCTGCAGTCGCTGCCATTGACGCAGCACGTACTTCATGTGCTCTTCCCATAATTAAAATCTCCTTGTATTAAATCTTTAAAATTATAACACTTTTTTGTAAGATATTGCATAATTTTTAAGAATTATTCTCTTTTTAATATTATATTCTTAGTTAGCTCAATTATTTTTATAGTTTTTATACGTAAAGAATTGTTCATGCTTTAAACCTAATTCCCGAATCATTTGCAAGGCAATGCTATATTCATTTGTTTTAAAATCCGCGGGATTATGTGCATCAACACCAATTATTACGCGGCATTTATATTTTGCCACGATTTCCCAAAATGGACGATAAGGATACAAATAACGTTTTTCATTTCCTACCGTCACAATTCCTCTTCGAATACCCCCTAAATTGATCTCTAAAGGCACATCATATTGTAAGGACGCTTTACAAATATCCACCGTAACGGCTTTAGCACTAGAATCAAATTTGGGATAACTCGACAAAAACAAGTCCGGATGAGCAAAAATCGAAAATAATCCGGTCGACATAGCTTTTACAACTTGGTCCCGATAATTCAGCATGGAAGACTTATCATGAACATGTCCATAATAATCCATGATCTTTCCATTCATAAAATTGAAATGGTGTCCTAAAATCAAATATTCTATAGTGTGATTCATTAATAACGATTGATAGTATTCTTCGAAATTACTACTATATTCTGCCTCAAATCCCAAATAAATTTTAATTTTATCTTGATATTTTTCTTTTAATGAATTTATGGAATTAAGGTAATTATCTAACTCCTTATATTCTCCTCTAATTCCGGGCTGAGAAAAGCCAGGAAGCATAACATGGTCAGAAAAACCGAGTCGTCGTACACCCGCTGCTATCGCTTCTAAAACATAGTCTTCATCCTCACCAATCGCATGCCCACATCTTTTAGTATGGGTGTGAAAACAATACGGTATCATTTATAAAGCCTCCCCATAATCAATCTTTAATAAATATAGTCCATTACTTGGTGCTTTATATCTAATTACCTGGCGATTTGGCATATCCAGATGTAATTTAATATAATCTTGAGTTTCTTTATTTAAGCCAATCATAATCAATGTCCCGACAATCATACGCACCATGTAGCGCATAAAACCATTACCACTTATTTCAATAGATATGACTTCCTCACTTTTAACAATTTCTATCTTGTAAATCGTGCGAATGTAATTTTTTAAATCTTGTTTTTTAGTTGTAAAATCTTTAAAGTCGTGAGTACCGACAAACAATTCAGACGCTTCAATCATCTTTTTAAGATTTAAGGCTCTTTTTAATTCATAACGATAATTTTCATAAAATGGATTAGCTTCGCCGGTATTAATTAAATATCGATATGTCTTACTTTTTGCACTTTGTCGCGGATGAAAATCATCATCGACAGCACATATCTTATTTACATGAATGTCTTTAGGCAATAAACAATTCAGTGAATATCGCAAACGATTTAACTCAATAGCCTTACTTGGTTCAAAAGTAATAACTTGATGCAAAGCATGCACACCAGCATCTGTTCTCCCAGCAGTTGTTATCACCAGGTCATGATCAAATATTTTCGATAGAACTTTTTCAATTTCGCCCTGAATAGTACGCAATTCCGGCTGTCGTTGAAATCCCATAAAATTATGTCCATCATAACTAATGTCTAACCTAATACGCATAACTATTACCCCAATAATCCCGAAATTAATACCACGATATCTATTTTTGCAATCGAAACATAAAGAATCAAAGCAAAAAGGCTTAAACTTAAAACAAGCGCGATAGTATCTAACCATTTCCACTTCAAAATACGATATCTAGTCCTTTTAGCGCCCGGATTATATCCTCTTGCCTCCATCGCATTTGCTAGTTCTTCGCTTCTTTGGAACGCAGAAACCAGTAACGGCACAATAAGGGAAATAATAGCCTTTACTTTCTCCCTGAATTTTCCATTTTGAAAATCCACACCTCGACTGGCTTGCGCTTTCATAATACGATCTGTTTCATCCAGCAAAGTAGGAATAAAGCGCAAAGCAATGGAAATTGTCATGGCAATTTCATGAGTAGGTACTTTAATTATTTTAAAAGGTGTCAAATACCACTCAATCGCATAAGTTAAATCTAACGGTGTGGTTGTGGAAGTCAAAATCATCGTCAAGGAAATCATCAATACTAATCTTATAAAAATATATGCTGTATCATACAGTGCCTTATGATAAATTTTTAAAGTGTTAAAGATTAGAAAATATGGCCCATCATTTGGCATTAATAAATTTATAATTAGTAAAATAAGAACCACGAACCACAAGGATTTTAACTGCTTAAAAAGAAGCGATAATTTGACATGCGCAATTGCCATAATAATTAAAATAATGACAGCAATAAAACCATACACAATAAAATCCATATAGTTTGTTTGGGCCCCACCGAAGCGCAAAAAAATCATTACCATAAAGAGTATCATGGAAAAAAGTTTTAAGCGAGGATCCAAACGATGAATCTTGGAATTATAAGGAATATAGCGTCCAATAGAGATATTATTCATAACTATCCCTGCCTTTTTTTATTTCTTCCACTAATGTATCAAGATTTTTTATTTTAGTCAGGTCTATTTTCATTCCTTTTTTTATAAGCTCTGTCGCAACTGCAAAAACGCACGGATAATCCAGCGATAACTCCTTATAATCGCTACTAGAAAACAAATCTAATGGCGAAGATTCTTTAGCCACCTTGCCATCTTTCATAACCAAGACATGATCTGCATACTCCAAGACTAAATCCATATCATGAGTAACCATAATAATTTGCGTTCCGTTTTTATTGATTTCACAAAATAATTGCATCATTTTTTTACTGCCCTGGGGATCTAAACCCGCTGTTGGCTCATCTAAAATCAAAACTTTTGGTTTGATAGCGATAATCCCCGCGATTGCTACACGGCGTTTTTCTCCACCACTTAAATCAAAAGGAGAACGTTCAAAATAGCTTTCATCTAAACCGACTTTTAAAATCGCGGATTTAGCCCGTTCGATAGTTTCCTTTTCACTGACACCAAAGTTTTTAGGGCCAAATGCAACATCCTTTAATACTGTGTCTTCAAAAAGTTGATATTCCGGAAATTGAAAAACCAATCCGACATTTTCGCGAATTTTCTTAATATTTTTATTTTCTTTTTTCTTCGGCGTAATCACATAATCATCAACATGAACTACTCCTTTATCGGGAAGTAGTAAACCGGTAATATGTTGCACAAGCGTAGACTTGCCGGATCCTGTATGCCCCACAAGTGCAATAAATTTATAGTCATTAAAAGAAAGGTTAATATCCTCTAAACCAACTTGTTCAAAAGGGGTTTTCTTCGAGTAGGTATAAAAAACATGATCAAAGTTTATTGGCATAATTTATTCACCAACTCTTCCAAGTTTTTTACATCTTTAACATCAATGTCACAATCACTTAACTTATCTTTTAATTTCATTAAAAAAGGTAAATCCAAATCTATTTCTTTTAATTTATTTTTATCTTTAAAAACCTCTTCTGGCGTTCCTTTTAAGAATATTTCACCATTATTCAAAACTAGAACTTCATCGGAATTATATGCTTCTTCAATATCATGAGTTATGGAAATAATGGTTAATGATTCATCTTCTTTTTTCATCTTTAAAATATATTCTCGAATCTCTTTTTTCCCTTTCGGATCTAACATCGCTGTCGCTTCATCAAATATAATAATTTTAGGATTCATTGCCAAAACACCCGCGATTGCTACGCGTTGTTTTTGCCCACCCGACAATCTCGTTGGCTCTTTATCAAGGAAATCAGTCATATTTACTTTTTCGGCAAATTCATTAATTATGGCATCCATTTCTTTATGTGGGACACAATTGTTTTCCAAGCCAAAAGCAATATCATCACGTACTGTAGCACCAATAAACTGATTATCAGGATTTTGGAATACTATACCGATTTTTTGGCGAAGAACAGAAATATTTTTATCAGTTAATAATTCACCAAAAACTTCAATCGTACCGGATTGAAGTTCTAATAAACCCGCAATTAATTTAGCTAAGGTAGATTTGCCAGAACCATTATGACCAATTAAAGCAATATACTTTCCTTGTTCAATTTGAAAAGAAATATTTTTTAATACTGGTTTATCTTTTTCATAGCCAAAAGTTAAATTTTTAACTGATAATACTGACAATTATTATTCCTTCTTTCTATGTGCTACTTCAACATAAATAATTAATGCAAAAAACAAACAAACAATAACAACTCCTACTATAATTTTTATACTCAGATGTGCTTTATACAATAAATCTCTCAACGCTATTATAATGCCACTCATTAATAAGGAATAGACTAACAAGCAAATAATAAAACGTTTAAAAAATCCTTTATTAAATATCTTTTTCATATTAATTAAATTTAATTAACTTTCCTTGAAATTTACGATATTTAATTCCCGCCATAGCAAACATTTTTTTGCTTGCTTGCGTTTCCACACTATCGGCATATTTATCGCTTAAATAAATTACTTCTTGAATTCCAGTTTGAATTATCGCCTTAGCGCATTCATTACAAGGAAACAAAGTAACATAAATTCTTGTTCCTTTCAAATTTGCAATCCCGCTATTTAAAATCGCATTAAATTCTGCATGGCAAACATATAGATACTTCGATTCTAAGCCCTCACCATGTCCCCAAGGCATTTCATCATCATTTAGACCATTAGGCATGCCATTATAACCAATACTTACAACTTTATTATCTTTATTAGCAATACACGCTCCCACTTGCGTAGATGGATCTTTACTCCGTAAGGCCGAAAGTTGAGCAATACCCATAAAATACTCTTCCCAAGTAATATAATCTGATCTTTTCACCATGCCTAATTCACCTCGAATTCAATAAGATTATAAACTATCTTTTTAAAATTGACACCTATATTTTACACTTTTAATGATTAATCATTAAAGAAGTTTATTTTTGAACTTTCTTTAAAGGATTAACAATTGATTTTCTTATTAATTTCGTCATAATATTATTAGGGAGAAAAAGTATGGCGTTATTAGAATTTAAAAATGTAACTTTGAAATATAAGGGCGCGAATAACTTAGCTTTAAATAATATCAATCTTTCGTTAAACGAAGGACAAATTGTCGGCTTACTAGGCCCTAATGGTTCAGGAAAAACAACGATAATAAAATTAATTGCCGGTTTACTTAAAAATTATACCGGAGAAATATTAATCAATAATAAACACATTGGTCCGGAATCCAAAGCAATCGTTAGTTATTTGCCAGATTCAACTTATCTGAAAGAAGACATGGTTATTAAAGATGTGATTAAAATGTTCAGCGATTTTTATAAGGATTTCGATAACAAGAAAATGTTATCTTTATTGGATACCATGAATATCTCGGCAACCAGTGTAATTAAAACATTGTCAAAAGGAAACAAAGAAAAACTACAATTAGCCTTGGTCTTATCACGAAATGCCCAAATCTATGTTCTTGATGAACCAATCGGAGGTGTTGATCCTGCTCAGAGAGATTTTATCATCAATACAATAATCAACAATTATGCTTTTAATTCTCTGGTTATAATCTCTACGCATCTGATTGAAGATATCGAAAGTGTTTTAGATCGTGCAATATTTATAAAAAATGGCTCTTTAATAATTGATGATACAAAAGAAAACATCATTAACACTCATGAAGGTAATTCTCTTAACGAAGTGTTTAAGGAGGTATTCAGATGCTAACGCTACTAAAACATGATTTATTAACAAATAAAAAACAATATATAACTCTATTTATTTTATCGCTTTGTTTTTTTATTGTTAGTCCTTTTCTAACTTGGATTCAAATAAATTTGACGGAAAATAACAACGCTATCGGTTCGGTTTTAACCACTTTATTAATAGTCGGAACAGTTATAGTTTTTGCCATAATTTCCGTGCTTACTGTAATAGTAGGTTATCAATTCCTGCACAATTCTCTTTTTTCTAAACAAGGTTATTTAACATTAACTTTACCATATAAATCTTGGAAAATAGTTTTATCTAAGATATTATCAATTATTATTTACTTAGCCGGTTATAGCATTGTAATTGCTGTCGGATCTCTAATAATGTATGGCGAATATAAATTGCTTTTAGGTAGCTATAGTGATTTATCTGTAATATTCTCAGGAATCTATGACATATGGGAATTAATAATTTCTTCCTCCGATTCCGAGACTAATATGATTGCCGTCAATTTATTAGCCTCTTTAAATGCCTTACTTTCCTTACCAACCAGTCTGATACTTTTCTTACTGGCCGATTGTTTGGTTAATAGTAACAAAACCAAAAGCACCGCAAAAAAAGGAATGATAATTTTCTTATTTTTACTTATGACATTTGGCTTCAATTATATTTGCAGATTTCTTGAAACAATTATTATGGGCTTTGCTTCTATTAATGTAATAGTCCCCTTAATAATTAATTCCCTTTTAAGCCTGATGGTCATCTTTGGCGGATTCAAACTTATCATATATCTCCTTGATTATCACTTAGAACTCGTATAACAAATCACTCTTAAAATGATGCTATTTCTAGCATCATTTTTTTAACCACATTTCTTATAATCTTAAAAATTTTTATAGTAATTGGTATTATAGCGATTAATTATATATTTTAAATCATTATTATTTATTAATTTAACCTTTATTTCACTAATCAAGGATAGAGAAGGACGCGCAAATTCACTATTCGTAATGATCCAAACTTCATCAGCCTTATGTTTTTGCTTAGCAATTAAAAATTTATTAACATATGCCGGCGTAATCTTACCTAAACTTCTCTTGATAAAAACAAGGACAGTTTTACCTTCTGTTTCCATATAAAGAAATGTTCCAATCTTATCATCACTTTTAATTTCAATTTCCGTCTTATAAAGTGATTTAAATGCCAATTGAACCCAAGATGTAAACTTTCTACCGTTCATAGTGTTAATTTTACGCAAGGTTGCTTCATTCATCTTTTTAATATGCGCATGTTTTTTATTAGCGTCATTTATTGATGCGCAATCCTTATATAATTGATAAGAATCCAATAACATGAGCAAATTATTGACCTCTTCCAATTTGTTTTTCATTATTTTCAAGCGTCTAATGCGTTTAGTTAAGATTACTTGATTTTGATATTTAAAAATAAAATCGCACATTAATAAGATTCGATCATCGACTATTGTTTTTGTTTCAATCGTTAAATCTGCATAAAAATAAACACGCGGTTCAATGAGCTTATTAGTAGTTTCATTAATGACCACCAAGGCCCCATTATAAACAAAAAATAGTGTTTTTTTATGTTTAAAATAATTATTTGTGCCAAAACAGCATGTAATTATCCAGTCAATAGTGGGCTTTCTTCGTTTTTTTAACAAAAATACAATTAAATCTTTCAATAATTTAGGTTCTCTTAAATCTTCAAGTAACCGCACATCTATCAATTTCGGTAACTCTTGTAAGGCATTCAAATCAAATAATAAATTCTTCTTCTGTTTTTGCTTATTTTTATTAAGTGATGCAATTAAATCATTGCAATTGGAATTAATAAGAGAAAAATTTTCAATATTTTTTAAAACATCATTATTATTAATGTGGTTTATTTCGCGAATGCTGATTTTTTTATTTTTAAGATTAATGTCTAATTTTCGTTCTGTCTTCGTTAAAAACTTATTATATTTATGATAATAAAGATTATGCAAACGATGTTTATGGAGACCTTTAATTGCTAAAATACTGACGATAAGCAATATTAAAACAATTAAACTTACCAAGACTAAAATTTCTTGCTTTGACATGTAATAAGTCAATAACATCTTGCTCACCTTTCTCTATATTTAATAATAATATTTTTATTAATAAAAATAAAGAAATTGAAAAAGATTTAATTAATCATTTTTAGTTTTTGTGACAATAACTTTTACTATTAAGTATCCACATACAACAAGAGCCATCAAACCAACAAATATCATGCCTATAGTTTGATTACTTAAAATATCTATCTTACTGTTAATAATATTATTCTCGGCAAATCCGTTATTATTTTCGCTTATACAGATTTTAATAATATAATCTAAGCGCTCTTTATATGTCGTTTGCCCATCATCAGTCAAGCATTGATCAAACACGCTTTTCTCATAATCATTTAGCTCATTATAAGCTTTGCTAATCTCTTCAAATTTAAAGCGTATATTATCGCAATCACTTTCATCAATCATTTGAATCAAATGCCCAATTGAAAACACATATAATTTTTTTCCAGTAATTCTTAAGTTATTTATAACCATATATTTACCGGCTTTGTTGTTGACATTAGCAATAACAAATTTAAATCTAACGGTTTCATAAGAAGCATTTATATATATTGAATATGGTTTATTACTTTCTATTTCTGCTCTACTGCCATTAATCTCTTGATATGACTTACCAAAATCTATGGAATATTCTACTTTAAATTCAATTTTGCTATTATCATTTGTAAATACTTCCCCAATATCTAAATCTAAAGTTTCCACATATCCTTTTAAGTCAAATTCCATTCTTAATTCATCTTCATCGGAAATATTATCGGTAAATCTGGTGTTTCTACCAAACTGTAATTGTTTATATGTATTATTAAAGCAAAATGCCGAAGAATAATAAGTATAATTATGTGACACAAAGTTCCCACTTTTATAACCAGTATCTTTATCCGCTAAATCATTAAACTCATTCTTAAATTCAGCATTTTCTTCTGCACAAGCATAAATTGCATTATCCTCTACGGAAACTAAAAACAAACAAAAAGACAAAAACAACAATAAAAATTTTAAACATTTTCTCATTTACATACCCCTCACTTATATCCCTCATATAAGTTAATTTTATTATAAACAATTTTACGCATGGTAAAAAGATTTTTCTTAAGATTTTCTTAAAATATTAAAAGTTACGACTAAAGTCTACATCAATTCAAAAAAAAGGAGATAGAAATTTATCTATCTCCAAAGCATCTAATCAGTTTTATCAATTAATCCGCTAAACGTCTTTTCTTGATAATTGCATAGCATAATGCAGTAAATAAGGCTAATCCTGCAACAATAGCAACTGTATTTGAATTATTTTTTGAAATGCTTAATAACGAAATCATTTGATCAAAGTTTGAAGCACTAGTGCTATTACGCCACTCAAGTAAAGCTCTGAAATATTCAATATTTTCTTTAATAGTAACTTGAGTTTTATCTGTCATATCATCAACAATAGTTCTGACCGATTCATCCATATCATCATATTTTTTAATTAAGTCTTCTAATTCAGCTTGTTTAGTAATAGTTTTATGACCATCAACACTACCTTCACAAATATTTCCATTAGTTCTTAAATTGTCCCATAATTCAACAAATTTAGTTGCTAATGTAGAATCTGGATATGAATAAAATTCAAATTTTGGAGCCTGTACACGATCTTGTCCAGTAGTATTGGAGGCTTCTTCGTAAATAACCGCGAATAAGGCGTTACTATAATTTTTTGTAAATATATGAACATGTTGCTCTTTATCATTAAATGTATCTGAACTTATTTCATGTTCATCAATTTTTTTATAAGTTGTACCATTATCAGTACTAACTAAAATATATCCTTTTTCTGGAGATGTGCCATCTGCTTTATTATAAGAAATAGAAATACCACCAATCTTATCCATTGGTTTATCTTCTTGAATAATACCGAAATATCCAACTTGGGATGTTTCTATTCCTAAAGCATCAGCAATGGCTTTTGCTTTAGGATTTTGCTTAGTGTCAGCAGTGCTACCATCATTGGTACCATCTAACGTCAGATTTTTCCTACTATCCTCATTCTTACTAGTTCCTAAATATAGTCCTGCAGTTTGCATAGATCCTAAAGTAACAGTCCACTTTGTTCCATTTGAATCAGAGTTTGTATAAGATTTATACTGATTCTCTGTTGCAATTTTATCTTTTGATGTATCTAAAGTATATTTTAAAGTTGGGGTTAATTTCTGCAGAGCCTTTTCAGCAGCTTCTAATTTAGTTAATGCTTCAGCAATACCAGCAGCATTTTTATCTTGCAAAGCTTCATATGCTGCACGTGCTGCTTCGATTTTCTCTTTGCAAGCAACAGTAATTTCATCTGCAGGTGGTAATTCATTTACCATTTTAATAAATGCTTCAGCAGGATCTACTACTTCTATACCATCAATTGTTATTGTTGCTTGTTTATCATTTTCGGTATATGTTCCAGTAACAGAAGTGGTTTCTTTTGTTAATGGAGTTGGTGTCCATTTTACTTGGGCAGTTACATCTTTGTCTGCTACATCTTCTTCTTCATATTGAGCATATATTGTAAGTCCAGCCGGATTAAATGATTCACCTATAGCATAAACTTTTTGTGGCTCACCTTCTAAACGTAAATCTGATTTTAACGTGCCCGATGGTGCCACTGGTAAGAGCCATAAGTTAGTTTGAGTTGAGGCATATGATCCAAATCGTGGATTGCTGGCGTTAAATTGAAAAGCATAATTGCCCATGGCAAATTTTATTAAATTTTTAGAGGTATCATTAGAAACTGTAAAGTTTGCCTTAGCTGATTGAATTAAATGTTTTCCTTTATCTTCTTTAGTCTTAATTGCAATGTAAAGACCACTACTTTTAATTTTAATGCTCCAACTAGTGTCGCTTCCTTCTAAAATAACTGACGATGCTTCATCTAAAGTGTTCGTACATTGACCTACCTGCGATGTAGAAGAATCAGTGTTACCAAAAGCCTTAAAATAATAATCTGTCTTGCTAGTAGTAGCACCAATAAAATACTCATTACCACTAGTAATTTTTGTATAATCAGTTATTTTTTCTTCTGCTGCATCAACAGGAAGCGTTTCGCTAGCGCCTTTCTTTACAAGTCCTACTCCCATTAGCATGGCAAAAGATGCAATAAGAACAGATAACTTTTTTGTGAAATTTTTCATAATAATTTCCTTTCGTTTTTTTGATTTTATTAGGCTAGATTATTACTTCGTGAAACCAAGATGGATATTTTTCGCATCATCAGAGAGATAAGAAATCCGCTCGCCGATTATCATTATAGTTGATATAGGTCAAACACGAGTTGCTAATCTTTTTAGACAATATCATTTTACACATATACGCACGCGTATGCAAGTGGAAAAATTTTAATTTACTTTAATTGCCAACATAATTCCATATTAACAATTTAAAAAAACTTATAATACACTAAATTTTATGCAATTATACGCCAAAAAATAATTTAGATAATTTTTTCTTTTTCTGTTCGCTCAAAAGGCGAACATTTGTTTTTTTGTGGTGAAGGGGGGACAAAAAAACAAATAAATCAAAAGAAAAAACTAATAAATTTATTTGTGGGTTAGTTTATATTAATTTACTATATGTTAACAAATACAATTTGTACTAAGTAAATTAACATAAACCATAATATTAAAAATGCTTTGGCCGATCTTTAGAGGCATGTGCTACTTATCAGCATATCAAAATAAAAATATTGGCAGCTTTAATTCATAAAATAATTTTCCTTAATTCAAAATATTTAATGAGCTGTTATTTAATAAAATTTTTTCTTATAAATAAATTAAGGAAAACATAATTAAAAATAATTTTTTATTTAATTTAACAAAAAACTACTGCATTTTTCATTTAATTTAGATAAAAAATTGTTTTAAAAATGATTTGTATTTTTTTAAAATTTTACTGCAATTCAGTAGCGGATTTCTTATCTCTCTGATGATGCGAAAAATATCCATCTTGGTTTCACGAAGTAATAATCTAGCCTAATAAAATCAAAAAAACGAAAGGAAATTATTATGAAAAATTTCACAAAAAAGTTATCTGTTCTTATTGCATCTTTTGCCATGCTAATGGGAGTAGGACTTGTAAAGAAAGGCGCTAGCGAAACGCTTCCTGTTGATGCAGCAGGGGAATTGAAAGAAATTTCTATTAATATAGGGAATTATGTTTCTGAAAAAGGATATAAAATTTCTAGTAATTCAACAATTAGCAACTATAAATCTCTTATACTTGATGACAATATTGAGATAAAAACAAGTGGTTCAAACAATAACGAAGGATCATTTTGGAAAAGCAATGATGTTGTTGATTGGCGTTTGTATCAAAATTCTTCCAAGGATGTCATTTTACATGCAACTAATGAAGATGTTTTAGAAATAAATAGTTATAAAATATCTTACAACATAAATAATACTGGCACTTTAGCAACAAAATCAGGTACCTCAATAGCCACTGCTAATAAAATTGACTCAAATACTGTTCAAACTGTTAATGATACTAGTGTAACAATGTACGTCGCTAATACAAGCACTAAAACAAATGGACAAGTTAGAATTACTGACATTAGTGTTACTTATACTTTAAAAGCAACTGAAACGAAGAATGTAATAGAGGTTACAGATGTTGCATCTCATCCAAAAACTGTCTTTCAAGACAAAAACATAGATGGCAAAGATGTATTATTGAATGTTAAATATGATGACAATAGTACTGGAACAGAACCTGCAGATCATGTTATGGTTGATACATCTGTTATTAAGGACAATGTAGTTGCAACAGCTTATTATGATGCTGAAGAAACTATGTCTGCAACATTTATTGTAAATGTAATTGAAAAGCCATTAATTGATATTTTAACGATTGATAATACAACTAAGTCTACTTCGTATACAGATTGGGAAACAACAAGCGAAGATACTAACATAACGTATAAAGGCAATTCTATGGCTCATTCGAGTACAGCAATTCAACTTCGATCTTCGAATAGCACCTCAGGTATTATCTCTACAACTGTACCTGATAATCTTGTAATTAATTCGATTACTGTTGATTGGACTGTTGACACTAGCGATGATAGACAAATAGATATTTATTTACAAGACACTCCATTTACTGCTGTATCTGATTTATATGGAAGCACAATTAGCTCTGTTGGTAATATAAAATTTACTGATGAATCTCACACTTATGTAGCCACTGACGACTTTTCTTACTTAGGTATAAGAAGTCACTTAGGTACTTTATATTTAAATAGTATTACGATTGAGTATAGAACCGCAGATCCTAATAAACCTTCAATATCTATTGATAATCAAGAATATCCGCAGCAAATGCATATTAATGATACTTTGGAATTAAGTGCTACTACAACTAATGCCGATAATGCTGAAATTGAATGGTCCGTAAGTAATGATACTGCCGCAGAAGTAGACAATAACGGTAAAGTAACAGCTAAAGCAAAAGGTACATTTAATGTAACTGCAAAAATTAGTGTTAATGGAAAAGACTATAAGGCAACAACTCCTGAAATTAAGGTTGTTGACTGGGTACATGAAGGTACTGAAAAAGATCCGTTTAGCGTGGAAGATGCATTAAAAGTTTGTATTGAAACAGGTGAAACAAACACTAGTGAAAAATATTATGTTAAAGGTATAATTACTAATATTACCCAAATATCCCTTGAACATGGTAATGCAACATTTTATATTGACGATTCAAAAGATGGTGGAAATACATTCGAAATATATAGAGCTAACTATTTAGAAAACGAAAAGTTTACTGCTGAAAATCAATTAGCGATTGGTGATACCGTTGTTTGTTATGGCTATTTGATTAATTATAAGTCAAATACTCCAGAATTAGCTCAGGGTGGATATGTTTATAGTCATACACCAGGAATTACCGTGGCACAAGAATTCTTAAATGATTGGTATGCATTAAGAAATGATGAAGGAAGTATTTGTGATAATTTAAATGAGCCAACAAAATTAGAAGAAATGCTTCAAAGATATGATGCTTTAAATCCAGAAGATAGAGCAGTTGTGGATGCCGCAACTGAAAAGGATGACACGACACTTGTTAAAACAACTATTGAATATTTGCGAGGACTCCTTAATAACAATAAAAAAGATGCTGGAAATGAGCATAATACAACAGCAGGTTTATTAATATCTCTTTCAGAAAACAATAAATCAGTTTCTTTAATTACTTTGTTTGCTATCTTAGGATTAGTTGCAATATCCACTTACTACTTTATTGAGAAAAAAAGAATAGCAAAATAAGTTAATAAAGCTTAAACTACTAAGGGCACATAAATTATATTATGTGTCCTTTTTAGTAATTTCTTGCTATCTTATGCAACCTGACTTTCGACAAAATCGAAAAAAGTAGTGTTAAATCTTAAAATTAAGTAATTTATGAATATCATTTTTCTTTAAAACGTAGTTATCCAAGTTTAAATTAAGAATATTTTTAAAAGATAGAATTTTATTTTTAGAAGAGAGATTTATAATTCTATCTTTTTCATTTAAAACGATAAACGATCTGATAAAATCTATAATTTGATTTGTATGTACTTTGTCATGGAATGTTTTTATTTGAAGGATTCTTAAGACAAAAACAGAAAGATAACAAATTAAGAAGTGACCATAAATAGAGTTTTGTTTAAAACAATATACAGGTCTGGCATCAAGTTCAGATTTAAGAATTCTAAAAGATTCTTCGATTCTCCAAAGGCGATGGTAGACATTATAGATATCTAACGGGTTCATATTTAATTCAGAAGAGATAATTAAATTATATCCACATAGGGATAAATCCTTTTTAATTTTATCCTCATTTAAGGAAGCAATAACCAACGTATCCTCATTAATTTCACCATTAGAGTTAACCGGAGTAAATAGCACATATTTCGAAGCATCACCATATTCTTTTCTTTTAGCTTGAGATAGAGAAAGAGATTTAATTTTATCAATTTGTTTGATAATTTCAGCTTTTTGTTTTTTAGCTAAAGAAGGATTATATGAAGCGATTCTAATTTGTTTCACAGAGAATTTAGAATTATCCAATTTATAAGAAAAAGTATCGATACAAGTTTTATAACGAAACTCGAGATTGCCCAAAGAATCTGTCACATCGATGTAATCATTATCGAGTAATACCCATTTTTGTTCTTTTTCCTCAAGTTTCTTAACGGATTGAGAATAAATATAGCCATCACCATTAAAAAGTGCATCGTAAATGTTTTTGGCACAGTTCAAACCTTTATCAGCAACTTGAATTGTTCTACCATTCATATGGAATCGTTCTTTCATTTCATTGATACAGTGTCTAATAATCGTTTTTTCTGATTCATTACCTGGATATAGTTTCATCGTTAAAGGAATTTGGTCTTCGTCAAGCAATAAACCCATACCAACAATAGGGCCTTTTCTGTTCTCTTTAGAAGGGCCTTTTCTTCTAAAATCATCTTCTGAATCGATTTCAAAATAATAATTCGTACAGTCAAAATAAACATTGCCAGTTTTACGAGAAAATTTTTCATTATAAAATTCGTTGAAAACTTCAAGAATACGCGAATAATTATCTCCAATGAAATCTAATTTATCAATTTGATCTTTAAAAATGTTATAAGATTTGAATAGAGTAGGTAACACTTCTTCAAAAGTTTTTATTTTTGAACAAGGATTAATAATTCTACAAGAAACCATGTTTAGTAATCGTAAGTAGAAACGTTTTCATTTTCGATTTTATCCAAAAGGTCTAAATGAAATTTGATACCTAATTTATTAAAAACGCCTTTAATAAGAAAGTAACCTAAGATTTTAAATAGGGGATTCATCAATTTTAATTAAGCATATTAAAAGTTAAAACTCTTATTTTTTTATCGAAAGATTTGTAGTGTTAAAGTCGAAAGACGGGAATCGCCATAAGTAAAACAACGTTGCAAAATAAATACCTTTACTTTTTATACACCGAAGCAAGATTCGACGACCTTTCGTTTGACCAACTTTTTCTTTATTTTGACATGAAAGGAATAAAACTCAACAAAAGGACTTTTAAGAAAAATCTTGAGCTTTTAACTCCTGACGGAAACTATAATTTACTCGCGCAGCTTTTATGTGATAATCCGCGGATACCTATTCGCTTTTCGCTTTTTGCAGGGATTGATAAAACGTCAACAATGTACTCAGTCAGAGAGTTTGGCGATATGTGTTTATTGCTTGCTCTTGATAAGATTATTGATTACGGAGATACTTTGAATGTCCCGCAAGCTGATGAGCGCAACCGCAAAGTAGAACGCAAGGAAGTAATGCTTTTTCATTCTCAAGCAATCCGAGAAACTGTTATAAATGCTTTTCAGCATAATTCTTGGATAAGCGGTACCGCACCGATGTTCACGGCTTATAAAGATCGGATAGAAATAACGTCTATCGGAACCTTACCACCGCACCAGACAAAAGAGGGATTTTATGCAGGGATTTCTATCCCTGTTTATGCTAAACTCACCGAGATTTTTGTACAACTTCATATCAGCGAAAAATCAGGACGCGGTGTGCCAAGAATTGTGGGCGCATACGGCGAAAAAGCATTTAAATTTTCCAATAGCACCATAACGGTAACGATTCCGTTCAACCGCATTGACTTAGGGGGTACCCCCCCCAAGACACCCCACAAGATACCACCCAAGGGGCCCATGTGTTTAAAGGTGGGACGACGGATAATAAGATAGTCGAGTATTGCAGTGAAGCGAGAAATATTCAGGAAATACTTGAACATCTCGGCTTGAAAGACCGAAAAAATCTCATGAAGCATATCAACCAATTAATAAAGCAAGGGCGTATTGCAAGGACGCTTCCCGATAAACCTACAAGCAGGAATCAGAAGTATGTTACGATTAAATAAAATCGCTTTATATTCTTTAGAATTCGTCCTGCAAATTTAATATTCACCACTTTATTATAAATTGTAATTTTATTTTTGTTTGCAACAATTTCTTACCATTTCTCTCTTTCTTTGTTGCACTTAGTTTTATAATTAACAGCCGCAGAAGTAGACAATAATGGTAAAGTAACAGCTAAAGCAAAAGGTACATTTAATGTAACTGCAAAAATTAGTGTTAATGGAAAAGACTATAAGGCAACATCTCCTGAAATTAAGGTTGTTGACTGGATACATGAGGGTACTGAAAAAGATCCATTTAGTGTGGAAGATGCATTGAAAGTCTGTATTGAAACAGGTGAAACAAACACTAGTGAAAAATATTATGTTAAAGGTATAATCTTTTGCGGGATTCTTTTTACTCAGAAGGAAAAGACGACCGAACGTTAAAAAAATAATACACTACATTAAGGAGCATAATTCAATATTGCTCCTTTTTTAGTATTTTCTTGCTATCTATGCAAAACATTATATAATTAAAATGCAGAGTAACTAGAAAGCGTTAAGTGCTATATCATGGGAAGTTGGATATAGACGAACACTTTGGTGGCGGTTTTCTAGTGCGTCCGCTGTTAATTTTATCTTTTTGATGTAAAGTTTTCGCGGGCCTTTGTTATGCGGAGGTCTTTTTATGTTGAAGAATTTTTTTAATTTACTATGGAAGAAAAAAGTGACTTTACTTTTTGTGATATTAACTAGTTTTTTTGTGGGGACTTTTTTATCCGGTTCTTATAACAACTTAAATGCAAAATACGATATAGCTTTTACCTCAACAAAAAGCGCAAATGATTTTACGGATTATTTGACTGAAGAAAATTTAAGTGAAATCAAAAACAGCGATAAAAAATACGATGAAATCAATATCACCGAATTATTAAAAGATGGTAATATTGTTTTATCTTGCGATGAAAATAACATATATCATTTAAAAACTTACACACGTTTGTATAAAGATGTTTTTGTAAAATCTACCAGTAGCGTCAGTACGCGAGCAAAAACATTTTTAGAAACATTTATAAAAAGCGTCGATGCTGAAGCTAAATTTAATTATAGTAATATTTATCAAACTATTGATAATATAAATATTTATGTTGCTTCTTTTATCACCATGGGAATCGGTGTTTTAGGTTATTTAATTTATCTAGCTGTCAATCATAAAAAGTTATGTGTTGAATTAACGGCAATCGATAATAGTTCTCTTTATAATACTCCCTTCCACCTCTCCTATTGGACCTCATCTTTAAAGAATTTTAAAAAGATTAAAGTTATCACAGCAACTGGTTTACTATTTGCCTTAATGATGTGTGCTAAATTACTGCATATTCCTACAGGATTTGCCAATTTAAGTGTATCATTTACCTACTTATTCTTTGCAATTGCCTGCTTAATATGCGGGCCTATTATGGGCTTTATGATTGGTACTCTTTCCGATATCTTAGGATTTTTTGTGTTTCCTACCGGTCAAGGATTCTTTCTTGGCTACACTTTAATCGCGGCTTTAACCGGTTTTATCTATGGAATATGTTTATATAAAAAGAAAATATCTTTTATTAACTGTTTCTTTGCGAGATTTTTAGTTAATATCTTTATGAATGTAATACTAGGCTCTATCTTTTGGGGAATCCTATTTAATTATGATCTTTCCACCACATATGCTTATATGTGGCTCTATGAACTTCCAAAAAACATTATATTCTTAATACCGCAAGCACTGCTGCTATTTATCGTTTTAAGAGCGGTCACACCTATTTTAGTTCGTTTTAATTTAGTAGATAAAAATGTTTTGCCCACAAGAAAAAAGTCGGAAATATCACATGAAAGATAAATTCTTATCAGAGTGTTTTTAAAATGCGCTATTAATTAATGATTTATTTTTTATAAATTATTATAATTCTTTATTGCTTTATCTATTTTTCTTTTGTCGTCGCGCTCTTTTTCACTATTACGCTTATCAAAAAGTTTTTTACCTTTTCCTAAAGCAATTTCTAATTTAGCTTTTCCCCTGAGTAAATAAACTTTCGTGGGAATAAGCGTATATTGCTTTTCTTTAACTTTTTGTTCTAATTTTAAAATCTCTTTTTTATGTAAAAGTAGCTTTCTAGTTCTTAAGGGATCATGATTAAAAATATTACCCTTATCATAAGGTGCAATGTGCATATTAACAATATAAGCCTCATGATTTCTTATAATTACATAAGCATCATTTAACGAAGCTCCATGCAGTCTTAAAGCTTTAATTTCTGTGCCAACCAGAGAAAGTCCGCACTCTAAAAAATCACTTAAAAAATAATTAAAAGACGCTTTAGAATTTTTAGCAATTAATTTTTGTGCATTATTCATCTTTTACTTCTCCTTTTCTGTTTCGCTTATGTTTTATTTTATTAATTATAGTAATTACAATAAACAAAAAAGCAAGACCAAATATATATCCAGCATAATTAATAATCATATCTGAAACTTGACAACTCCTATCTTTTGGTATTAGCTGTAAAAGTTCTGCGGTTACCGCAATGCATAAGCCGGTCAAGCACGAAAAGATAACTTTATTTTTCTTTTTTATAGTTAAAGAAACAAAAAATAAAGATCCTATAATACCATCTATTACAAAAAGGCCAAAGTGTCCGATTTGTTTTCTGATTTTTCCTCTCAATTTATCTAATTCTGCTTTATTTAATGTCGAGGCACTACCGATTTTGATAATTTTTTCGACAGTTTTTCCCGAATCTAAATGTGTCAACTTAACAACCGTTTCTCCCTTTTTTAGCCCCACTAGTAAGCCACTCGCAGAAATCTTAGCATTATCATTATTTACCGACCATTCAATTTCTTTATAAGTAACATCACTAGGAAATAAACTATAAGAGAGATTAATTTTCGCTCCAGATTTAAAATATTCTAATTCACTTTCATTTACTTTGATTTCTAATTTTTCTAATTCAACTTTCTTTACCTCTATCGGTAATGAATTAGAGCAAACGGAAGAGTTAAACACTGAGCATACTTTGATTTCCGTTTCGCCTTCTTTTACACCTCTTAAATTATTATCAACACTATAATTTACTATGGAATTATCGCTTATGAAAATTAGAGATTTATCTTCTATATCTTCACTATCAAAAGTAATATCCAAAGGTGTTTTACGATTTATAAAAACGTCTCCTGATTTAATACTTATAGAAGTAGGCTTTTTTGCTTCTTCTTCTAAGACCTTTATTTTCATTTCACAAGATACGCTACTATCGCTATTTGCTATGGCTTTAAGCATAAATTCACCAGGATTATTTACCAATAAATAATTTCCTTGAAGGGTGCCATTTTCGCTTGAAACTTCATAACGCACATTTTTTTCTGTGCAATTACTAGGAATGAACTCAATTCCACCTGTAACATCGGGAAGATAAAGTGCGCGCATATTTTTTGTCTCAAAGCTAGTCTTTTTAAACGAAATAGCGGTAGGCATTACTTTTGCTTTTTCTGTAATTGTTATGTTAAAATCCACGGAAACATTTTGATCATCATCGGCAGTAATACGAATAGTTGCTGTTCCCGCTTTAATTGCATATACATTGCCGTTTATATCTACACTAGCAAATTCAGGAGATAAAGATTCAAAGTTTAAAGCACTATTAGTTACATTATCGGGTGTAATCTTTGTCGTGATTTTTTTTGTCTCTCCGACAACCATGGTATTACTCGATGTTACTTCTATTTTCGTAGGCTTAATATAGTCATAGTCATCTTTACCATTATTTTTGATGATATCGCTAAAGACGCCCGCAATACTATCGCTTTGGGCCCCGGAACTATCACCAGGCATTAAGGCTTCGGCAAAAATAAAACAATTAAAAAGCACAAAAATAATTAACAGAATGATTGACTTTTGTTTCATTTATTTTCACCTTCCTTTAAAAAAACTAGATTTACATCTAGTTAATTAATTGTTTTCTATAAACTTTAAAATATCCTCATAGACTACTTCTTTATTTGTCTCATTTAATATCTCATGTCTCATATCAGGATAAAGGATAGTATTCACATTATTTAGCTTATACTTTGCATAGGTCTTTTCTAGTTTAAGAACACCCTTTCCGTAATTGCCGACAGGGTCCTCTGCTCCCGCAATTAAAAGAATCGGTAAATCTTTCCTAATCTTTTCCAAAAAGCGAGGAGTACTTAAACGACGAAGACCTCTAAAAAATTCTTTATAAAACCCACATGTTGAACCATATCCGCATTTAGGATCAGCAATATATTGATTGACATTCTCCTCGTTTGTGGAGAGCCAATCGAAATCGGTACGTGGATTTTTAAAATGCTTATTGTATCCCCCAAAAGCTAATTTATGGAAAATTTTAGATTTTTTATTATAATTACGCTTGTTGACAAATATTCTTGCTAATCTATCTCCCAGTCGATAAGAAATCGATTTGCCATTTGATCCACAAATAATAGCGCATTCAACATGGTTAGAGTATCTTTGGATATAGTCTTGTACGATAAAGGATCCCATCGAATGTCCCATAATTATTGTAGGTTTACAGGTAACTCTTAATTTTGTAATAAGTTCATCAAAATAATTAACTGTTTTCCGAAATCCGGATTTTTCCCATCTGCCCAACTCTTCTAAATTTTCAACATTTTCACCTTGTCCATAGTGATCCATAACATAGACAGAGTATCCTTTTTTATTAAGAAATTCCGCGAAATCTTCATAGCGGCGGGCATGTTCTTCCATACCAGTAGCAATAACGATATTTTTTTTCGCATTATTTATAGGCCACGCTATTCCTTTTCTTGAACTTCCATCTTTAAAAGTTATTTCAAATTCTTCTAATGGCACATTTATCACCTATCTTTAATAAATAATATATCAAATTATTGATATATTAACAATCTTTTGTTTGGTTTGATTTTAAAGATAAATATACATTATTACTTGGTTAAAACCATACACTTTAATAAAAGGTGATAAAATGTTTCTTAATTTACTAAAATATGTTCTATTAGCTATTATTCAAGGCATCAGTGAAATACTTCCAATTTCCTCATCGGGACATTTGATTATTGCGCAAAATTTACTAGGTTTAGATATCAGTAATATGTCGACTTCCATCTTTCTTCACGTTGGATCTTTAGTAGCAGTAATCATATTTTATTTTTCAACCCTAAAAGTACTTAGTCAAAATAGTTTTCGCTATGTCTTTAAAAAAGAAAAAAATTCCGAAACCAAAAAAGCTTGGCATTTAATTCTAATGATGCTTATTTCTATTTTACCGGCCGGCATTTTAGGATTGATTTTTAAAAGTAAGATTGAAGATATCTTTTCCACGACGATTTTTATTGGTATTAATTTGATAATTACCGCAATATTGCTATTGTTTTTAACAAAAAACAAAGGGAAAAAAACCATTGATGAAATAACTTATAAAGATGCTTTAATTGTAGGATTATTTCAAGCTCTGGGAATTATGCCCGGTATTTCTCGAAGTGGCATCACGACCATTGGAGGAAAGGTGTCTAATCTTAAAGATGAAGACGCTGTGAACTACTCTTTTTTACTTTTTATTCCTGTTGCTCTTGGTACGGGTTTATTAGAAATAATTGAATTATGTACCGGAAAACTCGTTTTAACAGAGCAAGAAATAATTTTAAATACAATCGGCGCTCTCATTAGCATGATTGTCACCTACATATCCTTAAAATTGCTTTTAAAAATAATAAAAAAAGGAAAACTGTATTATTTTTCCCTTTATTGTCTAATTGTTGGTATTTTAGTGTTAATTTTTTAAGATTTCTTCATAAATCTTTTTGAGTTTACTACCTATCTTAGATATTTCCCGTTCTTGAGCTATTTTATATCCCGCTTCTTTTAGAAGACTTAAATCATTATATAAAGCATATTTTATTTTTTTAACAAATCCTTCAATGGTTTTAGCTTTTAAACAATTCACGCCATCTTGTAGCCATTGTTCGAAGACGGGAATATCACGGACCAAAACAGGCGTATTGCTCGCTAACGCTTCTAAAACCACAATTCCTTCCGTTTCCTCTAAAGTTGGAAAAAAGACGAGATTGGCATTACTAAATGCTCCTTTGATAATATCACCATCTATATAACCGGGCATAATTACATTGTGAGGTCTTTTTTTAATTGCCCGTAAAATTTTTCCTTGCGTCATGATTTTATCCAAATGACCAAACCAAATAAATTTCACCTCAGGCATTTGTCTGGCAGTTTCAAAGAAATCCAGTATCCCTTTTCGCTCAAAGAATAATCCCACACCAATAACGACTTTTTCGTTGGGCTTTAACTTAAAATAATTACGGAAGGCTTTTACCTTATCCTCGGAATAAGCATACTCATTCAAATCTATTCCATTACTAACATTATAAACCGGACAATGCACACCTTTATAATGAGAGATTAAGTTTTTCGAATATTCGGTGGGCGTGATAATTGCATCGGCATGGCGATACATTCTTAGTATCATTCTATCGAAAAAAGGCTCTATTAACTTCCAGCAACGAAATGATTTGCGAAAGTCTTCAAAAGTAGAATGACCATGAACGATTACTTTCTTTCCCAACTTTTTACTTTTTTTCAAAAGTCGATATGATTGCGAAAAATTAGTATTAATATGCGCTATATCATAAGTATCTTTCGGATTCAAAGTATATTCAACATTGTTAAGAGACAAAGCTTGTTGCTGATGGCGAAGTGCTCTTCCAATGCCACTTATTCGCAAAGCATTTTCTTTTTCAAAATATAGTAAAATTTTCATTCTTTTATATTAAATGTCTCACTAACTATATAGTTAGGACGCCCTTTCACTTCATCGTAAATACGTCCGATGTAAGAGTTAGAAAATCCTTGCATAATGAGAATTATTCCAGCCAATAATGTGACTGTGGGGAAAAGCCAAGCCACTAAACCTAGATTGATATTTAAAATAGCTAATATTATAAAGGTCACAAAAGTTATTAAAGAACCACATAATAGAAATAGTCCACACTTTATGGCCAATAATAAAGGATAGACACTATTGGCTAAAATACCATCTTCCGCAAGTTTTATCATCTTTTTTAGCGTCCACTTTGTGACGCCAACGCTTCGATTAGGTCGATCAAAGGAAATTGATGTTTGTCGAAAACCAACCCATGTAGCAAGGCCTCGTAAATAGCGATTATGTTCCGGTAAAGATAAAATGGCATCGACAACCTTAGAATCGTAAAGTTTAAACTCTCCGGTATCCGTAGGTATGTCCATTCCAGTAATTCTTCGCAAAAAGCGATAATAGACATGTGCTGTCAATTTTTTAAAAATTGTTTCTCCTTTTCTTTTTTTGCGTTTGCCATGAACTACTTCATATCCCTCTTTCCACTTCTCAATCATTTTCAAAGCCACTTCCGGTGGATCTTGTAAATCACAGTCCATAATAATAACGGCATCGCCTGTAGCATATTTTAATCCTGCAAGTTCGGCAGCTTGCTGACCAAAATTTCGTGAAAAATTAACAGATTTAACTTTTTTATCTTTGCTAGCCAACTCTTTTAAAATTAAATATGTATTGTCTTTGCTACCATCATTAACAAAAATAATTTCATAGTCTTCTTTTAAAGTATTCATATATTTCGTGATGGTCGTATAGAACAATTTAAGCACTTCTTGTTCGTTATATGCCGGTACGACAATTGAATATTTTGCCTTCATAAACAATCTCCTTATAAATATTTTGATAATTCTGTTGCACTATTGAGCCAAGTATATTTTCTAGCTGTTTTGATTGCGTTTTTTCTAATCCAATCTTGAGCTTTAGGATTCTCAATAATATCTGATATTGTGTTGATTATATCACTTACAGATCTTTCATCTACTAAATAGCCATTACACGCAGTTATGATCTCGGCAATGCCTTGATGCTTACATCCAATTGTTAAACATCCTCTGGCCATTGCTTCAAGATAAACACATCCAAGAGCCTCATAATATGATGGTAAGATAAATATATCACAATTTGTAAAGAATTGTTTAATTTTATTCTGCGAAATCTCATTTAAATATGTTACATTATTTGAAAGTTCAAGAATTTGTGTCAAATTTAATAGATTATTTTTTTCTACACCATTTCCGATTATTACATAATTAAATTTAACATCAGGATATTTAAGGATTAGTTCCTTTAAGGCTTTAAGTACGTAGCTATGACCTTTTATAGAATATAAATTTCCTACAGACAATAGGTTAATTTTACTTTCATCAAACTTTTTGATATTCGCTCTTTTTTTAAAAAAGATACTATCTATACCATTATAAACAACTTTTGTTTGAGCATTCTTTAGTTTTTCCTTCAAATCGGCTTCAACTAATTTAGAAACACATATAAAAGTATCACATTTTTTGTAAGCGTGCTTATAAAACGCATTATAATATAGTTTTCTAAATAATGGATGTTTTTCATCCACCCGTTTCCAAATATTCCTTGAATGTAAATATTGTAAAACTTGTACTCCCTCATTTTTTAATGTATCCACAATGTAATTTTGAAAAGCCGGGGGATAAAAATGAATTATGGCATCATCAAAATGATATTTTTTAATTATATATTCAAAGTCACACTTAAAATCAAACCCTTTTGCAATCATTAACTTATGTAAATTAGAAGGTTTATAATAAACATGAATTATATCCACACCATCATATTTAGAATAATTTATTTTTTGCTTTCCTTCATGAACATATATTACCTGCAAATTAAAGCCTAATTTAATAAGCACTTTTGCAAGATTATGAAGATATACGCCATACCATCTTTTCTCCCTTGTGGGATAAATAGTCGTTATAAAACAAATATTTTTAATGTCCTTTGCTTCTCTTTTTAACGTTTCTTTTAATTGCAAAGCTGTTGTCTCAAAAACTGAAACAATCGCAATCGTGGAAATTAAGCTTAGAAAATTAAAACTAAAAAATGGCAAATTTTCAAACATTGCATAAATACAGAAGGTCAGCAAACTGACAAGAAGAATATAATACATATGCTTATTAAGTTTACGAATAACACCTAAGTCCACAAATAGCCTATAAAAAACCCAAATATAAATAAAAGTTAAAACTATTCCACCAGTATTTAATAAATAAATATAACTATTATGAAAAAATGCCCCATTCAACTCATTTAGTGCCACAATTGTTGAAGAATAACCGTTACCTAACCAAACATTTGAAAAATTTAACAGCGATGCACTTTTAACAAATATCGCATATCTTCCCATGATTGTTCCAAATACAGAATTTTTTAAAGATTCAATAAATTTGACCATAAACGGTATTTTTATAATTTCAAACCAATTAAGCAAAAACAAAGTAATCGATAAAGCAAAAAGAATAATCAGAAAAATTTTAAAAATAATAACTTTTGTTTTCTGTTCCCTAAAATAAAATAACAATAATAAAGTGAGAATAAGCATAGATGCAATAGCAGTTCTACAGACAAAAATAATATTCGGAACAAATAAAAATAAATATAATAAACAATAAACTTTTTTCTTTTCTAAGGAATATAAATATAAGCACAAGAGCGCTGTAACAAATATCATTACCCCCATTGTATTTTTATTAGAAAATGAAAATAAATAATCTAACCCATACCAATTAAAGTTAGTAAAATTGGCAATTAATCCTTTAAAATCAGAAAATACTAGATATGCCGAAGCGACAATAATTAAAATATATAAGCTAAAGCACAAAAATTTAATATGTCCTTTATTTATAAGTGGCGATAAAACATAAAGAACAAAATACATTTCTACAAGAATGACCACGACTGTTTTTATATTGCTGAAGAGTTCATCTAAAGGTATATTTTGCGTTCGGCCAACTATATAAAAATACAAAGCATAAATTACACAGATAGCAAAAAAGGCCAAGGTAGTTTTTAATTTAAATTTGCATTTATTAATTGAAAACCATGTAATAGATAATGCTACAGCTGTTAATATGCAAACAATGTTTATCGCTTGAGTAAAAGCATTATTAGGAATAAGAGTATCGATAATAGAAGACGAATCTAGTTGCACAATAGATAGTAATAAATGTAAAAGCATAATAAAAGTAAAACAAATTATTATTTTGCTAATTACTTTTTGAATTTTATAGTTTGTAGCATCCATTTTTATGCATATACCTTTCTAATCTTTGTCTTAAAATTTGTTTTTAATGAAACAATTAATAATGCTATAATAACTTCTACTCCAACTCTAATTTTCAAATATATTTTGCCCCCTTATTTTAGCTTAAATAATTTTCCTAAAACCGATAATTTTTTATAATACTTATTTTTTATGTCTCGATTTAAAGATGATTTTTTCATTTTTAATCATCATACACAAATTAATTATACTAATTATATTGTGGGATGTAAATAAAAGTAAACCCAATCAACAAGAATTGTTTATTTTGTTTTACAAAATAAAACGAGTGAAAATCTCACTCGTTTTAATAGAATTTTAATTTAATTATTATCTAAATTATCAGTAGCTTCTACCCATCCGTCTGTAGCGGAATCTCTGATAAAGAAATGTTCAGCAAAATGCATAGGATTAGAACTTTCATTACCAAATTGCATTTGTTTCCATTCTTCTACTGTTCCATCAAAATAGACATTTACTAAATTTTCATCACCGTAAAAGGCATCATTTTCAATGCGTTTTACACTTTTAGAAATCGTAATATTTTCTAAATTTGTGCAATTTTTAAACGCATCACTATTGATACTTGTAACTTTATCGGGAATAACCAATTCAGTTAATAAAGTCGCATTTTCAAAAAGACCGGAATCAATAACCCGAAGATCATCACTTAAAGTTACCGATTTTAAATTTGTACAATCTTTAAAAACATATCTATCCATCGTTTTGACACTATTGGGTATTAATACTTCTGTTAAATTGGTGCATCCTTCAAAGAAAGAATTGTTTATCGTAGAGAAATTTGTATTTTCCGGCAATTTAACTTCATAAACACCGGAATTTTTTAACACAGCACTATAAAAAACACGAACAGTATCAGGAAATTCTATTTTTTTCAGTGAGGTAGTACCACTAAAACACTCCGCATTAATAGTAATAAGTGCTCCTTCATCATAAAAATTAACCTCTTGCAACTTGGTACAATTTTTAAATGTTGAATTTTCTAAAGAAAGCATATCACTAGGAATAGTTATCGATTCGATGCCGGAACCTTCAAAAGCACTTGCACCTATCGTTTTAACTGTTTCTTTGCCTTCGTCATTTTTCGGAAAATTAATCTCGGTTAAATTTTCTGTATTCATAAACGCTTTGCTATTAATTACAATAATTCCTGAATTATTCTTAGAATAATTGGGCAATACAACACTTTTCAAATTTCTATCATCAGCAAATAATTCAGTGCTAATGGTGTCTATTTTTTGGGGGAAAATAAAATTTTCAATACTCGTTCCTTTAAATGCTCGGTTTCCGATTTTTTCTATATTATCCGATAGTGTAATGTTCGTCAAACTAACATCACCTGCAAAAGCATCATCACCAATCGAAGTAACGCTATCTGGTACGGTTAGAGAAGAAAGATTTACACAATTTTCAAAAATCGATTCATTAATTGTTGTCAATTTATCATTAAGTGTTACACTTTTTACTGCTGTTCCTTTAAATGCTCCGTTTCCAATAGAACTTAATTTACTAAAATCAATACTTTCTAGTTTTGTGCAGCCATTGAAAACATCAGATTTGATTTCGGTAACATTATTCAATTCCACGGAAACAAGATTTTGACAATCTCTAAACATTTCTTTTTCAATTGAAGTAAAAGTGTCTGGCATTTCCACAGCCACTAAATGTGGTTGATTGGAAAAAGCACCATTTGCAAAATTAACTATCTCACTAGGAATATAAACATAATCGCTTGCATTCTCTGAAGCTTGCTTATCATTTTCACTTTTGAGAGTAAAATCTTTTGTACCATTTCCATTATATTTATATAAGAAATTACCAAATGTAATAAATTCTTTATCACTATGAGAATCCAGCCATCCAGAACCTTCAAAGACATCATTACCCAACACTTTTAAATCACTTTTTACCACTACATCGGTAAGTAAAGGGCAACCCGCAAATGCTTCATCACCAATTTCTTCTACGGTTTTCGGTAATATAACTTTCTTCAAACGCGCAAGATTTTTAAACGCTTGCGCATCAATTCCCGTAACCGGATGTCCTAAAAGTTTAGAAGGAACTTCAAAAACATCTGGATAGTTGGAATCACTTTTAATACTAGTTATGTAGGCCGGCGTCCCTTGAGAATCTCCATTTTCATCCGTTAGATATCTAAATTGAATATAACCAATATTCTTATAATCTTTTAATACAAATTCTATTACTGACCAATAAATTCCCGCAATTAATACCACTGCTCCTAAAATAGGAAAGAAGATTTTCATAAATTTCTTTTTATTCACTTTTGCCACCTTCTTTCATGCTTTTAAGAATAGTTTTGTAATGCGCAAGTTCTTCTAAATTACAACGCACATAATGATGTGGTTCTACCTCATAAAAATCAGCGGGATCTTCCTCGGTATAATTATGTTGTTGAGGATTGTATACGATAACCTTCTTTTTCTTTTCAATACTTGGATCAGGCAAAGGAATTGCCGATAATAATGATTTAGTATATGGATGAAGAGGCGCCTCAAACAAACGATCAGCCGGACACAATTCTACTAATTTACCTTGATAGATAACGGCAATGCGATCCGAGATATATTTCACCACTGATAAATCATGGGCAATAAATAAAACAGTTAATCCTCGTTCATCACGGAATTCTTTAATAAGATTTAAAACTTGCGCACGGATTGAAACATCTAGTGCTGAAATCGGTTCATCGGCAATAATCATTTCTGGATTCATAATCATACAGCGAGCAATACCAATACGCTGTCTTTGTCCACCTGAGAATTCATGCGGATAGCGTTTAAGATGCTCCGGGCTGAGACCTACACGACGAATCATCTTTTCAACTTTTTCCAAACGTTCCGCCTCATCTTTGTAAAGATGAAAAGCTCTTAATCCTTCGCTGATAATGTAATCGACATTACTACGATCATTTAAAGATGCAGAAGGATCTTGGAAAATCATTTGGATTTTAGTCTTTAAGTTTCGAGCTCGATCCTTTTTTATTTTACCGGAGATAACCTCTTTTTCTTCATCACCATAGACAATTTGTCCGCCAGAAGTGGGAATTATTCTGATTAACGCCCTTCCGATTGTGGTCTTTCCGGAGCCAGATTCACCAACTAATCCCAAAATTTCTCCTTTATAAATATCTAAGTTTAAATCATCAATAATTACTCTTTCATATATTCCGTGCTTAAAAGATATACGAACATTTTGGAAAGAAACCAAAACATTGCGATCATTGGATTTGTGATGAATATCAACATACTTAACCGGAGTATTATCTTTATTATTCATGTTTATCTTCACCACCATTCTCAATTTCTTTCTTTAATTCATTAGAAACTTGCTCAATGCGTTTAGAAAGATTTTTTATAATTGCTGGCTTTTCCACTTTAGGAGCACGCGGATCTAAAAGCCAGGTTTTGGCAGAATGCGTTTCACTTATTTTAAACATTGGTGGTTCAATTAAGAAATCAATGCGCATGGCATATTTATTTCTTATGGCGAAAGCATCACCAATTATTTCGCTTGTAAATGTAGGTGGATTGCCAGGAATATAGCTTAAAGGATCTTCTTTGCTACCTAATTGCGGTAAAGAGGCAAGTAAAGCCCAAGTGTATGGATGAGCAGAGCGATAGAAAATATCTTCGACAGTACCATACTCCACAATTTGTCCGCCATACATAACCGCAACACGATCGGCAACATTAGCTACAACACCTAAATCATGCGTAATAAAAATTGTTGTCCATTTATATTCTTCTTGCAATTCTTTTATTAAGTCTAAAATTTGTGCTTGAACGGTAACATCTAGGGCTGTTGTTGGCTCATCACAAATAAGAATTTCCGGTCTACAAGCTAGAGCAATAGCAATAACAACTCTTTGACGCATTCCCCCAGAATACTGAAACGGATAATCGTTAAATCTTTTCTCAGCATCCGGAATACGAACTTTTTTAAGTAAATTTATTGCTTCTTTTTTTGCTTCTTCCTTGGATAATTTGTGATGAATACGCAAAACTTCCGAAATTTGATAACCAATGGAGAACAAAGGATTTAAAGAAGTCATAGGATCTTGGAAAATTGTAGCAATTCTCTTGCCACGTATACCAAGCCAATCTTTAGGCTTTTTCAAAGTGGCAAGATCAATCCCGTCAAACATAATAGAGCCATTTGAGATATATCCATTTGCATCAAGCATACCGGTAAATGTCTTAGTAAATACCGATTTACCAGATCCGGATTCTCCAACAATTGCTAAAGTCTCTCCTTCATAAACATCAAGATTAATATCACGTATAACATTCATTTTCTTCCCGTGAGATAAGAATCCTACGCTAAGATTTTTTACTTCAAGAATTTTTTTCTTTTCCATAATTTCTACCTCCTAGCGATGATTCTTTGGATCTGTGGCATCAGCAAGTGCTAAACCAAGATAAAAGAAACAAATAGTAAGTGGGGCCATAACAACCATAGGAGCTAATAACAAATGCGGATAAACATTCCATTTATCTTTAGCGGCCAAGGTCAATACTTGGCCCAAAGTAACTCTTTCATCCGCTTTAAAGCTTAGATTAAAATACGCAAGACCAACTTCAGACGAAATCGCTCCCGGAATAGCAGTTGATACTACTGTAACAATCACGGAAATCAAATAAGGTAATAAATTATGAGTAATCATTGCTCTTGAAGAACTACCAAGAGTCTGCGAAGCAATATTATATTCACGATTACGAATAATAATTATTTGATTTCTTATAAATCCAGCAAGTCCCATCCATCCGAATGAACACAAAACGAGAACAATTGTCCAAAATGAAGGAGATAAGAATTGCATTAATAAAATATAAAGCAAAATAGATGGAATATTATTTATAAAATTCCTTAATTCAATAAGAATTGGATCAAGCCATTTGAAATATCCCCACATTGAACCAATCAAGATTCCAAAGAAAGTATCAATTAAAGCCACAACGGTTCCTAAAAGCAAGGATAGTTGCGTACCTTTCCATACTAAGGTCCACAAATCTTGTCCATTATATGGTTGCATTCCATCACCAGCAGTTCCGAAGAAATGTTCCGCGGATGGTGTTAAATACGATTCCCACTTTTGAAAAGTAGTTTTGTATTCGGTAATTATTTTATATTGTTTAATTAATGGTCCAACAAATGCCATAACCACAATTAAGATAATTACAGCAACACAAATAATAGTTAAGGGATTTTTCCATAATTGTTTAAAAGTCTCGCCCCAATAGGAATACGGAGTAGATTCTAATTTTTCAACCTCGTCATCAGAACTACCAACGACTGTAAACAAATCTTTAGTATTAAACTCTACGACATCATCAATATTTTTCGCCATTTACTCCACCTCCTACTCTGCTGCTAAGCTGACACGTGGGTCAACCATAGCGGTCACAATATCTCCGGCAAGATAGGCAATAATAGAAATCAAAGCCGAAACAACAACGATGCCTTGCAAAGCATACAAATCGTTATTATCATTTGCCCAAATTAAATAATCTCCTAATCCGGGCACACCATATATCTTTTCAATATAGAAAGAGCCTAATAAAGCTCCTAAAATCGAAGTAGGGATAGATCTAATTAAAGGCACAATGGCGTTTCTTAAAACATGTGTGTACATAATCCGATTTTCCGAAATACCTTTTGCCCTTGCAAATTTTACATAATCGGAATTAAATTCATCGAGCATAAATCTTCTCACCCACAAAGCAATTCCTGCCATACCAGTTAAACCCATGGTTAAGGCTGGCGCTAACCAAGTGGCAAAATTATTCGGATCATATTTATTTTCTAAACCAATAATATAGACTAAAAGCAACTGCCAAATATAGTAATAAGCAACACCCGGAATAGCATCAATTGAAATAATATAAGTTTTACCTATCTTATCGATAATACCATCTTTATGCTTAGCCATTAAAACGCCCAATGGATAGCCAATGGCAAGTTCAATAATAACGGCAATAATGCCAATTCTAAATGAATGCATCATCTTTTCGCCAAAAATGATATCAATAACATAGCGAGAAGATGTTCCGGTAGCCTTATAGGAAATGCCTAAATCAATAATGAAAGTACGGCAATCATAAACTTTGACATAACTAATCAAGTTATTAAAGGCATCATAAATTGGTTCTGTACCAATTTCTTGAGTACAAATTGTTTTAGGAAAAGGAAGAATTTTATAAAAATAATTTATAATTTGTCCCAATATTTCTACAAAACTATCACCATATAATCCTAAATCTTTTAAAACACTTATACATCTTTGGTCACGTACTTCGGATGGTAATTTGTCCCAGTTTTCAATATATCCTTGACAAATTGTTGTCGTACTTTTTAACCTTAGCAACAAATAAGTGGCTGTTATGGCAAGCATAACGGAAATAAGTGCAGATCCAATACGTTTTAAAGAATAAATAAGTAGAGGATGTGCGAAAATACTTTGTATCTTAGCATTGTTTTTAAAAATGATTCTCCGTGAAACAAGAATCACGAATATAACAAATAAGACAATCAAAGCTATAATGGTATAACCGATTAAAAATGTTGCCATTATATCCCTCCTTTTAAGTCTTAAAAATGCATAAGAGATTAGGTGTTTGCCTAATCTCTAAAAAATATAATAAATTTGCTATTATATCAATTTAGTTAGTCTTGTAAAAGTGTCTTATCGTAAAGACTATTTTCTTCAGAATAGCCATTGAGAGCTTGCTTCTTATTGTCATCAAATAGTTTTTTAGACGCTTTACGATCAACACCGCCCATAGCAGTAGTTAAAGCATAAACACCCTTTAATTTATAGGAGCTTAAACCATACGCTGCTGATGGAGTTTCATATCCTGCTAAACGAGAAACTGTAACTGACCAACCTTGTCCAGACATATAATCAGGTGACATAATATGCACTTCAAACAACAACTCCACTTCGGCTTGTGCAAATAATTCAAATCGTAAAGTTGGGTTATTATTAGTTTGTGCTCCTTCGGCAACTAATCTATCGTATTCATCAAGCATATTTTCTTTAGTGCTACCGCTTAAAACTTTATTGTCATCACTAAAGGTATTAACATAATCTGGAACTTCAGTCTGTATACCGGCATAACTAGCCATATCACCACCGGTGGTCAATGTATTTAAATATGTTAATGGATCTGCATAGTCAGCACCCCATCCTATAACATACATATGATAATCACCGCTTTGTCCTAATTCTGTATAGTTGGCTGCAGTTACTTTTTCATTTTTTACAATTTCAAAATAAGGATATTTATTGTCCTTACATGCCGTTGCACCATTTTTAATTTTGTCAGGATTTGTTGTACAAGCATTAACAGTTTCATTGAAATTCTCAATCCATTGTGAATCCCAAACAGATTGTTTTGCATCGAAGTTTAATCCTAAATATTCAAATCTTATTGGGAAATCAACTCTAATTGATTTAGTTTGACCATCTACTTCATAGGTAATAGGTCCATTTTCTTTCCAATATTCTACAGCAGCCTTTGCCCGAGCGGCTAATTTTTCAGTTTGAGCTTTGGCATTATAGCCATTTGGCAACTTCCCTTGTGCTAATAACTCTCTTACTTCATCAACTGGCACACCATACTTTTCAGAATATGCTTCATATAAAAATTCTATATAATCTTTACCACTTGCTTCAACAAATCCTTTTGGAATAAATGTCCACATTTGGTATTGATTTTGCATATCAGCAGCTAAACCGTATCTTTGGTTATAAATGGTATAGTCAACACCATTTAATAATAAATCACGAACTGCATTGATTTTCATTGCGGCATTGGCCATTTCATTTTCATCCTTACTTAAAGGTGAATAAGAACCAAAATTTTTACGATTTACATTGAGTTGCGTATAAAAGGTTGAATCAATAGTATCTATTTCACGAGAATAAACATCCTCATTAACTGGATTTTCAATTGAGCCTCTGTTATCCTTCCCGGTTACATAAGTTTCCCAACCAACTTTATCCGTTTGTGAAACACCAAACGAGTCAATTTTTCCAGCCTCATATTCACGACGAATAAAGTCATCGTTAGTTTGATCTGGCAAAAGATTATATGTAATTGTATCAATATGAACATTATCGGCATCCCAGTATTCAGTATTTTTCTTATAAACCAATGTGCCACTTCCATCCCATTTTTCTAAACGGAAAGCTCCGCAATATAGAAGTCTATCGTTATTACCGACACCATATGAAGAGATACCACCAAGGTCATTAACAAAGCTTTCGTTGATAGGTAAAAATGGTGTATAAGTTAAAGCAGAAGGGAAATATGAAGCTGGTTTTTCTAGTTCATATTCTACATAGTAATATTCTACATTTGTTCCTGGCTCAACTTCTTTACCTGATTTAACTCCAATGTTTTCACCTCTAGCAATTGTACTGACCATAGAGGCGGTAACGTTCAAATCAAGATTTCCATATTGTTTTGCAAATTCATTAATATATCTTGCTATTGTCGTATCATCACTTGCTCTAATTGTACCTTGACTATCTAAATATTTGGTATATGTATAGGCCCAATATTCATAACCGCCTTTAATAAACATTGCCGGTAGATAGTAACAATCCGATTGATTTCGAGCATCTAAAACTTGTTTGACAGCATATTCAAAATCTTTACCAGTTACATATTGAGGTTCTCCTAAACGCGATACATATTGTGTACCATCCCACTTTAACCATTTAATTGGATCTGATGTTCCTTTTCCTAATTCATTTCCACGAATATAGAATTTAAATTTTGAGTAATTATCATTTCTAAAAACTTTTTCCGCAAGTGCCATCGATAGACGACCATAAGAATCATTTTCTAATAAGCCATCAACAAAATTAGCAATATGTGTACCGTTTTCTGCTGCCATCGTTGTTGCAGTGTTTAACGATTTTAAAGGTGTTGCAATATATGCTGTATAGCTTTTCTTGCCTTTATATTTGCTTGGAATATACTGATTTCCAACAATATCAAAGGCTTCTATTGTTTCGCGTGGGCCACATGCGCTTAACATTGTGACTACTGCACCTAACAATACTAGGCTTTTAAATTTCTTTCCCATAAAATTTTCTCCTTTTTATTTATAAATAAAAAAACCATAAATGGAATTTATTAAATCATACTACTATAATATTTACAAGTCAATTAAATTTTACTATTTGCAGATGAAAGACCTCTCAAAAAGAATTTCCGCTTAATTAAAATTAAAACTTCAAAAATAAAGTAATTCCAAAATAAACTTCAAAAAAGTTAAAATGTAAGTGTATCT
>CANQQL010000009.1 GCA_947625975.1 uncultured Bacilli bacterium
ATTAAAAGTAGAAAAACGCCTTTATTTAGGCTTTTTTTTCTTCTTTTCCTTTTCTCCAACTGTCAAAGATGAGAAAATTCAATACTTTTGACATCTTTTTTATCGCTATATTTAAACTTGAGTTAAAATGCTTTTTCTTTGTCGGTTACTATATGACTTTTTCATTTCTTTTCCTTCTTTGTAGATATTGTTTCACAACATTTATTTTAAATTCTTCTAAATATTTATTGTTCTCCATGTTCGAGCTTCCTGCTTACATTATTTGAGATTCAACCTTTTTTACATTTTGGATTTTTTTACGATTACATTTTAAACTCATGTGTCCATTCATAAAAAAACTAGATTGATAATTCCAATCTAGTTTTTTTCAATATGGGGCGGTTAATCAGAATCGAACTGACGAATGTCTGGTTCACAGCCAGATGTGTTAACCACTTCACCATAACCGCCATACTTAATTATTTTAACGATATAAATACTAAAAGTAAAGAAAAATTTATTAAAAGGAATTATCTCTACTTACTTTAGATATAATTTTTGCATTAAATTAAGTTTTTCATCTGTCACATTAATTTTTATTTTTAAAAATTCTCTCATCGATCCATAATTTATTTTAATAAAATCATAAATATTTTCTAAATATCTTCGTTTGATACCAAAAAGTGCTTTAACTACATTGTCAACATTTGTAAGATTCGGATGTTCACTTTTAATAGTTTTTATCATTTTATGAACATCATTTTTCACATACTCATTAGTAAGTAAATAATCGCTGATAATTGTCTCTCTATCAATGCCTAAGCATTCCAAAACTAATACTGTGGCAAATCCCGCACGATCCTTACCTGCGGTACAATGCCATAAAGTTGCCTGATCATTATCGACAAGCAAATGGTCAATAAATTTTCCATACTGCGTTAATGCATAATCATCGTTGATAATATTTTCGTAAATATCTTCCATATATTTCTCGGCTTTTTCTAAATCATCGCCAATATCTAAAATAATCATTTTTACAATATCTTTATTACTTTTTTCATCGCGGGTAATGCCTTTGGTAATTTCATGCATTATGGGATTATAAATATATTTTACACCCGGCAGAACAGGGTCAGGCTTTTCATTTTTTTCATCGAGTGAACGAAAATCAATGATTTGACCCAAATTAAAATCTTTTAATAGTATTTCTTTATCCTTTTCCGTTGCAAAAAACAATTGACCGCTTCGAATAAGTTTTTTATCTTTTATTACTCTGCCGTCTATTGTCTTGAGTCCACCTAAATCTCGTGTATTGCATAGTCCTTCTAAATTAATTCTCATAAAATCACCTTTTATTTTCTAATAATAGTCTAAAATATTTCTTTGTTGCGCCAATTTCAAAGCCATCATGATCGATATTATGGACAAAATTATTTAATAAATCTTTAACTTCTAAGCCACTTGCCGCTTGTTTCATAATATTATTAACTGTCTCAGCATCCTTTTTGGCGTTATTAAATAATTCGTAAAATGATTCAAAGCGAATATTACCATTCACACAATTGAGCCATTTTTGCCCTGATGAATTAAAAATATCATATTTCTTTAGTTTTCTTAAACTTAAAGGACCCGACATCGCATTTAATTCATGTTTGTTGAAGAAAATATGAAAAAATAACTTTTTAATTTTAAATGGAGAATACATCAGACGTGTAACAAAACGCATATTTTTTACACTCAAATAATAAGTATCTTCCTTAATGTATGAAATTTTAAAATATCTTTTGGCCAAATGAGCAAACATCTTCGATATCACATGTAAATGCTCGTCGCTTACTTCAATCATTTTGGGTGTCTTTTTAGTTTCTTTACATTTTTTATACATAATTGCATCAATATATGATTCAATCTTGGCATGTTCTAAAGAATATTTTCTCTTTTCTTTTTCAATATTCGAGAAACCAGAGATATAAAAAATATAGGGATGAGCATTTCGATCTAGGCAATAATGGAAAATGAATCCTTTTATAAAACTCAGCAAAATTTCTCTTTCGCTTTCACTTTTTTCCAGTGCGTAAGTAAGCATATATTCATAAACAGGAGCCACATTAGTATGGTGCAAAAGTGTTCCAAAATTTCGTACTTCTTTTACGTTTTTTTGTTTTTTTAAACTATAACCATAAAAGAAAAATGGATCTGGTCCTTGACCCGCAAGTGCAAGAATATCGAAATACTTATCTTGCTTTGCTTGGCTTTTTATAAATTCATAATGTGTAATTAATGCTGGCATAACATAAAACTCCTAATTTTTATTTTCCGTAATCATATTGTCTTTTATTGTCGCATGACGATTTGTAACAAATATAAATACTAAAAGTGCTAAAATCATAAATATTGTTGAATAAATAAATAAAGACTCAAAGCCTAATATATCCATTACTCTACCTACAAAAATCGGCGTAATAGATTGAGCAAGCATTGAGGAGGTATAATATAAGCCGGTATATTTGCCAACATTCGTGGCATTAGACATTTCCACTACCATCGGATACGAGGAAAGATTAATCAATGCCCATCCAATGCCGGCAATTGCAAAGAAAACAATATAAATATAAAGCGTGGTTTTTAAAGCCGTAAAAGAAATTATATAACAACCTCCTAAGGAAAATATCATGAGAATAAGTCCTAATACTATAGACCATTTACGACCAATTTTATTCACAAGTTTGCCACCGGGAATAAATGTAAGCATCGAGACGATAGTTAAAATTATTGTGGCAATAGAATTAGACCCCAAATTCATAACCTTTTCACCATAGGTCGACCAAAATGTCTCAACTGCATTAAACGACATAAACCAAAGGAAAATAGAAATAATAAGTAAAATTAAATTTATTTTATCTCTTTTTGTTAATTTATGATCATCCTTTGTTGCCGCTTCTGTCTCTGCTAATTGCTCGCCAATTTCCATTTCTGCTTTAATTTCTTCTTTGATTTTGTTTTCCTTGATTTTTAAAACTAAAACAATCAGTGCACCTAGCATTAAAAGAGAAGTTAAAGCAAATGGAATAACAAGATACATTGGATCCGGTGTACTTTTAACGGAAAATATTCCAATCATTTGCAGGGCACCCGCAAATATAGCTCCGACATATCCTACAAAATTAATTATTCCGTTTGCGCTAGCTCGTAAAGGTTTAGGTGTGACATCCGGCATTAAACTTACCGCCGGATTTCGATACATCTGCATAAAAACAAGAATCAATCCCATTGTAACAATTACACCGACAAGTGAATTTATTGCGTAAAAATATGGAATTAATGGAAAAATAATTAACGAAAGTATCGTACCAACAATTATAAACGGAATTCGTTTTCCCAACTTAGTATTAGTTTTATCGGATAATCCACCAAATAAAGGAAGTAAAAACAAAGCTAAAACATTATCCATTGCCATAATGACACCTACTATTGAACTATAGTTTCCTGCACCGTAAGTAGAAACTAATAATTTGTCCAAAAAGAGAGGACAATAGTAGTTATACATTTGCCATAGCATCAATATAGTAAAAAACGTAAGCCCAATTATAATGGTGCGTTTATAGTTTAATTTCAGTTTAATTTGCTCCATATTTTTCCACCCATTTAACTATATCATTTATAAAACCAATTTACAATTTATATACGCTAGGATATCAGATAATTTTAAGGCAAATAAAAAAGCCCTATTTTTTATTTAGGGCTTAAATATAATTTCGGACTATCCTATTGTAGCATTAAGCTTTTTGATTTCTTTATTACGCAATTTAAGAGCTAAATTACCTTTTAAGGTATCACCTTGAACATGCAAAATTTCACCATTTGCAAGAAGCACTTCTATTTCTTTTACTTTTGCCTCATAACCATTAAGTCTAAGCGGATTTTTTAATGTTACCTCGGTATTAGCTAATAATCGGTATTTGATTTCATCGTTTTCATCAAAGAAATCTTTTTCTATTAGAGGGTTAAAAGTAAAACATAATTCATTATTTTGCATATTGAAAGACTTCGTTCCTACAAAAAGCATATACCACATACTTATAAATTCTGCATTCGCGCCAGATAATCTTGCCTGAAAGCCTTGACCAACGAGATTTTTATTTTTAAAGTTACTTGTCGCAATAAACGAACAATTTTCAATAGTGGACCTTCCATATCTTTCCGGGGCAAAAAATGGTGGCATATTGGTTTTGATTTGTTTAAAAAATTCCTTATATAAACCGCCTTTTAACATGCCTAAAAGAAATTTGTAGTCCATATGTAAGAAGCAAGATTCTCTTTCTAACCATCCTGATGCAAAGGTCCTGATTCTACCAATTTGATTTGTTTCATTTACTAATGATTCAGAAGTTTTAAATAATTTCAATTTATGATCATAGCCATCTGTTGCCACATACTTCTTGTATTGTTCTTTATTATTAAATAAAGGCACTTCAAATGATTTGGCTATTCCTTCGGCGAAATGTGGCAATGTATGCACTTTAAACTCTTTTGGTAAAACATATGTGTATTTGTTGTCCTTACCAATTTCTTCATATTTTTCCACACTGTAATAGAAATAAGTAGGAACCATATGCTTGTCATCATACTTAATAGCTTTGTTTAAACCGTTTTTAAGAGTTTTTAGAATTAATTCATAATCGCGAAGAATTTCCTCATTAGGAATAAAATTTTCTTTCGTTTCAGGATTATTACGCATTGCCTCTCTTAAATTCTCTTTAAGAGCCACTAAGGCAAAATAACGTTCCACATCCTTTAATTTTATCGCCTTAATAAAACCATCTAAGAAATCTTTTTGTTCTTTTAAGAGTATAACTCCATGGCCATAAAGTTTTTGCTTTTCATAAGCAAAGTTTACCAAGCGGTATAATTCAATTAAATCTGTCACACTTGATCCAAAAATGCCCGGTAAACCATTTAAAGCATCATTCCATCCTGGTTTACCACCATCAATATCTAAACCCATACCATAGGGGTCTAAAGAAGCCGCTTTAACCATTATTAGTGCAAAAACTTTACTGGCAAGCGTGGTATAATATATCTCGCCATTTTGCTTAAACCACGGTTCATTTAAATATCCTAATAAACCGAGATCTTTATTTTTTTCATCATCAATCAAATCCCATCTTCGAACACCCCTTGGGGTCAAAATATAACGGTTGTTATATGATCTTGTAACTAAAGGAGTATTAAATGTCGCTATGTTGCGATTATTCCAGATTTCTTTTATTTTGTCTGGAAGAACTTTTTCGAAATTCTCCAATAAATCTAGCAAATAAATAAAATGATCGCACCAATATCCTTCACCCGTTTTTGCCAAATAGCACTCTTGAGAATTTTTTAATATTTCATCGACCTCTTCATCGGTAATATTTTCGTTCAAAAGATACAAATCCCCTAAAGAAAAATTCTTTAATTTCTCTTTTGCAATTCCGGCAATTGTCTCTTTTTCGCCAACATAAGTGAAATTAACACCACCCACTACTAAAGGATTAAAGCCATCAAATTGTACTAAGGACATAAAATAACGAATATTATAGTCGCCTATCTCCGGATGAAAAAATAAATCATTTCGTCGATTTTGCAAAACATCTCGGAAGTTTCCTTCACCATGAGAATAATATTCAGGTTTTATGATAAACCAGTTATAATCACGTTCCGGATCACCATGCTTTCTTGAATAAATATAGTGTATTTTTTCTCCTTTTTTGATTGGTAATCCTCCGCGAAGCAAGTTATCTAGGTAGCATTGCTTGATATATTGATTAAAAAGCGAATTGTTCGTTTCAGTGGAAATTTCGCTCATAATTTCTTCAAGAATCTCATGATTTCTTTTTTTCTTTTTATCGACAAAATCGAAATCATTACGGTCTAATGACATTATTTCGCCTTTTTCGTTCCAGCCAAATATTTCCATTAAACGAACCTCTTCTCCAGGCTTTAACTCTACCTTATTTCCTAAAAAGGCACAAGGAAGCTGATTATGGGTAATTTGCTCTGTTGCTCTAATTTTCTCAAAACTATTTTTTTCCACTCCTGCTGCAACACTTAAAGAGGTGTCATAAGCAAAAATAATATTTTGATCTACAATCCGAGTTGTTTCCCCCTTTGAGGAATAGGCTTTAAAAAAGAAACTTGATTTTACATCTTCCACTAAAGAGGAATCATTTGTAGATGAAAGTAAGCGATAAAACGGAATATTATTTTCCAAATTCTCTACACTCATCCAAGCACGGAACAAATTTCCGGTACTTTTTAATTCACCAAGCGACAAACCATAAGGAATCAGTGTGGCAAGTCCATCGTAAATTTCTAAATTACGAGTTTCTTTAGAAAGATTTTTTATTCTTACATCCCGAATTAAAGCTGGATATTTTTCCTCTGGCATCGTAAAATAATGAACTTCGGTATGAAGTTTACTTTTGTCATTAGTTTCTTCAATTATCAATTCTTCGTTATTCATGAACATTTTGGTTTGGCAAGTTTGTCCAACCTTAAAAGGTTCAAAAATCTTTTTACCTATTTTAATAAAAGTACGAAATCCTTGATACTGTACCCGTTCATAAGCAATAAATGCCGGTGAAAATTCAAGCATACAACTATCTTTATCACGAATACCAAAACTAGTAATGCATTGTCCTCTATTTGTGTAAAACAGCCATAGAGGTTTGCCTTTCTCTCCGGCAATCGCCGGAGTAAAGTTTGTGAATATTTTTTTCTTAGCAAAATTTTTAATTACAAAATAATTATTTTCAAATGAATAATCCGACATTTTGCTACCTCCTTCTTATATCATAAACTGACTTACCACGCACTATCGTACCAGGTATTAAAATTCTCTTCGTCTTGGCTGAGACATTTCGCATCGTTTCAAGCAATAAATCGGATAAGGTCTCACCAATTTTTTCACTATCTTGCTTAGCGGTTGTAAGTAACGGATAAGTGTAATTTGCAATATCTGTTCCATCAAAACCGGTGACAGAAACATCTTCAGGGCAACGAAGACCCATTTCATTAATCACCTGAATTGCCGTTGCCGCATCATAATCATCAGGGCACATAATAACACTAGGTCGCACTTTCTTTAAGAGTATTTTTCTTACTACTTCTCGCATGCTTTCCGCATCTTTAAACTTAGATACGTAGTAATTGTCTTCACTCCAGGCAATATGGTGCTTTTTTAATGTTTCCAAGAAGGCTTTATATCGCACTTCACTCACATCGCTCGTATTGCTCCCCGAAACGTAGGCAATATTTCGATGCCCATTTTCCAGTATATATTCGGTCAATTCTTCCATTAGTTTAGCATTATCAGATGAAACCGAACTGACTGCTAAATCACCCAGATAGTCGAATGCAACACAAGGAACATCACTTGTCATCATTTCAATCATTTCTTGTTGATTCATATCACCATAGAGTAAAACTCCCGCAATATTCCGGCTTTTGGCATTACGATAGAATGTTTCTTCTTTTCCTAAAACATTACGTGATATAAATAAAATATCATATTTTTTTGTTTTCAGAGCATTTTGGAAGTGAGAAGAAATATTACCAAAAAATTCGTGATTTAAAGTAGAGATATTCGTGTCGTAATAAGATAAAATGCCAATATTATGCGATTTGGCCTTCGAAAGGGTAATTGCTCCAACATTAGGAATATAATTTAATTCTTTAATGGCCTTCTTAACTTTTTCTTTGGTTTTCGGCGTTATTCCACTATAACCATTTAAAACTTTTGAAACAGTTGAAGGCGCGCATTTGCAATATTTTGCAATATCATAGATTGTGACCATTGTTACGCACCAAAAACGCAAGTTGTTATAGAATGTGATGGTAATTTAACTATATATTTTTTATTATCCAACTCTATAACTTCCGTGCACTCTTCCCTTTCATTTAAAATTATCGACACCACTTCTTGGTTGTCATTTAAAAAACTAACTATTAAAAAATCATTATTCTTAGATGTCGCAATTCTTTTTGCGTTTGGTTTAATAAAATGCGCAAAGTGCTTGACAATATAATAACTTGGGTTATAAATAAGTTCTTTTGTCTCATAGTTATATTGAATTAAGGCTTCGCAAAAATTGCCAACATGATTTGGTCCACCATGTGCATCGAGAAGCAAATTCCAATCAATGAATCCATTAGAAAAATTTAAACTGTCATTAATATAATTTTTCGCATAGCGGAAAGCATTATTAATTGTTCCCAATGCTGCGTCTGGATCATCGCGGTTTAAATTTAATAATTCAATACATCCTTCTGTAAATACTTTAATAAGCTTGGGATATTTTTTATGCACTAATGAAATGTTATTCCAATCTCCGTTATCATACCAATGATAGGCAAAACCAGCGACTAAAGAAGAAAAATTTGGATTGGCTTTTTCATATTCTTCCATTTTTCTTACCAAAGCATCTCGATTATGATCCCATAAAGTAATTTCACAAGTAAGATTGTTTTCTTTAATTTTATGGTTTAGAACTTCCACAAATCTAATTTCTTCTTCTGAAGTATATCGGCATGATTCCCATGGTTGGGTCGCTTCTGGTTCATTTTGAGCAGAAATATAATTTATATGAATACCACGTTTTTCTTGTTCCTTTAAGTATGTGCACAAGTACTGAGCATAATCTTCATAACAATCCGTTCTTAATTTCCCACCATGGGCTTTATCGTTAGTGGTTTTAAATTGTAATGGAGGTGTCCAAGGAGCAGCAAATAAAGTTAAAGCATTATATTTCATCGCAGCTTTTACAAATGGTTCAATATTTTCAATATCATGTTTTAATGAAAAATCCGAGGAATCTCTCCTTAAAGCATAGTCATACGAGGAGCGTGAAAAATCACACGATCCAATAGTAAGTCTTCCCAGATTATAGTTAAGACCTTTATCGGAAAATAAAGCCTCAAGCACTTCTTTTTTTTGTTCTATCCTTAAATCATTATAAATGCCACAGGCAGAATCAGTAAAAGCGCCACCAAAACCAAGAATTGTTTGATATTGTATACTTTTATCTATTTTTATGGTCGAAGAAATATTTTTTACTTCTTCTATAATTTCTTCGTTAAAATAACTATTATAACTAGATGTCCACTTTTTCATCATTATTTAATCCTTTCAAATAATATTCTGGATATTGCTTTTTGTTAATATGTTGATCAAACAACGCTAAGGAATAGCAGATAAAGGTCAACTCTAACATACCAAGATAGATAAAGGCACTTAAAATTATTGCCACAATCTTAACAGCACTAATAGGTACGAACTCAAAGAGAATAAATGGTAAAAACAATAAAACAAATAAACCTAATGATTTTAAAATAGTGCCTACCAAAAATTTTACTCCATTTTTCAAAGATAGCATAAAACTATTTTCATAAAATATCGTTTGTGTTTGCATAAAGAAGGCAACTAAAAGAACTAAGATGAAAACCACATATTCAAAAGCAATCAATAAAATTACGGAAATATCACTCCAAGAAGTTGCCATAATCGAAGCACTTCCCAGATGAAGTAACATATATGTTATTCCAATAAACAGGTAAATTTTTATAAATTCTTTACCATTCTTTTTAATGCCTTTAAAGAAATCAAGGTGAACATTACAACCTTCATTCCATAAAAATTTTCGAAATACATAAAATCCACCTGCAAATCCCAATCCTCCAATAGTGAGTGTCAAAGCGACTCCCAAATATAAAACAAGTACATTCAAAATAGATGCGCCCTGAAATATTTCAAAGTTAAAGGCAAAGAGAATCCAAGCAAATAAAGGTATAAAGAAAAGAAAAGTATAAAGACTAACAGAAATAATTTCTGCAAAATGTTCTTTAATAATTTGTAACCATTGTTCTTTACGATTAAGTGGTTTTTCTCCATTTCCAAATTTTTCTTTATCCATTACAATACCTACTCAATAAATAATTTAATAATTTATAGCCATTATCACTAGTGTTTGTCTCCTTTATACGAGAAAAATTTACACTATGTGCGCTACATAGCAAATAATAATTATAATTTCCATCAAAAGATATAAAATCGTTAAAATGATATTTTTCGTTATAGCTTTTATTAGTATAATCGAAAACTTTTAAACCATAATTAACCTCATTTAATTGATAATATTCAAAATCTTCTATGGCACTGGAAGTCAGCGAATTTTGATCATAAGGAAGCCAATACTCCGGAATTATTTCTTCCATTGCTTTTAAATCTTCATCATTTAAAATCAAAAAATCAGCATCTCTTCCATAAGCTTGATATAACTGTGTCAGCATATTTTCATTTGCGGAATATGCATAAATATCGACATTTAATATTTCCGGAATATCTTTAAGAATATCTTCTTTTAAACTTTGATCGTTTAGATATCCTCCTGAAGAAAAAATTACAATTTTTTCATAATTTTTAAAAGCATTGATTTTATGAATGGTGAAATAAACAAGGACATAGGATAATAAGAGTGAGCAGATAACAGGTGCCCAACGATATTCAAGAAAATGGTTAATAGTTTGTCTGGAAGTCTTAATTTTCATCTTTAATTTCCTCGACACCTAAAACATATCGTGAACAAATATTTAAAGTATATTGTTTGCCAACTTCTAAGACGAACGCTTCACTATCTTCGACCTTAACAATTAAATTACCTGCCTCACTCTTTGTTTGATATCTTTGAACGAAAAACCCATCCTCAAAAGATTTTGAAAGATGTTCGGCAATTAAACATGTCACTTCATGCGTCCCTTCTTTTTGTGCTTTAAAGATAACACTTAACCATTTTCTTTCCGGATTTATAAAGGAAAATATGACAAACCACATCATCGTTATTAAAATCCAAATAAATACTGTACTGAATATTATATAAAATCCCTGTGTTTCGCGATTTTGAAATAATAACGTCAACACAATATCTAAGACTATTAATCCGCTTAAAATACCCACAATTATGTATTGTTTAGTTAATTGTTTTTTAATAGCTTTTATTTCTTCATCAAAATCAATTTTCATAATTTTACAAAATATAGCGTGTAGTATTTATGTCAAATAAATGAATTTGATCAATATCAAATTGCAGGCCAATAATTGAGTGATTTTCAATTTCATTAAGCGCAGTTACTTTAGAAATAACTCTATTCTCACCTATCATTGTATGAATATAGTATTCTTGCCCTAATAATTCAATATTAACAATTTCTGTTTCAAGCGTATCAGATAAAAGTGTGGCATTATTTAATAAACCATATTTATGAATATTTTCTGGTCTGATACCCATTTTTATTTTGTGCTTTTTAGTTTCTAAAATTGCTTTTATCTCTTCGATTTCGGCATTATATTTAACAATTTCATTTTGCCAATAATTTCGATCAGATTCAACTTTTAAAGTTTCCGACTTAACTTTAGCATCTTCAATCATCTTCGTTAATTCTGCAATGCGATTATTATAGAAGGCATCATGCGCTTTTTTGGCAGATGTCGGTAATTTAATTACAAATCCGTTTGGTAAAATTATTTTGCCATTATTATAAGTTGAATCAATGATATTCATTGATGGCGAACCAATAAAAGTCGCAACAAATAAGTTACTTGGATGATTGTAAACTTCACGCGGTGTTCCGATTTGTTGAATTACGCCTTTACTCATAACTACAATCCTACTAGCCATTGTCATAGCCTCGGTTTGATCATGAGTGACATAAATCGTTGTGGAACCAAGTGACTCATGTAAATTAACAATTTCACTACGCATTTGCACACGCAATTTTGCATCAAGATTACTTAATGGTTCATCCATTAAGAAAACTTTTGTATCACGAACAATGGCTCTACCTAAAGCAACACGTTGACATTGTCCACCGGATAAAGCACGTGGTTTGCGATCTAAATATTCTTCAAGTTGCAAAATTTTAGCAACTCTTTTAACTCTTTCATCGATTTCTTCTTTTGGCACTTTACGCATTTTTAAGCCAAATGCCATATTTGCGTAAACTGACATATGTGGATAAAGAGCGTAGTTTTGGAAAACCATAGAAACATTACGATCTTTCGGCTCTAAATCATTAGAATAAACTCCATCAATATATAAATCACCTGATGTAATTGATTCTAGACCCGCAATCATACGAAGCGTTGTAGATTTTCCACAGCCGGAAGGTCCAACAAATACGATAAACTCATGTTCTTTAATTTCTAAATTAAAATCAAAGACAGCTTGAACACGATTTCCATATATTTTATTAATGTGTTGCAAAGAGATAAAAGAATCTTTCGGGGCAACTTTTGCTAACTTCCGATTTTCTTTTTGAAAGGCAATTGTTTTACGATAAATTTCTTCCCGTTCCCTTTGTAAACGATCTTCTTCTCTTTCGTGCGCTTTTTCTTGTTCTCTTCTTAATTTCTTTTGTTCTTTTAGTTTAAGTTTTTCTTCTTTTGAAGCCATAACTTACCTCCTACTTTTGATACCATTTAACGTAATCGACTTTCATTCTTGCCGGAATATCTTCAGCATCCGGCATACGATAGCCATCAAAGTTACCACCAATAGCCATATTAATTAAAATGTGGAAGTTTTTATCAAATGGTGCAGCATTAGAAAATTTGCTTGTACCATCTCTTACCGACCATTCAGTTGCTTTAATGGTTCCGTATAATTTACCATCGGTAAAGAAACGAATTTCGCTTTCATCCCATTCAACGGCGTATGTGTGGAAATCGACAATTGTGCCATTATCAAAAAACATACTTGCATTTTTATATAAATGTTCTCCATCTGTACCAGAAAAATGTAACGTTCCGAACATTTGATATTTTTGACGGCCACGAACCTCCATAATGTCAATTTCTCCACTATTAGGCCATCCGCCATATTCGTTTTTATCATTAAATTCTGGTAACATCCAGAAAGCTGGCCAAATTCCATTACCAGTTGGACAAGAAATCTTTGCTTCAATACGACCATAGGTATGAGCAACTTTACCTTTTGAACGAATTCTACCAGATGTATATCTCAGATTACGTAAATTTTCTGAATGGTATTCTTCATTTTTAGCCGAAATTATTAAATTACCTTCGACAACCTTCAAATTATCTTCAGCATAATATTGTTCTTCTTCATTCCCCCAACGAGAAACACCATAAGCACTACCATCGCCAATCATAACTTCCCAGTTGTTTTTGTTTAATCTTTCCGATGAAAAATCATCTTTAAAGATTAATTTGTAGCCATTTACTTCTTCAATGCTATTATCAGTCTCCTCACCATTATCTTTAGGAGAAAGCGTAACTTCACATTCCGCAAAAGCATCAGGATTAATTTTTGAGAACGCTGTTACAACTATTTTTCTTTCTAGTCCTATTTGATGAACGGTAACATTTCCGTTGCTATCAACACTAGCTAAAGCTTCGTTATTAACTTGCCAACCAATACCGGAATTTGTGGTGTCACCAGTAATAGAAGCGGAAAACTTTTTGGTTTCTCCAACCTTCATACTTGCAAACTTATTCGTAATTTCAACGACTATTAATGTATTCTTTTTAACTTCAATAGGCACTTCCTGGTATAAGTCCGGATCTGCAACACTGGTTGCTTTAGCTAATACATATCCTTTCCTTAAAGCAGATAATTTTCCATCTTCGGTAATAGTTGCAATTAATTCGTCGTCAACCGACCAAACTATACCTTTCTCTTTCGTATTTTCCATCGTTGCTAAAAGTTGAATTTCTTTTCCGCATTCAACGCTAGTTGGACAATTAGAATCAATAATTAATTCAGGATCCTTATCTTCGACACCGCAGCCACTCATAATTGATAATGTAAGTATACTAATTATTATTTTTTTTAATTTGTTCTTCATATTACCTTACCTGCTTATCTTACAAAGTATGAATAATATGCACTTAACGATGGAATTTCGCCATCATAAATATTCCAGGCATCAGTAGGAAAATCACTATACAAAGAAGCATCTTTTAATTCTTCCATTGTTTTCATTGCGCAATTTCTAATTGAGCCTGTATCTGGGCCATCGGCAATTTTATTCAAATATACATGGGTTTGACCAAAATAGGCTGGGGCAGAAAAATGTGCAGTTTTTATTGCAAAATTGGCTGCGTAACAATCCATAACAGCACCATAGCTGATACCAACACCGCCATAAACGCCATTTGTTTCAACACCATTAGAGTCTTTCTTATCAGAACCTTTTGTTCCTCCATAGAATGTCCATCTCATCAATTCATCTTGGCTTACAGAATCTATATCAAAATCCGGATTATTCTTATTTTCTTCAATGAGTCTCTCTTTGTTGCCTTCAATGTATTCTTCTCCATAACCTACGAATTGATCGGCAATCGAACATTTAGCTAAGGAAATAACATTTCTAATGCATTGATTTGTATCATCAGCGTCGTTTAAGCCACAGATGCCACCAACATTACAGGACTCATCATAGAAATGAGTAGAAATTTCTGCTGTACAGTTTTCATCGATAAAACAATTTTCGATTAATCCCGAGTTTTGTCCGGCAATAACTCCGGCAATAGTTCTGCCAAAGATATGAACATTTTTAAAAGCGGTATTACGCACAATTCCACTTGGTCCAATTAGTTGGAACACTCCAAACATATTGCCCATTTTATGGCTCTCATTTTCAAATAAATATATATCAGTTTTACGCGATGTTTCTTCGCTTGTCATATTGTTAGAATATCGCGATGTCAAATTTTTTATAGCATAGCCATTTCCATCAAAAACACCTAAAAATTCTTTGTTAATAGTGCTTGATGTTGCAGATGTCGCAAAACCTAATGGTTCAAAATTTGAAATTGAACTGCAATCAATATCATTTGCTAAAATATAGGAACCACTTGGATTCTTGTTAATATCTTGTAAATCTTGTGCATTCTTAATTACTTTATCAACAAACAAAATGTTAATTTCTTGAATTTTTGTTGTACCTTTACATTTAATTTTAGCGACACGATCGCCGGAGTTAACTTGAAAATCTCCCTTGTCATTATATAAGGCTTTTGTATCAATTGATAAGATTCCATCTATATATCTAATTTGTTTATCTTTAATGCGCACGCGAGTACCAATATTTATATATTCGATATCAGTATTTGGTAAATCAACTTTGATGTTGAGATGGTCGGGAACATTGTTTAAATCAACATAAGCGGTTTTATTAAAGACAATTGCCCCAGAGCCTTCTTTCAAATCATTATTACATGCTGTTAAAGCAAACAAACTTGAGAAAAGAATAGATGAAACGCTTAATATTTTTTTTACACGTTTATGCATTTATTACTTCTCCTTTATTAGTCAAGTACTTTCAATGTTGGCATTTGATTATCGACTAAATTCCAAGCGTGCTCGTTTAAATCATAGAAATCAGCACTTGTAGCCTCAAACGAAATTCCTGGATTATATCCCTCAAAATCAGTGATAGCAGTGCCCCAATCCCAAGTTTGTCCACCAATGAAATCCGTTGAAGTATTTGTATATAGATTTTTAGTAATTTTTGAATCATTATTTGGATAAGCATAATCTGCATAAATTGAACCTCTACCCGCATTGTCTTCAATATTTACAACAGTATCATAAATATTTCCGGCACCAGAGCCAAATATTGCAGAGTTAAACCCAAACCAATTGTTTGCATCAATGTTTAATCCGTTATCATAAGAATGATTAACATTAATTAAGCAGTTATCAACGATACAGCCTGAAACACCAACGCCGATAAATGGTGTAGAACCCCACCCTGAGCCTTTTTCGTCTACTTCACATTCAAGTGTTAAGTTTCTGACTGCCGCTCCTTTATCCAATTTATGGATTAATGCTGCATTATTATATGCTTTTCCTTCTTGTGTACCTTCAACCTTGTAATTCTTTATTGTATGACCTCGGCCATCAAATTTCCCTTTAAAAGTAGTCGTTGCTTCATCTTTTTTACCGGATTCGACATACATACCTTCCATATCAATATCCGCTGATAAATAGTAGTTCTTACTTTGATCACTTACACCATATACAAAATCAAGTAATTGAGCCTTGGTAGAAATTTCTACCCAAGTTGAAGTAATATCACTTTCTACATAAATTTTAAATTCAGCTTGTTTACGATATTCACCGATACTGGCATTTAAAACGATTGTTTCAGATCCTTCTTGTAAAGGACGGAAAGTGACTGATTGAGTATTATTTTTGCCTACAAAACTACCTTTACCATTTTTGATAGTCCATTCATAAATAATCTCATCACCTTTTGGATTAGTGACTTCAGCATTGAATACGACTGTTCCAGATCCAAATTTTATGGTGTCTGAAGCTGTAGTGATTTTTAAAGTAGGTTTACTGGAAGCAGTAACTGTAACTTTGTGTTCTGCTTTTGCTGTGGCATCTTCACGAGATGTAACAGTAATTGTAACTTCTCCTATACTTAAACCTCTTACATTTCCCTCATTATCAACAGTAGCAACGGCATCATTGGAAGAGGTAACTGTATAACCTTTTCTGTTATTGTCATTTTCTAAAGTAATATCAAGTTTTATTTGAGAATCAACTTCAACTGTACTAGGACCGGCGATATTGACCTTAATATTCGTCTTGGTTACGGACGTATTATCACTGCCATTATTTTCACCACAAGATGTCAACGTCATTGCGCCAGTTAGCATAAATATTGCACCGGCAAGTAAAACTAAAGATTTTTTCATAATTTTTTCTCCTTTTTATTTTTATTTTTAACCTTTTAATCCACCAACTGAGGTGTTTTCCATAATAGTTTTTGAAAATATACTAAATACTATAACAATAGGTATAATCGTCAATGTAATAGCGGCAAATAAAATAGTCTTTGAATCAAGAGAACTTTTTGCCATTAAATCAAGGCCAACTGCGATTGTAGGACGACTTGGCAAGAAAATTTTTGGCGTCATGTAATCATTCCATAGACCAATTAAGGTAATAACCGAAATAGCAACAATTGGTCCTCTAGCCATTGGAAGGCTGATTGAAAAGAAGATTCTGAAGTCGCTAGCGCCATCAATTTTCGCCGCTTCAATATAAGTCCAAGACAAATTCTTAAAAAACGAATAGAGAAGCATAAAGTTCATTCCAAAGCCCCCGCTATATAAGAAGATCATACCCAGAATCGTATCATTCAAATGTAATACTTCTTTCATCAATTGAATTTGTGAAGGCAAAGATCCGACTATCGGAATAATCATTGTAAAGATAACAATACCGAAAATCAGATTTCGTCCGGGGAATTCATATTTTGCCACAACATATGCAGCACAACTAGATACAAATACGGTAACTAATGTACCTGAGAACGCCAAAATTACCGACATTCCCAACATTTGTGAAATTGTTTTATGATTAGTTTCCGAACTGGAAAATTTCCAAGCTGTGATAAAGTTTTCTAATGTCCATTCTTTTGGTATAGAGATGAAATCCTTAGAATATTCAGATGCTGTTTTGAAAGAGTTAATTGCCACCCACACAAAGGGGAATATATAACTTACCATAAATATAAAGCAAATTATGAACATCACAACAAATAGAACTTTCTCGCCACCATGTCTTTTATATAAAACATTATTTTTACGTTCATAATCAACTTGACGAGCTTCATCACGCTTTTTACGGAAGAATTTCTTAATGGAAGTTGAGATACTCATTAGAAATTCACCTCCTTAAAGAAATGATTTAATAATGCTCGAACTCCTAAAACAATTGGTGTAGCTATAAGCGTACAAACTAAGCCCATTGTCGCCGGGTTATTTAAAGCCGAACCTTGGGAATCATTGAATATTTGTAAGCCTATAGTTTTTGTAGAATCAATCGTTCCGGTTAATAACATTGGTTGCAAATATGTTCCAAATACACCCATCATACCAAAGATGAACAAAGTAGTAATCGTTGGCCATGTTAATGGAATAATAATATGGAAGAATTCTTTTATAGGAGAAACTCCATCCATTTTTGCTGACTCAAGTAAGTCATTAGGAATTCTTGCCATACCTGCTGTAAGAAGCATAACGTCATAACCAATGCCAGTCCAGAAACAGAATATCCAGACCATCCATTTTTCAATTCCCGTGCCTTGAACAAAAAAGTTCGCAGTGTTTATTCCAAATTTTGCAAATAACGGATAAAGAAGACCACCGGTATTAAACATTGAAGAATAAACAAGAGTTAAAATAACAGTTGGTAAGACACTTGGAAGATAATAGACAACCTTAAACACTCCACCCATATAAATCTTTTTAAAAATAAAATAAGCAAAGAATAAGGAAACTGGTAAAGTAATAAAGCAATTTAAGACTAAATAAACCAAGCTGTTTAAATACATTTGTTTGGTTGCCGGAATGCTCATCTTTTCAAATACATTAACGTAATTTTTAAAGAGACTATCAATCGGTAACCATTCCAGGTATCTATCCTTAAAGGTTAAGAGAATGGAATTTATATTAACTCCGAACCACATTATTGCAAATTGCAAGCAAGGATATAACAGCATTAAGATAATAAATATCGTTGTAGGTTTAATAAATCTACGTCTCGCTTTATTCTCCCTTTTATTATTAACTACTGCTGTTGACATAAAATATTATTCAACCTCAGCGTTTAAGCAATAACCTCTCCAGTTATCTCTTGCATAATTATAAACTTTTTCAAAGACTAAATCAGGAGTGTTTTCGCTTGGATTTGCCATACATGATTTGTAGTAACGATTATTACCAATCCAAGGTTGAATATCAATATCGCTATTGCCGGTAATAATTGGTGAGTTACTGGAAAGTGTAAAGTTCTTAGTTTCGGTTAAAATTTTATACATACTATCAACATAAGAATCTTTGGCACATAAATCAGACATATCGATATCACTATAATCGAAAGCGAGGAATGGTCCTTGAGCTTTTTCCACAAATGTTCTGCAGGCCAATTTAGAAGCCATGAATTTTAAGAAATCTTTTGCAATTTCGATATTTGGTGAATTTTTTGCAACAATCATCGAATCGCCAAATCCAACCATGAAATTGTAGTAGTCACTTGTTGCATTAACACGAGGTGTCTTCATCATGCGCACTTCAAAATTAAACTCTTTATTACCTTGTGATTTCTTTATTTCATGTTTTGCCCATTGTCCATAAGGAATCATTGCTGCTTGTCCACTATAGAACAAATATTGAGCACTATCTAATGTTGCACCTTGTGCATTCTCATTACTATATTCAGGATGTGTACCAACTAAATCATACCACATCTTGTAAGCTTGCTTGAAATTTTTGAATTTGCCATCAGGATCAAAATTATCAAAGCCATTTGCATAAGTTCCATCTTTGCCTTTTAATTCCGACCATGTTTTAAGATTATCTAAGCCATCTAATTCGGCCCACCATTCATAAAGGGGATAATCCCAGTAGTAATCTCTGGTGTCACCACCACCTGCCCAAGCAAATGGAATTATATTCGCTTCAGCAATTTCAGCACATAAACTAGTAAGTTCTGCATAAGTAGTAGGAACTTCCCAACCATGTTCTTTAAACAAATCGGCATTATAGACAAATCCTCCTGCGCCTTGAGTTAAACACACCTTATAATAATGTGCTTCGCCATCTTTATCGCTTTTAAAATATGAAAGTTGTGCTGCATTTGGTAAAACACGATCCATAAACTTATCTCCATCGATTGTTTCACCATTATAAACATCATCTAAGTTTGCCAACAATCCACGATTTGCATAGCTTTGCCAGTTTAAGTCATGTGATATGAAAATGTCATACTCACTATTCTTAGACGTAAGTTGCGCTTCAACTTTTGATGCGATAGTAGAATCGGCAACATAATCAACCATGTTTCCAGATTCTGCTGCATAAGCATCAGCAATCTCTTTTACCCATTCATCGCCATAACCACCGTTATAGAACATAATGGATAAAACTCCTGGCTCTCTATCATCCTCGCCACAGGCCGCCAATGCACCAGAAAGAACCATCAATCCGATTATTGGCAAAATCTTTTTTGCATTCTTTTTCATCTTGTTTCCCTCCTCTTGGAAACCCATTTCTTTAATATTATTATATAAACGAATGAAAGCGGTGTCAATAAGATAATAAAATATATATTTTATTAAATTAAAAAGGAATATCCTTCATAGATATTCCTTATAAATTATGTATTTTTTCTCTTTAATAGGCGCTTAAATCAACATAAGCTTCTATTTCATAAATTGAATAGTTATATGCTGTGCCTTTACTTAAAAATTTGATAATTAAATATCTTCCATAAGCCTCGTTTAGCATACAATCATCTTCGTAAATATATTTATCATGTTCTTTTACACTTGCCACGGCTTTAAAGGAACTAGTATCTCCATTAAACGTTTCAACATTAATATTGTTTTCAAGAAATACATCATATTCTTTGGCGTATGCTGCCTCCCAATAAATTTTTACTTTTGATAAATAATGGGTTACACCCAAATCTATCATTAACCAAGCAATCGTATTTTCATTTGATTCGTCAATCCACCTAGTTTCATAATTAGCATCTACGACCGCTTTTGCATTACCACTTCCACTATATACCTCACAATTTTTGGCAACATTTGCCAGTTCAAGGTCTATAGGAGTATAAGGAAAAGCACCGGTTAATGGATATAAATGAGAAGGCAATAAATCAGAATCCAAAGTTGGGATTAAGCGTGCTGAAAAGCGATATTCATCTCTTTTTAAATGCGCCTGCATCAAGTGTTTTTCGATAGTTTCCCGCGAAGTAAATTGATCTTCATAAAAAATATCAAATGTTGCTAACGAAGAAGATTTATCATCAATTTCAAAAGTGTCATCTGAAAACACCAGCACTTGAATATGATTAATTTCTGCACCTTGTGGATTTGCGGTAAAAATTTCCCAAGGCCAAACAAGTCTTCCTGTTTCATCAACAGAAATCTTACCATAAATATTTAGAGTATAATCAAAATCAAATACATATGAAACATCATTAATAGCATACCAATCCGAGTTCGAATATTCTTCTACTTTACTAACATATCTAAAAGCCGGTGAATATGAAATATTAGGCTCTGCATGAATACTTTTTAATTGATCAATTATTAAATCATGTGAAATTATTCCATCATCTTTATGATTAATGGTAGCATATTCTTTTTCATCATCAAAGCCTTCATCAGTGGGGAAAAATGCCACATCTAAACTAGCAATATCTTTTACAGTCGGTCCATAAGAATTATATCTTCCGGTTAAATATTCCCAAGGATATCGCAAATTTCCATTATTCTCGAAATATGGTTGATGAGGAGCATTTTGGATGGCCAAATTGGGACTTAACAATTTTTCTGTTTCAGCAATTGCGCTTATAGCACTCAATTTAGTCATATAAATGCCACCTAGTACAAAAACCATCATCGTTGCAATAAAACTTTTTTTCATATTCTTTACCTTTATATATTAAAACCGGATTTTGTTTTATCCGGTTTTAATTCTTAACTTAATTAGTTATTATATTTTTTCTTACTAGCGTAATAGTAATAAAGCACTGTCATTAAAGCGATACCTGCAAAAATTGCAATAAGACTATAAGATTTTTCATTATCACTTACACTTAACAACAAACTCGACAGGCTTCCTTCTGTAGTTGTATTTTTTAGTTCAGTTAATGATTTTAGATATCTGATAGTATCGCCAATGGAAACTCCCATAGCATCATCTATTCCATCAAGTGCTAGTTTATCTTCTTCTTCTAAAGCGTCGTATCTAGCAAGCATTTCTTTCATTTCCTCGGAATCTTTAGCCGCACAAATACCATCTTTGCCACCTGCAGCACGTAACTTTAGCCAATCAATTTCAAATTTTTGTGCCTCGGTTAAATCGGCATTTACATATGCCTCAACCTCCCAAATGGAAAAATTATACACACTTCCTTTTTCTATACAGTTAATAATTATATATTGCCCAGAAACACCCTTTGTTTCATTGACTTTAAAATCATCAAATTCATTAAACTCTCCACGATCTTTAACTGATACAACAGGTGTCATTTTGCTTGTGTCACCATCAAATGTAGAAGGATCAACTTTATCTTCTAAGAAAACCTCGAAATCTTTAGCAAACGCTCCTTCCCAATGAATTTTTATATTAGATAGATATCTTCTTTCGCCTAAATCAATTAAAAGCCAGCCTGTATCAGCCTCATTATTAATCCAGCGAGAGCCTTGATTTCCATCTACTGCGGCATTAGCATCACCATATGATGCATATGCTTTGCATTCCTTAGCAACATTAACGACACTCAAATCTTCTGGAGTATATTCAAAAGCTTCGGTTAAAGGATATAAATGCGATGGAGTATACTTAGATTCTTTTGTTGGAATTAAGCGTATTGAAAACTTATACTCTCCTGTTTTTAAGTTAGCATTAGTCAAATGTTTTTGAATAATCTCTGCAGAAGTCTCTGGATCACCTTGATGTATATCAAAAGTTATTAATGGCTTTGATTCCTCATTGATTTCTTCAGTATCACCCGGAAACACTAACACCTGAATATGGTCAATCTCTGAACTTTGCGGATTTGCAGTAAAAATTTCCGTTGGCCAAATTAGTTTACCAGATGTTTCATCAACCTTAAAAATATTTTCCATAATAATATCTAATGAAAAATCAAAATCATATTTATGGTGGATATTATTTTCTTGAACATACCAATCTGAATTAGTATATTCCTCAACTTTACTTACATATCTGAATGCCGGTGAATATTCAATTGTCGGGTCAGCAAAAACACCCTTTAATGCCGTAACTATTGCATCGGTTAGAACCCAGTATCCACTCGTATGAGTTATAGTGGCATAAGTTTTACTTTCTCCTTCTGCTAGTTCTGCATTAAAGCCATCCTCATAAGGATAAAGAGCTATTTCCAGTTCAGCCAAATCGGCCATAGGCGTTCCTTTACCATCTAAATTAGCAGTAAACCATTCCCAAGGATAGTCAATTGCAGTAGTATCATCGTCATGACCGAGATGCACCTCTCTTTGATTTACTTCATGTGGAGTTGGAAGTTTATCTTCGGCACTTACTGTCCTAGTTAATTTAGGAGATGCTAAACTTCCACTCATGATTAACGCCATAGAAAATACTAATAAGCTTTTTTTCATAATTTTTCCTCTCTTTAAAATAATTAATTTACAAAACACAAAAAACTTTAGAAATCGGTTTCGCTATTTTATTATAAAATAAGATGTAAGCGTTGTCAAAATTTACGAATCATTTTGAAACATATTAAACACTTTTCTAATAAAATGGCACCTATTTGTATCTTACTAATGTCGGATAGAATCCCTCCCATACACACCAAATTCGTTTATCGAAAGCAGAATATAAATTGCTATTTTTTAATTCCTGGTCGGTCTTATTACATTCGCTTAATGAATTGGAATTTCCTACTGCTTTTCCATTTGTCACATTTTCTCCTAAAAAATAGGTATTTAAGACTTTACCATATTGTCCAACACAAATGCCTCCATCCTCTTGAGAACCATTAATACTACTCAAGACAATGCAATTTTCAATTGTGCCCGTTGTGTGATTTTCACATACAATGCCCCCAATATTGCCAGTAGATGCAATATGCAAATTAATGAAGCAATCGGAAATCGTTCCATAATTTCTTACCGCAATAGCGCCAGCCCACGCACCAGCTTTTTCAACATCGCCTTCTAAAACTAAATCTTTTACTACGGCATTTGCTTTAACTTCTAAAAACAATCCGAATTCGCCATCTAGTCCCTCAGTGTTCCTTGTAATGTTTTTAATCGTATGTCCATTTCCATCTAGGGTGCCAAAAAATTCTCCCAAATTCTCCCACTCAATACCTGCAAGATCAATATCACTTTTTAATACATAATTAGCTTTTAAATTTTCTTTTATAGCTAAAAAATCTTCTGTTGAATAAATAGGCACAATTGATTCATCTGTTACATCTTTATACATATTCGTAAAATTATAAACATTTTGGGACAATTTACTTTTTATTAAAGAAGATTCCTTATATAAGCCGGTTCTATCTTTAATTTGTAAGCCAAAGTAAAATCTATTACCCACAAGATTCTGATCAAATAGCGATTGCTCTTCTAACTTGGTTACAATAGTTTGACCGAGAATAACAGTGCTTGCTTCATATAACGCATTACTGACATTAATACTGACAATACTACTTGATAAATCTTCTTGTTTAGAAACATATAAATACATACTTGCTTTTTCCTTAAGCAATGCCCCGGAACTTACACCGTAAAAATTTTTAATATCTGCATAAAAATTAGCGGTCTGAGATTGTAAGACAATGTTTTGTATCTGATCAGTCGAGAATAATAAGTTTACATTTAATGGTATGCTATCGGATAAATAAGTATTCAATTTGGCCCGTGCAAGTTCTAATTTTTCATAGTTTTCTTTAACTTCGCTACGATTTAATGCTTTAATTGTTAATGTATCATAATATTTCTCTGCATTGGTAATACTTAAAGCATCATCCAAAGTAATTGAATCAAGATCATTTATACTTTCAACCAAATTAACAAATTCATCTACCAATACTTGTGTATTGTCATCAGATTTAGTTTCCTCTTTTGCACCATTCACAGCAATATAAAGCTCACAGTATTCATCAAAATAGGCCATCATTTGCACATAAGCTTTTTGCACATTTTCCAAATTTTTACTTGAAGAAGATAAACTTTGATATAAATCCTTTGCTCGGAAAAGGTTTGTTCCTTCTTTTAAAGTGACAACATCTATGGCGTCAATGGCAGTCAAAAAAGCAGAGATAACTACTTGATCGGCATACTCCGGATGCTCCATTAACTCCTTGTACTTTTCATTTAATTGATCAATTAATGTCTTAGCGTTAATTACACGTTCATCTTCTTTTGCTTTCAGGCTAAGATACTCATAAGCATCTTCGGCTGCAACAAGCAAATTCTTATCGCTTAGTGTTAAATTATCAATACTTGGCAGTTTATTGATAATTTCTAAAAAGCTTGCAATTTCTTCTTCTAAACTTTTTTCTATTGAATCTAAAAACATTTGATCAAATTGAGCGCGAAACACCAAAAGTTTAGCATAGGCTTCTTCAACGCCTATAATGTTTTTATTATCTAACTCATCATAAGCACTCTCGGCTGCAATAATATATCTTTCATCATCTAAGGTTAAGAAAAACGGAATAGCATCTACTTTTGCAATGAAATCTTCGGCCATATTATTTGCTCTAAGATACTCATAATAAATTTCTTCGAGCATTACTAATTTATAATAGGCTTCTTGCACTTCGGAAAAACGATTCCAAGTATCATCATCAATTAAGTCGTAATAATAATAAGCTTCATTCAAATTGTAATCAAAGTTTTCATCAAAGCGGAGAGTGTTAACAATATTAACAAATTCTTTAGCTTCATTAGGCATCTCTTGTTCTTGATTAGTATTTGCACTTTCTCCGCTTAGTGAGGGAGTTAGTATAGAAGCAGAATTTTCACTAGATACTCTGGTTCCACAACTACAAAGAAGAGGAATTAATAATAAAGATAAAAATAATTTTTTCATTTCTTTTACCTCCTTAAAAGTTTATAACTGCCCCAACCGAGAAGTTACTATATTCGCTTGAAGCATATAAATCACATTTACTTTCAATATTGATAGTAAAGTTATAGCCTTTTCCGGATACGGCTTTTTCATTTCCTTGATTTTTTAGCTCACGAAGTTTATTAACAAAATCATTAATTGTAAGATTATAACTTTCGGTTATGTCAAAGCGATAAAGCGGATCAGACTTAATCGCTCCTGCTTCATAATACATATTCAGATATACAATAGCATAATCACGAATATTTTCTTTTGGAAGATTATAATAATTGGTCAAAACCGAAAGCGGATCAGTTCCTGAAGAAAAAACCACTTGGAGATTGTAATTATTAGTAGAATTATTGAATGCTCCTAAGGATATGGAAAACCCGAATTTGCTAATGTCAAATGGTTCCTTTAAATTATCAAATGCCTCTCGTGTTGATTGCAATTCGCGATAAGCATTACTGACACCGGGGTAAGCTTTTTCTTCCTCGGTCAAAGTTAAATATTTATCCTCACAAGCTTTGATTTGACTATCTTGTCCTGCATCTTTCCATTTTAATTTATCAAAAGTCGGCAAACGATAAACATCATCAATAAATGATTCTGCATGATTTCTAATTACCTTTAACTCTTCCACACGTTGCGTTAAGGTATCCAATTTTTCTTTGGCAAGTTTCACCTCTGATTTTTCCTTGATATCATCAGGTAATTCATTATATATCTCGACCATTTCCGTAATTAAATCAATTTGTCCGATTGTCAGTTCTTCTTTTGTAGGCAATAAGCTTACTTTTGTACTAAACTCATAGGCAGCGTATTCTGACTCATTCATTGCCTCTAATTGATTCATTTTAAGGTTAAAGGAATCTAACTTCTCTTTGCTGGAAATAACAACTGATAAAGTCTTTGCCCCACTTGGTAAACTATCATACATTAAATTAAGTTGAACAATTAAATCTTTATCAGTTTTTAATAAAAACTCCACATCTTTAATTTTATTGACTGCATCTACAAAAGCATAACCTGTTGTTTCAATCTCTTTTTGCGTAAGATATTCCTGGTATATTTCTAAAAATGCTTCTTTGGCTTGATCAAGCTTTTCTTTTGCTTCTTTGACTTGCGGAAGATTTTTACTATCTTCACTTAAAGAGTCATAAATAAAATAGGCACTGTCAATTAAACTCTTATGTTCTAATGTAAGTTCTTCATTAATCCAAGCTTCAAGCGACTCAATAAAAACTTTAGCTTCAAGTGGCAAATTATTTTCTAAATTAGTGCTTAACCCCTCATTTGAATTTGGCATGGTTACGCTATTTGATAATGAGTCCGACGAGGTGTTATCACCACATCCACTTAAAAAAAGTAGTGAGGTCAACATTAAAATCATTTTCTTCTTCATAAAATTTCCTCCTTAGAAAATACTGTCTAAATAATTAAAACGATTTTCTAGCCATTTTTTTAAATAAACACAAGCATCTAGCTGACTATGCATATTATAAACATCACTCGTATGATAGGTGTGTTGTGAAGTACCTAACACCTGCCATTTTTGATAGTTTCGTTCAAAATCATTTGCATATGTTCGAGAGATATCTTCAATCTGTCTTAACATATAATCAAATACTCCACTTTTTGTGAAAAGATCAAAATATTCATGCATTAAGCTTTCAAAGAAATCAGTTCTTGATAGTAAAAATAGCCAAGGATTCATATGATCCATAAAAACACTATTATAACGATGATTAGTTTCATAACAAAATCCGTTAGCATTACCACTCGACCAATCGAAATCCCATGGTGCGCCAAAAGTTAATTTATTGAATTTAGCATTCATAGAAAAATCCACGTACATATAAAAACTCGAGAAACCTACATCAATGTCACACATTATTTCTTCTAAAAGATAAAGGCGCATCAAGGAATCGATATTGATTACACTATTAATCACATCATAGCTATTTGTAAAATCAGAGACTACCACATCATGATTTTCATCTATCGTACAATACTCTCCCTTTATTGCGGCACGATATAGAACATCATAAACATTTTTTAAATATTTTTCGATATATTGCAGTTGTTCATTACTATAAAGATCACTTTTAACAGAATAATTTCTTGTCGGAATTTTATTTATTACGCCATTAGAATCTGTAGCGGTATATGAAGCACCATTAATTTCAAAAGATGCACCATCTTTATATTCATCAAGTTCAAGCAAATAACCAATATTTAAATTAGTTTCATTGAGCATGGGCTCATAAATTTCCACACGATGTTTATTAACTTGCTGTTGCTCGGCTAAAAGATATACTCCATTAAAAATATTATTAATGTAAAGATTTACGTGCTGGAAATCACTTGAATAATAACCTTTATTGTCTAAAAGAGAATCCCCAAGCATAAAGGCAGAAGCATTTCTCAGCATCGAATAATCATAAAATTCCGCTAACAAAACCCAATTTTTAGCTTTATCATCATCATTCAATCCTAATAAGTTTTGTTTAACATCAAACTTTAAACGATATGGTTTTTTACTTGCCTCCAGTGTTCCATTACCCCGCAAACGTACTCCGGCATTTATATTGCTCAACAAGTATTGGCTCGCACAATTTGAGACATCAATTGTCGCCGGTGTATATAAATCTTTTGAATAAATACCGGCACTATCTAAAGTATGAATATCAATTCGCGGAAAGCCTTGGTAAGAAACAACACTTAAATATGCCTGCTTTGTCTCGATAAGATTGTTTTCGACATCTATAAATTTGGCAATTGCTAAATTAGTTCCAATCTGTGTTCTGCGATTATTCTCGTATTCTACCGTTACACCTTTAGGTAACAAGCCACTGATTGTCAACACTTTTTCTTGACCGCTATATTGATATGTTTGATCTTTAAATTCTACTTCACTTAAATCATAATAAGTTATTATTTCTTGATAATTATCATCTTGACAATGTCTTTCTTTTTTTCCGGTATGAAATAGATCAGCTTCTTCAATTACTGTCCACTCCGTTAAACTATGGGTATGTGGACGCGGAGGTTTAGTAGATGAAACACTCGAAGTTTCACTTGAAGAAAGATTAGTTGAAGTGGAAGGCAAATTCATGCTTGCTGAAACATCACTAGCACAACTAGCGAGAATAAATACTAAAGCCATAAAAATTCCCTTTTTAAACTTCATGTTATTACTCCTTTGCTTCTTTTTTTCTAAACCATTCATGTGGCCATTTAAAATTAAATTTTCGCACAATTATATCTAATAAAAATAAGATAAGCGCCATTATCATCATTGTTGGGGTAGGATCAATTACATATTCATCATAAATAACTTCATCATTAAGTATATCATCATTTAACGTATAAAGTTTACCTTTTCCATTACTAGCTAATTTTTGAGCAAAATCTACACAATCCTTGGTATCTTTGAAAAAATTGAACTCTTCAGAATATGAAAATGACACATAGCTTACTTCGGTCGTAACTTTGGCTCCAATAATTTTACTGACTTCGATTTTATATATACCAGCTTGAGAGCCAAAATCCGGAATAAGTGAAGAGTAAACACTTGCCGCCGTTTGCGGAACATCGACCGTTTTAGTAGTTTTATCCGGATAAGTAATTTTTGCCTTAATATTTCCACTTTCTCCTAGTGAAGGAGTGTTAACTACCAAAATATTTTGGAAATTTTTACGATTAAATTGTATTGATAGTTCGTTTCTAGTTACGGAAGTAGTCAAAAGATTATCAATGATATTTTTAATAAATTTTGTTCCACGTTCATCCGTAAAATATTCACTTGACCAAGTTCCACTTAAATCACTCATAAAGGAGGCAACTTTCCCACCTTTAATATGATTTTGTTCATAAACCCATTCAACATATAATGCATCGTTATTAGCTTGTAAAACTACCATTGCTTGGCTCTTACTTGTTACCCCAATATAGCCACCTAAATTCGGCAAGGTAGTAATCCCACGCATTACGGCAGTATGAGATTTAATAATTGGACGAATAGTTCCTTCATTGATATAACTGGTTTGTAAACTTTTTGTTTCCTCAACCATTATATTTTGAAGTTCACTAGCTTGGGAGACCTTATAAAAATTACCCCCTCCGATATTCGCCATTCTTTCTAATTCGCTAGCATCTAAGTCATTACCAATTGCAATTGTCGAACAGGTAATTCCTTTTTGAAACATTCCGGCTACATAAGTGGTATATCCTGTATCATTGGAAGTTCCATCCGACATGAAAATTACATGTTTAATATCTGTCTTGTCATAACTTTGCATTTGACGATTTGTTTCTTCTAAAGCACGGCGATAATAGGTACCGGTGGCATTTTGTATACGATCAACTGCTGCCAGAATATCCGCTTGTTTTGTTAATGGTGTCATGGGTATTTCCACCGTGGGATTCGTATTAAAAGAAATTACCCCAGCATAATCTCCATTCCGCATTGACTTAATACTTTCTTTGACAGCATCTTTAGCCACTTCCAAGCGATTTTTATTGCTACCTGGCATGGTACTTTGTACCATACTACCACTTGCATCAACTACAAACATTACACCAATCGGAGCCATATTATCTTTTTCCATGGTAATTGGTAAAACATCTTCAAAAGCTGTTCCGCTCATACCACCATTATAGTAAGTATTTGTACCACCAGTAGTTAATAAATTACCGCCATTTGCAACATATGACTGAATTGTTGTATCGAAATTTAAAGGAAGATTATTAACCGCTACGTTCATTAAAACAACTTCTTTATAATCTTCTAAGACTACTTCCATAGAGTTACTGGCATTTATAACATCAACCAAATAACCATTATCCGATAAGAAGTTTTCTAATTTTGCACTTTCTGATCCGGTTCCATCAATAAGAAGAATTTTATTATCCAAGGTAATATTCACATTTGTATAATAGATATTATTTTCAGGATTTGTATCATTTTCACATTCTATTTCTGCAACTATCGTATATTCTTTTGTTTCTGTAAAGGTATAGGTAAATTCTACACTTGTTTCCTGTTCACTTAGAAATACTTGTTTTGTTTCAAGGTTAAAATCATTGATTTTGAATTTAACATTAACGACAGTGTTTGTGCTACTTTCCAAAATAACTGCAAATGTGGTTGTTTCATTTAACAATACATTTTCAGGTTTATCAATTCGCGAAATTTGAACTTCATTTTCGATTGGTTCATTATCAAAAATCAAGGTATCAATTTGATACAAATCACCAGATATTTCGCTAGCCTTAAGTAAGGCATTACCATCAGTTTCTAAGCCATCAGTTAAAACAACAATTCTTCCTCCTCGATCTTTTAATATATCCTGAACATAATTTATAGCTTGTTCAATATTTGTGGCATCATCTTTAACTTGTAAACGACTATTAATATAGTTTTCATAGACATTTTGATAGTTATTGCTTAACTTTGAAACATATTCACAATCATTTCCGAAAGTAACAATTCCCACTCGACTTTTCGAATCACTTTCTTCTAATATATTTTTAATATAATTATCAACTTTTTGTTTGGAATTAACACTGCTACGCGACACATCAACTAAAATAATTGTGTCACTTGATTTTAAATCATCCTTTTTAACTATCTTTAAATCAGCACATGTCAAAGCAATTAACACAATAATTGCCGAGTGTAAAACTAAAGAAACAATTTTACTTCGAACACGTCTTCGACTTTTTTTCAAGCGAAAATATGGTATAAGCGATAAAATAATCGCAGGAATAATGAGAAGTAAAATCCATGCGTTTGCAAATTCAAAACTAGTATTGCTCACGATATTGCACCCCCCATTCTATAACTACTAAAACAAAAAGGGCGATTGCAAAATATTTGGCTAAACTTGCATAGTCAAAAGCATTCGCACCGGGAGTACCTTCGATTCCTAATTCTAAATTGACATACTTGTCCAATGCTAAAAATGGACGAGTATAGCGATAGTCACTTTCATTCTTTGGTGTTTTAACAAAAATTTTATCAATAATAGTCTTTCCGTTATCTAACAGTTGCTTAATTTCATAAACGCCCGGTTTATCTAATTCAACTTCGATAGTCTCTTTATAACTGATTTCGTTCATTATGATTTTATCCGCAAAAAATAATTCTTCTGTTCGCGGTTTAGCGTTAATTATAACTTTGTCGCCCACATTATAAATTCCTTTTTCCGTCGTAGAAGAAACACTATACTTTAACAAGTTTTTTACAAGCATGACAAAATTCATAGTAATCGGCAAATTTGTGTAATGAATATCCGTAGCTAAAATTACGATTTTGGCATGCTTATATTCACCCACTAGCAATATTGGATGTCCATTTACCTCTAGTAACACATCAAAATCATCATAGTTTTCAATAACACGAATCTGTGTCGCTTCAATCGTGGATGGTGTGACATAATCTAAAATACTTTTTAATTTCGTATTATTAGTACTCACAGCACTCATGGTATAAGAGCCTGAAAGAGTGCCACCCACTTGCAAATTTAAATTAGGTATTGCTCCGGTTGGATTTATAAACCATACTGAGCCATCAATAGGTAACTTTTTCGGAACATAACTATCAAAAATATATAATTCCTTTTCTTCAAATACGATATCTTTCTCTTCTTTTGGAGTAAAAATATTTACTTTTTCCGAGGCATTCAGCGCACTTGAAAAGAAATTATTGGCGACACCCACTAATTCGACAGAATGCAAAATATCATCGTGATTTTGTTCATAATATTGATTGTCACTTGTCAAACTGTCATTAATTAATTTATTTTCGCTATCTAAAATTTCAAAACTTATATTTTTATAATCAAAAATTGCAAGATTTTCAAAAACAATATCTTTTACTTCGTTTCCCTCTAAGCTTATATTTTTAATTTCTTTTATTTCTTCGTTGACACTTAATTTTAAATTAATATTAGTGCTTCTATTATAATTTCCTAACTTAACTGTAAATTTATATTGACCATCAATAAATTCTTTATTTACATCTAAAATCGCTATATTCCACTCTGATTTTGAAAAATCAATAACATTAACATATCCCGTATTTTCATATTGACAATCCGTATAAAAATATACAACTGTGGAAGGATTTTCATCAATAATCGAATTTGCAAGTTTTAAAGATTCATCAAAATTACATTCGGTATATGTGGCTTCAACATTTAATAAAGAATATTTTATCAAAGACACTGAAGATTCTCTTCTTACTAAATAAGTTGGCTCCTCACTACCCAAAATAATTGTTAGTCTATTTTTCTCACTAACACTGGCTAAATCACGTTCAATTTGTTTAATTGCCCGATCAAATCGCGTTTCATTTCCGACATTAGATTGCATACTATATGACACATCTAAAATAATTGCCTTTTCAACTTCGCTACCTTGCACTCTTGTGACCGGTTGAATTAGTACGGTGGTAATCAATCCTATCACGCATATTTGGATTAATAATAATAAAGATTTTTGTAGCCATTCTAAGGGCATTTTTCTTCGGCGATATTTTAAACTTAGCTTCCAAACAAAAGTGGAAGTAATATTTCGCTTTTGATAACGTGGTTTTATAATATAAATAATAATTAAAGCCGGAATGCCAATTAAAGCTAAAAGACCAAGAGGTAATAATATTTCCATTACTTAATTACCCCCTTAGTATATAATTGCTCTAAAAGCAGTTTTTCAATATTGTCATTACTTGTCAAAAACAAATAATCTACACCCCGCGAAGCACAAAATTTTTTAATATCCTCTAAATAATCTTTCATTGCTTCCTGATAAGCCTCATAAGCACCACGAGTAATATTGATTTTTAAACTTTTATCAATTTCCGAATCCATTTCTTCTGAATCGGTTAATATATTTCTGCCATTGTAACTGGGATTTAATTCGTCGATAGATAATATTTGCACCAGCATTACTTCTCTTTTATTGTATAAAAGATAGTCAATCGCGGATTTAAAGTTACTTTCTGTTAAAAAATCAGAAATGATGACTGTGAGACCATCACTATGTCCATTATTCGGTGAACTTTTAATAGCCTTATCAATATCGACTTCACCAGAAAATTTAATATTTTCCAATTCATCTAAAGATCGATAAAAGGCATCTTTGCCACATATTACGCCAAATTTGTCGATTGAATTTTTTCCATACATGAATTTATAAGAAATCTTATCCATATTTTGGATGGAAATAAATCCAAGTGCCGCCATTACTTTTATTGCTGTTTCACTTTTCTTTGATCCTTCAAAGTTCATCGAGGATGAACAATCAAGATAAAATTGCATGTGCATTTGTCTTTCATCGACAAAAAGTTTAATGAAATATTTTTCAAAGCGACTAAAAAGATTCCAGTCAATTCTCCGGATATCATCACCGAGAACATATTCTCGGAAATCCGCGAATTCAACTGTACTGCCGTATGATGAAGTCTTATGATTTCCACCAAAATATCCTTTCATCAATCCCTTCATATTTAGAGAAATAGCTTCTAATTGAGAGATGAATTCATCGCTTATAATATTTCTTTTCATAATTTATTGATTATTTTCTAAATAATCCTTTTTTAATTTTTTTATTATCTTCTTCGTTATTTGTGTCAACTGAACCAGGATTTAATTCTTGAATAATCATTTTTATTACATCATCGGTCGTAATATGCTCTGTAATTGCTTCAAAATTCAATTTAATACGATGACGTAAAATTGGATATGCAAGCGTGTTTAAATCATCATAAGATACATTAAATCTTCCACACATCAAGGCACGAACTTTCGCCGCGGTAATTAGAGCTTGACCGGCCCGAGGTGAAGCCCCGAATCTTAAATATTTAACACTGGCTTTAGCAGGTTTTTCACTTTCCGGTTGAGTAGCAATAACTAAATCCATTGCATAGTCCAAAACATCATTGGCAACCGGAATTGTTTTTGCAATCTCTCGCATTTCGAGCAATTCTTTGGCATTACATGCTACTTCCGCGGTTTCCTCCATTGTCTTCTGCGTCATATTAACTATATCTTTTAATTCAGTTTTATTTGGATAAGTTACTATTAATTTAAACATAAAACGATCCATTTGCGCTTCTGGTAATGGATATGTACCATCTTGTTCTATGGGATTTTGGGTAGCAAGAACAAAAAACGGATCGTCTAATTTTCTTGACACGCCCATGACTGTCACAGTATGTTCTTGCATCGCTTCTAAAAGAGAACTCTGTGTTTTTGGCGTTGCACGGTTAATTTCATCCGCTAAAATAATACTGCTAAAGATAGGACCAGGCTGGAAACTAAATTTCGAATTTCCCTGGTCATCTTTTACAATTATATTAGTACCTGTAACATCAGCAGGCATTAAATCAGGGGTAAATTGAATTCTTGCAAAAGGAAGATCAAAGACTCTACCTAAAGAACGAACAAGACGAGTTTTACCAACTCCCGGAACGCCCTCCAATAAGACATTTCCGCCTGCAATCATTGCAATTACTGTACCATATACAACTTCTTTTTGCCCAACAACATCTCTTTCAATTTGGGAAAAAATGTTATCACACTTTTTTTTAAAATTCTCTAAATCTTTTTCATTAAGTTCTTTTGTCATTCCTTTTTACTCCTATTTAACTTTAAGCATCTCTAAATATGCTTCAATTGCTTTACGTACATCTTCTGGTAAATCTTCATGTTCGGCAAGATATTCTTCAATTTCTTCACGACTGCTATCAAAGACATCCAAATAAGGGGTATTCCCATCGATTACAGTATCACTATCGATATCACCTTCATCAAATTTTGGTGGAGGATTATCGCCTCCATCTTCTCCGCCAGAAGTATTTCCACTATCTTCATTATTATCATCATCTTCATTACCATCATCGTCTTTTTTTTGATTTAAATCTGTCAATTTATCTTGAGCATCTTGCAATGCATCATCTAAATCTTTACCAAGGTCTTCAGTATCTTGACTAGCATCACCTTGTTTTTCTTCAGTATCATCCGGAGATTTTTTTAATGCGTCTTGAATTTCATTACTTGCATCTTCAAAAACTATATCAAGATCTTCCTTTTCTAATTTACGAATGTGTTTTTTACTTTGTGGAGAAGCAACTAACTGATCTCTAAAATTACTGAGGGCTTGAATCAGAGCTTCATTCTCTTCTTTTGTAGCTGTGTTAATTGCCTCATTTAATGCTTCTATCAATGTTTCTAAATCTTCTTCGTAATTTTCACTAATTTTTAGTTTAGTTTTGATGTTTTCTAAAGCAATAGCAACTTGCTCAAGCTTACTTTCATCTGCTGTTGCCGCAAGAATAGCACTTCCTAATTCTCTCGTAATATCATATTGCTTTAAACATCTTCCAACTGATAATCGCAATAATTCTTCTTCAATCATTTTTTGAATTTCTTCTCTTGTTGTTTCAATTAAATTAATTTTCTCTTCCAACGTTGATAATGATTTTAAATCTACTTCCAATTTATCCACTACCGCATAAAGTTGATCTTTAAATTCACGGTCAACTGCGGATTTTTCAATAAGTTCGCGAAGCTTTTCCAATAATTGTTGAATAATTTCTTCTTCCGTTAGTTCTGAGGTTGAATCGTCTGTTTGGGAAGGAGGTACTTCGACAGATGATGGAACCGATGCATTATTTGAAGAAGATGTTTCACTTGAAAGATTAGGCAAAGCAAAGGAACTAAGGGCTAATATCATCGCCACACCTAAGATTATTAAAGCAGGTTTTGATAAACGCATTTTAAGAGATTTTTCGCTTATCGTATCTAACTTTTCAATTGTATCTTCTCTTTGTTTTTTATATATAAATTCCTCTTTATCTAAAAATTCTACCATCGTAATAGCGCGTTCATCTAAGCCCAAGCTGTCAACGCGTCTGGCAGTCATCAATATTGTTGGCTTATATTTAAATCTAAAAATTAAAATCCCAGATACTATACCAACAATAGTTCCCAAAATAATCGATATTAAAATGTTTTTCGTATGAGCAATAAATAAGATTAAAGAAGACAATAAAACAACAGCAAAAAAAGCAATTAGACCAAAAATAACAGATTTTATAATTGCTTCTATTTTTAGTTTTTTTAAATACTTAGTCAATTTTTCCTTTTCTGGCATAATTATATTTGCTCCCAACTAGATAATTTCTACATCATTTTAATGTTTTATAGACACCTTTATTCAAAGTTAAGAAACCGCTTTCTTAATTTAATTTTACTATATCATAGACCACAAATTTATGCAACAGGAGGTAAAAATAATTACTATTTTTACATACTTTTTGCTTGCTATATTGTATTCACTTATTTATAAAATTTTATAAATAATTTTTTATTACTTCTGACCAATAATTGGTAATGAATTAGACACAAGTTACGCTAATAATTTAATTAAAAAGGTTAACTAGTTAAAGTTAACCTTTATATATCCTTTACCATTTTAATAAAATTAAGTAAGGATTTCTTCGTAACTGATTTTTAATTGAAATAATGTCATATCACTAATTCATCTTTATCAAGGAAATCTATGACTTACTTTGTATTAAGACTCAATCAAATTACACTTTTATTATGGTTTGGCTAATATTTTTTGAACCTTATATACTTTCAATAAAAATACTCTTTATAGCCTCAAGATCTTCGCTTGCTACCCCTATACTTATTAAATAATTCGCTATTCTTTCAGAAAGCGTATTTCCTTCTGTTCTTTTAATGGTCGCAACATAATTATTTTTAATATTGTTCATGGTTCGTGCTCCACCGATATTACCAAAGTTAGAAAATAAATAATCACGGAACAAATATTCATCTTCCACACCAAGTAAACCGTTTAATAAATATGCAATCATTCCAGTACGATCCGTGCCAATATTACAATGAAAAATTAAGGGATAACTATTCTCGTCAGCTAATATATCGGAAAAGATATGTTGTACCATTTCTTTATTTCCTTCCAGTATGTTACTTGCATGCCAATCCATCGGACAACTAAAATAAGTAACTGAATCTCCTAAGACACTCGAAGTAATAGCACCAACTTCATTATCGTCTATTGTTCTTAAATCCATCTCTGATTTAATTTTTAAGTCTTCAAGCAATACCTTTTCTCCCTCACTTGTGACTTCTTTTATGATAGTACTTGCATTGCTTTGATTTAAGCGTCCACTGCGAAAAAACAAACCTTGTCTTACACGATGTGTATCATCGATTGGCCATCCACCAACATCACGAGCATTGGTAATACCATCAATATATAAATTTCTTGGTCCAAAACTTTCAATTTTAAAAGATTCTGTATCGCTTATTTCCGCAGTTGAGGATTCATAACTTGCTTCTACATTCCAATAATAAGTCGTGGCAATTTTTAAATTATATATTGAAGCTTTATTTTCTTTAGTCTCAATTTCTATCGCATCCGTAAAATCTTTAGTTTCACTGATTTTTACTTTAAAACCTGTTATATCTTTTTTTCTTGTTTTCCAAGATAATTCTATTGGTTTAGGTCGACTTAGTTCTTCCACACCAAAAGCATATTTTGTTGCCGCTTCGTAATTATCATTCAAATATTCATCTTGCAAGTCAGTATGAATTCTCACATCATCCTTATACTTGGATAGTTCAATTGCCTTGTTAGAACAAGATATTAAAACACCTGTTATTAACGCCAAAGAAATATAATTAAATTTTCTTATTTTCATAGAACTTCTCCATTATTCTTTCAATTGATAAACTCTTACATAATCAACAAGCATATCTGCCGAAGAAAATGAATCCTCCGGTTGCACATAACCAACATAATTTCCCCCAACCGCAAGATTAAATAAAATATAAAAATCCACATCAAATGGCGCACTGGGGTTATCTTTTGCCTTATCAGAATAATAAATATCATTAGTAATTTTATAAACTACTTCTCCATCAATATAGTAGGCAAGATATTCACTTGTCCATTCTAAACCATACATATGAAATTGATCTATCGTTCCTTGTTCCGGAATTTTACTAGATTTTGATGTGCATTGATTATTTGGCCAATTTCCTCCATAGTGTATCGCATTACCAATCGTGTATTTATCCATACCTTTTCCGTTTGCTTCCATTATATCGATTTCACCGGACGAAGCCCATCCACCATAAATGTCCTCATTATCAGGTAAGAGCCAAAATGCCGGCCACATTGCTCTTTGTGTTGGCAGTAAAATACATGCCTCAAAATAACCATACGTATAAAAAACATTATGTTTGGTTTGAATTCTTCCTGAAGTGTAGTTTTTTCCATTTTTATTTTCGCGTTTTGCGGTAATTTTTAATAATCCATTTTCTACACTTACATTTTCTTCTTGATAATACTCCAATTCATCGTTTCCCCAACCAGATAAGCCATACTGAGAACCAGTTCCATATTCAATATTCCAAACATCTTTGTTAAGAGAATCACCCGTAAACTCATCCTCAAATTTTAAAACATAATTTTGATTAATATATGTAGGTGGCGGATTTGTTATCGCAGAATTTTCTTCGCTTACGCCATTACTTGGTAGGCTTGGTTTACTGGTAAAACTTACACTACTTATAGATTCAGAAATAGTTGGTGATGTTAAATTTGATGTACTATTTTCAAAATAAATATTACAACTTGTTAGTATTAAAAGAATTGCACTAACTAAAAGCAATTTATTTTTATTATTTTTAAACATACAATCATCGCCTTTATCCAAAATTCTGTCTTTAAGCAACTAAATTATTTCCTAAGAATGAAACACTGCCAGTATAGTATGTAGTGGCATTTTCAATTCTAATTGTAAATGTAATTGCATCAGTTTCTGTAATTCCTTTGTCTAGAACTATATAAATTCTAAATCTCGTCTCATTAGGGTCAGATGGATAGTAATCAGAAACGATAAAATTATCATTATCGATTTCGACTTTCGTAATTTGTAAATCGGACCAATTTGTGCCATCAAAGCCTACCGAATCAGACTTAATCCAGATCCAAACTCCAGCACCATCAATACGGTTTACTTCATTATCTACTCCGGTAGTGTAAAGTTCAAAATTTCCTCCATCGATCTTTTCAACGCTTGGAGCATCTTTCCAATTTTTACCGATAAACTCAACAGTGTTATCATAAAATTTTCCATCCGGTGCAGAAATTTTTACATAAAAAGTCAGTTCATCTTTAAATGTAGGTGCACCACTTAATGCCAGATAGACACGGACTGGATTATGTTTTCCTTCGTATAAATCTATTTGCTGACTAATAATTGTTAAAGCACCTTTTTTTACTTCAACTTCCACACTAAAATCCTGAATGACATTTACTCCTTCTTTATAGCCAATAGAATCTGCTTCAACCCAAATCCATACACCGGCACCTTCTATATGAATACTTTCAGTTCCAGTATCTGCCGATTTTAAAATAAATTGTCCCCCATAATTGGGATTATCCGGTTCTTCCTGATCAGTCGGTGTACTTGGTTTTTCAACAGAAGTACTGGTATCCTCAACAGGTGTACTCGGCGTATTTACCGATGGAGTAGAAATATCTTCTGATGGTAATTCGACTGATGTCGAGCCCACCGATAAGTCCTCACTTACACTTGGAGAAACAGGTGTACTCACCACAGATTGAGAAATACTTGGTGATAAAGATTCACTAGCTGAATCAGAATTATCAGAACAGCTAACCATAAGTGCTAGAATACAAGGGACAGCCCATAAAATTTTGACATGATTTTTTTTCATACTATTTTTTCCTTTACTCTTATTAATAAAATAATTATAGCATTAAAGAAAGCACTTTCAAGATGTTTTTGAAACCGATTTCCAAAAATTAACAATTTTATTGCAAAAGCTTAATTAAAATTAAAACTTCAAAAATAAAGTAATTCCAAAATAAACTTCAAAAAAGTTAAAATGTAAGTGTAT
>CANQQL010000010.1 GCA_947625975.1 uncultured Bacilli bacterium
ATTGCAACAGATTAATTATTTTTCTATGTTTTCATCAAAATTATTTATTTCGTTGCATTAACTTTGTCACTTAACAAGCAATTTTAATTTTTATATTAAAAACAGCTTTACTTTTTATGTAATATTTAGATTATCAAATAACAAAATTTTAATTTGAATTTTTATTCTTTCACCGCTAAATAATGCGTAACACCTGAGATGGTTTCACCATCTATTTGTAACGCAGTTGGCCGATCAAAAGTAACTTCAATACGATTAGCCTTCAACACTTCCACAATTTTTTTATGTTTAATATGATTACCTTTATTCAAACTCCCAAAAACCATTAATCCAAATAGTCTCGTTGCCCCGTGAATGCACACCATCATAAGTTTTTTATCCTTTCGATTCTGACTCGGTGCAATCATTAGACCTCCACCATAAAATCTTCCATTCATTGCAGAAGCAATCCAAATTTTCTTTTTGGAGATTTCTACACCATCCACAACAATCTTTCCATTTGGAAATTTATATTTACAGAGAGCAAGTTTCATGCAAATAGCAGAATAAGATATTTTCTTTGCACCTTTTTTAATTTTTTCATCTGCCACCTCACATACTTGTCCGTCAATACCAAAACCAACACCATTAATGAAATAGTATTTTTTCTCATTGACAATAACATATGGTAAATGTTTCACATAATCATTTATTAAGGCTAAGCCATCGCTATCAATTTCGCTCTTTATATCATTTAAAAAATCATTACCTGTTCCGGCACTAGTTAAATACAATTTGCAGAGAATCTCAATATCTTGAATTTGATTAACAAATTTATTTAAAGTTCCATCTCCGCCCAAGAGAATTACATTATCCTCATTTTTTAAGCTTAACATAAAATTTTTTACATCTAAATCAATTAGACTAATGGACTTTAAATCATTAAATCTATGTTTTAACTTCTCGGTGATGACTTCTACATTTTTTTCTCCAGCGTTATTATTTGCTTTAGGATTAAATAAAATATAATTCATTATTACTTTCTTCCTTTCTTTGTTCTAATTTTAGACGAATTTCATTTTTTGTTTTTTCAGCAATTTCAAATGAATTCATTGATTTATAATTTTCATAATATAAACAATCTACAATATCAAAATAAACATCGGTTCTTTTCCAAAAGAAATTTTTATGAATTTGGTTACAATTTGACAAGGCCAAAACTACGATTGGAGCCTCTGATTTAATGGCTATCTTATACGATCCTGCTTTGAAATTTAATAATTCACCCGTCTTACTTCTTGTACCTTCGGGGCAAATCGCAATATGCCCAAGATCATCTTCAATATATTTAATACATTTTGAAATTGATCTTGCTGCATTAAAATCATTTCCCCGATCAAGCGTTACGAACCCCGCCTTGTGAATAAATGCTCCCGCAATGGGAATATTTTCATTTTGCGGTTTAGTTACAAATATAATCGGTGATATTTTTAAAACTTTCATCATCACAATTTGATCAAAATTCGAAGTATGATTACTTACAATTAATACTCGACCATTTGAGGGAAGTTTATCAAGTCCCGATATATGGATTTTACTTCGTGATAAAGATATCAATATATAGCAAGTTTCCTTAATTAACCAATAATAAAATTTATTGGGCTTGTTTATTTCTTCTTTTTTATTGATAAAAAACGACCAAATAAGTAATAAAAGAAGATATAAGAAAAAAATTAATATGTAAAAAATCGGCACCAGTATTAAAGCTAAGGCAATTGTCCATATATGAACATATAATTTTGTTGCTATCTCTATATAAGTAACGCTAATAACACTTAACAACCAAAGAATAATGTTTATAATCATAAATGTCCCTACTAATTAAATTGAAAATTTAATTATATAAACACTATAAAATAATATTAACTTTTTGTAAATAATTAATTTTCACCTTGTAAAGAAGCCAACAATTGATTCTTTTCCTTTTCATTATATAAACTTTCAATTACCAAAAGCGCAAACTCTATTGAATAGTACATTGATTTTCCTGTAATAAAATTTCCATCTCTTACAGCGCCTTTAGTTCTTAAATATTTTCCACTAATTATTTGCTTTTCAAATCCGGGATAAACCGTAAAATTTTTGTCTTTTAACAATCCTAATCTTCCAATGAGCATAGGTGCTGCACATATTGCACAAACAAATTTATTATTTTTAACAAAATAATCAATAGTTTTGTTTACTTCTATTAAATTAACTAAAATTTTCGATACACCAGGTCCTCCTGGAATAAATAAAAAATCATAGTTACTTAGATTTAAATCTTCTAACAGAGCATCTACCTTCATTTCAATGCCACGTGCTGACACTACTTCTTTTCGATGCATAAGGCTGGCAATAGTTATTTCTTCCTTATGTCTTCTCCACACATCAACTGGCGCAAGCATTTCAACATCTTCAAAATAATCTCCGACTATTACTAATCCTTTCATATAATCACCAAAAATATTATATAATATTTTTAAAAATTTTAAAAATTAATAGCATGTTATTTAAATAATGATTTTTTAAATTAATAAATTATAATATTTATGGTGATTAAATTGATAAAAATATATTTATATACGTTAATAGAAGAAAATTGTTTATTATCATTGCCCAAAAACATCCAGAATCATTTAAGTAACTATAATGAAAAGCAAAAAATTATTAGTGCCTCTAATTATTATAAACTATCCTTGGAACTCTCTAAAAACCAATTAAATATTAATGATTTATTTTTTTCTAGCAATGGAAAACCCATCATTAAGGGATTGTATCTTTCTTTAACTCATAATAAAAACTACTATGGCTTTGCCCTTTCTTCTACCCAAGATGTAGGATTGGACATTGAAAGCATTCCAAGATTTAAATTTTCAAAAATTGCCAACAAGATATTAAACGCAGAAGAAACTAAAGAGTATAACAAGGTTCAAGATAAAGAAACCTATTTAGCATCAATTTGGTGTGAAAAAGAGGCGATGGGAAAAATGTTGGGAACTGGTTTAAACTCTAATATTTTTAATATTCAAAGTAGCAATAAAAAAATTATAAAACTTCACGATGATATTATAGTAATTGTTTCCGATCAACCTATTAAAAATTTTGCGATATATATAGACGAAAAAAATTTTGATTTCAATTCTCATAATCTTGTTTAATAAGTTTCTTTAAACCATCCAAAGAAAGAAGTGAATGTATTTCTTCAAAGGTCGTAAATTTCACTTCTTTTAATTTAAAATAAATATCATTAATAATACTGTCTTCATTTGTCTTAGCCCGTAAATAATTTTTTTCTAAATAACCTTCTAAAGTTTCTTCGAATACGGTTAAAACAAGTCGTCGGTATAGCCCTAAAATTGAGTTTTCTAACCAATATACAAAAGGTTTGGATTTTTCTTCATATTTTTTAAATTTTAAATAAAGCGGAAGTCCATCATTTGCTCCATGATAAATATCCACAAATATATAATCAAAATCAATAATATTTGTTTGATTTAAAAAATTAAACGCATCAGCTTTAATTATTTTAATCTTCTCTTTTTTATCAAATTGTGGCAACAAGTATTGGCAAAATAAATCAATTATTGTTTGATCATTTTCCACAATTGTAATCGACTTAACATCTTCTTTCAAAGAAGCCATATAGGCATAATAACCTAATCCTAATCCAAAAGTTAAAACATCCCCTTTAGTCATGTTTATACTGCTTTGCATAGTTAATATTTCATTAGGAGTTACGCTCATCCAAATTATATGGTCTTTCGTAATTGCGGGATATTTAACATCTTTTTCAAAATATCCAATTTGATAAATTTCTTGAAAATTATCTAAAAATTTAACATCATCATAAGGGAATGTTTGATAAGCATAATATGTATCAAATTCTAAAGTATAATGCTTAAATTTTACTTGTTTAAAATCTATATTTTTAAAATACGTATTGGAAAATAATGTTTGATTATTAACCAATTTAATTGCAGGTTTAAGATATTCTTCAATAATTTTTTTGTTCTCTTTGTCTTCAGAATCAATTTCAAAATAATTTAAAAACTCATTCAAAACCGTGGTCTTATGATTTTGAATTTTGCTTTTTTCAATTAGATTATAATAGGAATTAAATTCTTCAAACATTTTAGAAACCGAGATATTTATATATTTAATTTCTATTAATTTTTTTAATTTTTCTAAATCTCTTTTATTTAATTTCAGTATCATTATTTATTTGCTCAATCAATCTTTCTATGCATATCTTTAATTTTTTATAAACCAAATCATATCTTCCGGTATACCAAGGATCTTCAATATCTCCGGATAGACCGACATATTCTGATAACAAATGTATTTTCTTCAAATCATCTTGTGGAATTATTTGTTTTATGCCCCATAAATTTTCTTGATCCATTAAAAATATTAGATCAAAATTGCGATAATCATTTTCATCAATTTGTTTTGCGTGATGTCTTTCTATATTAATATTATATTTTATTAGTGTTTGTTTCATAGGTGGATAAATATCATTGCCTATTTCTTCTCTTGATGTTGCTCTAGATTCACAATAATATAAGTGATTTAGATTTTGTTTTCTAACAAGATTATTAAAAATAAACTCTGCAGCGACAGAACGACAAATATTACCATGACAGACAAAAAGTATTTTTTTCATATTAAAATTCTTTCTTTTTAAACACAATTATAAATTTAATTTTCTTTTTGTTATTCTCTATATTACATATTCTAATTTTGAAATTAATCTGTTTTTCAGTCTTTTTTATCATTAAAAGTATTAACAAAAACAATATATCAAACTGAATTTATTGATTTTATTTTCCATCCGGAAAAGATGTTGATATTCTTCGTTCTTTTTTGGGCAAACCATATTTATCTCTTGCCAATTCAATACCTTGCATCAAAAAAATCATATTATTAGCTAAATTACGCATGGTTTGAAGACCTTCCAAATCTTTTTCAACATCTTCGGCAGTATAACCATGCACCATATTCCAATAGGAACTTGTGGCAATTGGCATTTCGGTTATAGAAAAATATTTGTTCAAAACGTCAAAAGTTGCAGTGTTACCACCCCTTCTACAAGACACTACTGCTGCACCGACTTTCATTCTTTTTTCAAACGAAGTACTATAAAATAAACGGTCTAGCAAGCTTATAAGCGAACCATTAGGCGATCCATAATATACCGGACTTCCTATCACTAAACCATCTGCACTTTCAAATTTTTTGGCAATTTCGTTTACCAAATCATTAAATACACATTTTTTATTGGTATAACAAAACCCACAAGCCATGCATCCGGTTATCGGGTTTTTACCTATGTTAACTTGTTCGGTTTGAATGCCTTTTTCTTCAAAAACATTAATCATTTCTTTTAAAGCACGATTGACACATCCAAAGTTATTTGGACTTCCATTAATTAATAAAACTTTCATATTTTCTCCTTTTGTTTTGATAAGATAAATTTTGCATCTCCGGCTCCATAAATTGATTTTAAATCTAAGTCAAATATATTATCAATTGTTCCGAGTTTTGTAAAATTCCAATTGTTATATCCGTAATAAAAACAAATTGAATTGCCTTGATATAAAATGATATCTCCTGGAATGGTAGCAATATTTTCATCATTGCGTGGCAAAGATTTTGGAAGAGCACCAACTTTTTCAAAATCACCATAATCCAATGTGTTAATTATAAGTGGTCCGTTTTCAAGCAATTTTAGTAAGGCTAGAGTAGAACTATTCTCAACAAGTGTTGCCATTAATTCGTGAGAATTAACTTCTATTTTAATTTTCATTTTGTTATCCTCTATTAATTAAAATTTTTTTGTCGTTATTTAAAAAGTGAGCAAAACTCACTTTTAAATATTTATTTCTTTTTTAATTCATCAAGAATCATTTTTGAGGTCATTGCTGGATTTGCCTTACCACGAGATTTTTTCATCACTTGTCCTACTAAAAAACCTAAAGCTCGATCTTTACCATTTTTATAGTCTTCAATTGATTGAGGATTTTCCTTTAAAACTTCAAGAATTAATTCAAAAATTGCTCCCTCATCAGACATTTGAACTAAACCTAATTCATTTGCGACATCAATTGGCGAGGCATCGTTTTCCACAATTACCGCAAATACATCTTTGGCCTGTTTAGAGGAAATTTTCCCTTCTTCAATAAGTTTAATTAAATCGCTTAAATGCTCCGGCGATAATTGCAGATCTTTAATTTTAAGATTGTTTTTATTAAGATATGCCGCGATATCAACCATAATCCAGTTTGCTAATAATTTAGGAGAGGCGTTAAATTTTACCGCTTTATCAAAATAATCGGAAACATCTTTATCTTGAATTAAAATATCTGAATCGTATTCATTTAAGCCTAAAATAGTCATGTATCTATCTTTTTTTGAGGCCGCTAATTCCGGACATGTCTCGATAGCATTTTTAACAAATTCATCGCTTAATTTAATTGGAGTTATATTAGGTTCCGTAAAATATTTATAATCTACCGCATCAGTTTTTTTACGCATTAAAACTGTTTCTTTTCTTGTTTCATCAAAGCGCCTAGTTTCCTGCTCTACGGGAACTCCTGATAAAAGAAGCTGTTGTTGACGAGTAATTTCAAACTCAATAGCCTTTTCAACATTAGATAAGGAATTTAGATTTTTGATTTCTACTTTTGTTCCAAATTTATCACTGCCAATAGGTCTTAACGATATATTGACATCGCAGCGAAGCGAGCCTTCTTCCATTTTGCCATCGCTAACATCACTGAATTGCACAATGGATTTAATTTGTTCAACATATTTCATCGCTTCTTCTCCATTTCTGATATTAGGACGAGAAACAATCTCTATCAATGGAGTCCCAGCACGGTTGTAATCTAGAAGAGAATAGGTAGATAAATGGAGTTGTTTACATGTGTCTTCCTCCATATGTAATCTTTCAATTTCTATTTTCTTTTCCCCGTTATTGGTCTTTATCATTACATAACCATCACGACCAATAGGTCTTTTATCTTGGGTAATTTGAAAGCCTTTTGGTAAGTCTGCATAAAAATAGTTTTTCCGATCAAACCACAACTCTTGATCAATTTTCATATGCAAGGCATTCGCGACTCGTATCGCATTTATAACTGCTTGTTTATTAACAACTGGCATTGTTCCAGGGAAGGCCATATCAACTGGATTAACCAACGTATTAGGTTCTGCACCAAATTCAACAGGTGCAGAAGAAAACATTTTTGATTTAGTTTTCATTTCCACATGTATTTCAATACCAATAACTGCTTCAAAATTCATTTTATTTCACCAACTTTCTTGAAGATAAATTGTACAATCCAGTTCCATCTTCAATATTTTTAGCTATTTTAAAGAGTTCTTTTTCCTCGAATTTTCTTCCCATTAAATTTCCCCCAATCGGCATATTCTCAATAAGGCCAATTGGTAATGTTATAGAGGGAAGACCAGCAAAATTACCTAACACCAAAATATTATCCGCTATTAAATAATTCGTTGATAGTTTATCTGAACTATCCGTAAATTTTGGAGCAATATTTGGGGCAGCAGGAATATAAATAAAGTCGTAGTTATTCAAAATTTCATTGGTCCTATTTACTATTAATCTTCGAGCCTTTTGTGCACGCAAGAATAAATCTTCTTGATTTTCTCGCATTAAAGAAAAACTACCAATAATAAATCTACGGCGGATTAATTCACAAAATCCTTTGGTTCGTGCATTGCACATTACTTCCTGATAGGTATCTCCTCCATAACGCGGTCCAAATTTTATTCCATCAAGATTAGCATTATTTGAAGTTGCTTCTGCACAAGAAATAACCATATAGGTAGGATAGCATGCTTCAAGTAGTTTTAAATCAAAACTTACATTCTCAACAATTGCACCATTTTCTTTTAGCTTTTCTACAGTATTATTGAAAATAGTTAAAACTTTTTCATCACGAATGCTATCTATGACTTCTTTTAAAATTGCAATTCTTTTTCCTTTAATTGTGTCATTAATATTTGAAATATAGTCGTCTACTTTTTTATTTGAACTGGTAGCATCATGTAAGTCTCTTCCCGCTAAAAGAGATAGTGCAAAAGCGGCATCTTCCACGGATCTGGTAAAATATGCGACATGGTCTAATGACGGAGCAAAAGGAAACAAGCCAAAACGCGATATTCTACCCCAAGTTGGCTTAAAGCCCACAAGGCCCGCAAATGAGGCTGGTTTTCTAACAGAATCACCTGTATCACTACCCAAGGCAAACGGAGCTATACCCGCAGATACCATGGCTGCCGAACCACAACTAGAACCACCTACTAACCTTTCGTGTTTCGGATCATAGGGATTATAGGTTATTCCCTTATGCCCGGTTGTACCTGTTCCACCCATTGCTAACTCATCAAGGCAAGTTTTAGCAATAGGAACAGCATGTGCATTCAATAGTTTTTCTACTACCGTTGCATTGAAAACCGGAATATAGTCTTTTAAAATCTCACTACTTCCTGTGGTAAGAATATTTTTAGTGGAAAAATTATCTTTTATACCAAAGGGGATTCCCCAAAAAAGATTATTTTCCTCTGGTTCAGTCAATTCCGAAGCAATTTCGATTGCTTTATCTTCTAAAATAGTTTCAAAGGCATTATTAGTATCTGCTTTTGCTCTTTTAATGGCTTCTTTTGCTAATTCTAAAGGTGTAATTTCTTTTTTTACCAAAGCCTCATGCATTTCTTTGATTGTTAAATCTAAATAATTCATTTAACCCACCACCTTTGGCAGTTTTATTTGACCATCGAGCACATCTTTTGCATTTTTTAAAGCATCGGATTTAGTTAATGGTTCCGTTACTTCATCTTCTCTTAAAAAATCTGTAGTTACATCAAATGGGAATGTCATTGGTTCGACATTATCAACATCAGGAATTTCTCCGATTAGTTTCATTTGTTTAATAATAATTTCGAACTCTTTTTCCAGCGTGTCATATTGTTCATCGGACATATCGAACATTAATCGAGATGCCGCATCTTTTAAAACTTCTTTAGTAATTGCCTTCATATTTTTACTCCTCATTTTTATTTATTAAAGCTAAGAAAGAATCTTCATCCAAAGTATTCACACCTAAATCATTAGCTTTATCTAATTTAGATCCAGCTTCTACTCCAAATATTACATAATCAGTCTTTTTCGAAACAGATCCTGAAACTTTAGCACCGAGGCTTTCCAATAATTCGGTAGCTTCTTTACGACCCATACTTGCTAAGGTGCCCGTTAACACAACGGTTTTTCCATAAAATGGAGATGACTCATCAGTAGCGGTTTTTCCTAGATAATTCATATTTAATCCTATTTGTTTTAATTCTTCAATTAGTTTTATATTATTTTCATCATGAAAATATTCAAAAATCGATGATGCACTGATTGGCCCTATATCCGAGATTTCTAACAAATCAGCATACTCCGCTTTCATGAGCGAATCTATGTTTCGAAATTTACGAGCTAAAATTTTAGCTGTTTTTTCACCAACTTCTTTGATACCTAAACCAAAAATCAGTTTTTCTAAAGAATTACGTTTACTTCTTTCAATGGCTTCAATTAAATTATCGACCGACTTATCTTTAAATCCATCCATAAAAATAATATCTTGTCGGAAATTATAAAGATGATAAATACTTGGAATGCTATTTATAAATTTTTCATTAAATAATAATTCAATTATTTTTTCTCCTAATCCATCGATGTCCATCGCATCTCGCGAAGCAAAATGAATTAAGCCTTCAATATGTTTAGCATCACAATGCGGATTTGTGCAAAAATGCATAGCGTCTATTTTAACTAAATCTTCACCACACACCGGACACTTCTCAATCATTTGAAATGGAATTTCCTTTCCAGTTCTTTTTTCGGGCAAACACTTGACAACTTCTGGTATGACATCTCCGGCTTTACGAATGATAACCATATCGCCAATCATCATATCTTTAGCTGTTATAAACTCTTCATTGTGTAAAGTTGCTCTTCGAATCATCGACCCTGCAACACGAACTGGAGACAATACAGCATTAGGAGTTATTTTTCCGGTTCTTCCTACCGTAAAAACAATATCTTCTAATTTTGTTTGGACTTCTTCCGGTGGAAATTTGTAAGCAATTGCCCATTTTGGTGTTTTTGAAGTATAACCTAACATGTCATATTTTGTAATGTCATCTACTTTAATTACAATACCATCAATATCATATTCTAGATTAGGTCGTTTTAAAGTATACTCCTCAATATATGATAATACTTCATCAATTCCTTGACATAGTCTTCTTTCTTTATTTGTTCTGAATCCTAACTTTTCGATATAATTAAGTGCTTCACTATGCTTCGTAAATCCAAATTCATTTGCATTTACAAAATAATACCAATAGGCTTCGAGCTTTCTTGATGCAGCAATTTTTGAATCAAGCTGGCGAATTGATCCAGCAGCAGCATTTCTTGCATTAGCAAAAAGAGGTTGATTGTTTTTTTCTCTTTCTTTATTTAAACTTTCAAGACTAGCTTTCGGCATGTAGACTTCGCCACGAACTTCAAAAGGACGATCGGTATTTATATGTACTGGAATCGTTTTAATGGTAATAACATTTTGTGTTACATCCTCGCCGATATTTCCATCTCCACGTGTCGCCGCATAATTTAAAGATCCATTTACATAATCCAAAGACATTGCCAATCCATCAATTTTCATTTCCGCCATATAACTTACTTTTTCTAAATTTAAAACTTCTCTCACTTTTCGATCAAAATCTTTTAAATCTTCTTCACTAAAAGCATTTGCAAGAGATAGCATTAATCTTTTATGGGGAATCTTTTTGAATTCTGAAGCCACTGTTCCTCCAACACGTTGCGTTGGCGAAATATTTGATTGCAAATCAGGATATTGCTTTTCAAGTTCAATTAATTCATTCATCAAGCGATCATATTCAGCATCACTTACTGTTGAAGCGTTCAGTTGATAATATTCATAATTATACCTTTCCAACAAATCTCTTAATTCTTTCACTCTGTCTTTAGGCTCCATTATTCTCATCCCTTTCTATCTTTGTAATCGAACTATGTAAACCTAGTAATTTTTTTATATTTCCGTCACTAAATCTAACCGATATTAATGTATCTTCAACGCCAATTACAACTCCCTTTCCGAAAGTTATATGATTCAAGCAATCACCGATATGCCAAGTAATTTTGTTGGCTACGTTAATATTTGAAGTAAGATTTGTCGTAGCTTTAATCGTTTCCTTAACGGATTTTTGTTTTGTAGACTTCCCATACCAGCCATAAAAAGGATAACTATTATTGGTGGCTGTTTGTTTGCGTGCAATTTCTTTTAAGCCCGCTTCATTAACAAAGCATGATGAACTTGTAAACTGACCATTTAATCCCATATGGAAAGAAGAAACAAATAATTTTTCCATTGCGCGCGTAAAGGCCACATAACAAACTCTTCTTTCTTCTTCTAAACCCTCTTCATTATCTTCTTCAATAGCTCTTGAGCTTGGAAATACTCCATCATTTAAGCCAATGACAAACACTACCGGAAATTCTAATCCTTTAGCAGTATGAACTGTCATAAGAGTTACCACATCGCTATTCTTAACATAGTCTTGGGCTGACATTAAAGCTATATTTTCTAAATAAGCTTCCAAGGTTAAATCGGAATTTTCCTTCATAACTCCCACAATATCAGTAATAAGTGTTTCCACATTTTCGTATCTTTCATCAGCATTTTCTTCTGTTAAAGTTAAATATTCTTTATAATGAATGGCTTCTAGGAGATAGGAAAGAAATTCATTAATCGGTAACTCCGCGATTTTGTTTGTTAAATCATCAATCAAATTTACGACTGATTTCATGGCATCTAATGCTTTGTTTGGAATATTAGAATTATCACTAGTAATCTCACTAATATAGGTATAGTACACTTGGTTTTTGCTTACTGCTTCATCTCTTAATCTTTCTATTGATGTATCACCAATTCCGCGCTTTGGAATATTAAAAATTCTTTCTAATGACACATTGTCGTTTTTATTAATTATTAATCTTAAATAAGCTAAAATGTCCTTTACTTCTTTTCTTTGATAAAACTTTTGTCCGCCATGTATAATATAAGGAATTTGATTTTGCACCAAAAGTTTTTCGTATGGTAGCGTCAAATAATTTGCGCGATACATAATAACGATATCTTTATACACATATTTACTGGACTTCACCAAATCACTAATTGTTTGAATCACATATCGTGCTTCAGTATATGAATCGTAAAAATCATTGTAAACCACTTCTTCTCCATCCGAATTGGAGGTAAAAAGCTTTTTAGGAATTCTTTTTTTATTAAAAGCAATTAATTTATTAGCTACATTTAATATATTGCCTGTCGAGCGATAGTTTTCTTCTAAGATAATTGTTTCAATGTTTGGAAATAATTTTTTCATATCCAATAAAATATTTTGATTAGCGCCTCGCCAAGTATATATAGTTTGATCAGGATCGCCAACTACATATAAATTAGTTAAAGGATTTAATAGCAAATTAACTAAGTCGTATTGAATATCATTAGTATCTTGAAATTCATCAATCAAAATATCTTTAAATTTATTTTGCCATTTTTTCCGAATATCGGGATATTGCCTTAATATCTCTATGGCACGTAATAATAAATCATCAAAATCAAGTTGATTGCACTTTTCTAATTCTTCTTGATAAAGTTTATAAAGTCTAAGTTTCTCTTTTTCTTTAGAGTTAAAAGACTTAATTACTACATCGCTAGGGTAGAAACCTAAATTTTTCTGATATGAAATATAACTCGGAAGGTCTTTTAACATCGCTGACCGCGATTGATAACCCTCCGCTTTTAAAATTCTTTTTATTATAGATTTTTGGTCTTCCTCATCGACAATTGTAAATGACGATGGAATATTTAAAACTTCGATTTCTTTTCTTAAAAACCTTGCGCAAAAACTATGAAATGTAAAAACGTTTAATAATTTCTCACTTATATCAGGTAAGAAGTTGATAATTCGACTTTTTATTTCGTTTGCCGCTTTATTTGTAAAAGTAATTGCAAGTATTTGATTTGGATAAACTTGGTTAGCTTGAATAAGATAGACATAACGATTTGTTAAAACTCTGGTTTTCCCCGAGCCCGCTCCGGCGATAATTCTGCAATATTGACTTGTTGTGGTTACCGCTTTAATTTGTTGATCGTTTAATCTTTGTAACAATTTACTTTCCATTTAAATCACCAATACTTTGTAAATATTTTAGCATATTTATTATGCTAAATAAATGAAATATCTTATCAATTACAGACTTTACAATCAAAACAAAACAGCAGAAATATCTCTGATTCCCACATACATTTCCTTCAACTTATTATTTTCTATGAAAATCAACGTAGGAAATCCCAGAAATTTTATTTCTTCTACTGTCATAACTCCAATACTATCTTCACATTTTATTCCTTTTTGGAAGTCTAATGGTGCTTCTACTATAAAAAAATCACTATGCTCTTTTGCATAGTACTCTATTTGATCTTTAATTGCGTTACATGCTGAACAATGGGCAAGAAAAAAATAACAAAAGTGGGTTGATCGGATTTTAAAAACATCTTCACAATTAATATAAATAGAGTGTTTAGTATTTGTATTTTCACTAGTATTATTTATTTGTGAAAAGTCAACGCATGATGTTAAAAAACACATCGTAAGACACAAAATTAATTTTTTCATCAAATCACCTTAATATAAATATAGATAGACCTCTTGTCGAATTGTGAAATATAATGTTTATAAAAGTTTTTTTATGATAAAATTATGAATGTATGAAACCAAAAACCAGTTTTACTTCAAATTTAACTTTTATTGCCTTAATGACATCATTTAACATCATTTTTTCCGTGTTAATGTTATTTTTACCTGCTTTATCACTTATACTTTATTTATTACTACCATTCATTAGCACGTTAGTAGTACTTTTTTGTAAGGCAAAATACCTTCCCATTTACTATATCGCTTCAATTGCTATCTCTTTTATAATCAATCTTAACGGCTTGGATTTTATTATTTTTACTTTACTGCCTTCCTTAATCACTGGAACGATATTCGGTATTTGTTTAAAAAAAGAGGTCAATATTGGATTAACAATACTTATTTCCTCTTTTTGCCAATTAATTTTTTCGCTTTCAACAATTCCTTTAGTAAATCTGATATATACGAATAATCGCAATATAATCGAAGTTTTTTCTCTCTTTCTTGGTGAAACAAAAAGTTATTTAACATACAAACTATTTTTGCCATTAACGCTAGTGGTCTCTTTGGTACAAAATATTATTAGTTTTCTTATTATTTCTTCGGAAGTCACAAAGTTTAACGTGACACTAAACGAAACTAACAAACACTATGTAGCTTATTCATATCTTAATCTTATTATTATTATTTTAAGCGGTTTATCTATCTGGCTATTCGATGATTTAATGTTTTTACTACTTTCGCTAAATATTATTTTGTTCGCTTTATCTTTAGCATCAGGCAATTATTTTAAAAACAAACCATTTATCCTAGTTTCTATTTTAATCCTAATATTATGTTTTGTTTTATTTGTACTTTTAGCGCAAAACCAATTAAAATTATATTTACCTTTTATCTTAGAAATACCAATATTAACTTTTTCAATATATGATATTATTCATAGTTTTTACAAAAAAAGATGCTAAAATAAAATAAGGAGTGTGGTTAACATGATGTCAATACTTAAAACATTTGGTTTGGGACTATTGTGTACTATTTTATCTCCTTTAATTTTAGTCGTATTTGTCTTGTATTTTATTTATTCTTTAATAGGTATAATCATTATGTTTTTTATCACTGTATATCGTTATTTTGCTAAAGGTGGCAGTGTTTTAGACGAACTGGAAATCGAGAAAAAAGCTAAACAAATATTAAAAAATCAAGAAGAACAAAGAATGAATATGTATAACAATATTGCTCCACAAACATATCTAAATGGCAATAATTCTTCTCCCGTAACAGACAATTATATAAATTATTCTAATGAAAATAACGGAGGTGAACAAAAATGATCTACCTTCTTAAATTAACTGAAAATGATAAAAGAATTCTTATTGCTATCTTTCTTTTGGTCATACTTGTTTTTCTTCTCGTTGGGTTAATAGTTAATATTATTCGTAGAATTATGGCAAGACAAGGTCGCGCTGTTGATACTTACATGTATGATATTATTAAAGCTAAAGTAATTACGAAACCCAGCGAATTTAGAAGAATTGGATTTCTTAAAAATTTTCAAACTCTTTATAAAAAAATAAGATTACCAATAATCTTACTTTTTATATCCTTTGTCATATGCCTTGTTCGTTTTATCGTAACTAAAGAATTGTTTTTTACTACATATTTTTCAGTAGATAAAGGCATTGGTAGTTTATTTTATCAATGGGATTGGGCAAACGCTGAAAAGTCCACAATTCTAGGTATTCCAACAATATTCCCGGCACAATGGCCGGATGTCTTAAATGTTCCTCATTTTGAAGGCAATTTCAGTTCAATAACCGCCTATATTTCTTTCCCGTTTTTAACAGTGGGCTTAATTCTTTACTTTGGACATTTGCTAGCTTTTATTTCGCGTAGCATTCAAACCAGAAAATTATCACATAAAGTATTTCAAAAAGACTTATCAAAAGTAATAAATGAAATATAGTTATTTTTATTCGTTTTCTAATTCAATAATGTAGGTTAGTTTCCCAACATAATGTTCGTTTTGAAATTCGTATTCATACCCTTTACTCATTGCATAACCGGCATTATTAGTAATAAAATCGTCCGCACTTTTCTCTTTATTATATTCATCATCTAATAGTTTTGAAGAATAAGTTATTCTTTCGTTATTTTGATTATCTTCATCAATTACTTTAAGCAATCTATTGCAATTGAGGGTAAATAATTCTTTATAGGTAATACTTTCAAATACTTTTACTTTTTGATCTTTGAATTCGTCCGAAATCGAAATTTTCTTTGTGCATTCTTCTGTCCCTACAATAATTACATCATAATAATTTTCCGGCAAATCTGACACATACTCTATATTCATGACAAAAGCAGGATTATTTTTGTAAGCATAAATTGTAGATTTTATACGAATACAAAGGCCATCTTCAAGAGTTGTTGGCAAAGAATATATTTCATATCTCATGTCCAGATTATTAGTTGTTTTTATCGTTTCCCCATAATTATTTGGATCAATATAATTATGATAAAACAAATAATCTCCTTCTTTTAAAGCATTACCAGATTTATCAAAAAATAAAGATACTCCATCGGACAAATAATTTCCTATACTTTTATAAGATAAACTATCTTTTATCAGCGTAGTTTTAGAATTATCAGCTTCAATCTGAATTAACTGGACATTGTCGATAGATCTAATATCTTCGCAATTAAAATTTCCTTCCGAAAAGTAAATTTTTTCTCCGTAAATAACAAAATCAGGAGAATATATTTTATTATTATCAACATATTTTTTATATATTTCCAAAGACTCTTTTTGATTTTTTCCCGCAATCGGAACAATACCCTCAACTTGATTGGCAGTTTGAACTAAATTAACGACATTTGCACCTATTTGGTAAGCTAAATATCCAAATAATACAAAATTTATGGCAATTAAAAGTCCACGAATTCTTCGCTTGGATTTTAATTTTCTTGTTAATTCTTCATCGTCAAAAGTTGTTATTTCTTCTGCCATAAATACCTCTTTAAAATTTTAAATTATTTGGTGTGCGTGGAAATGGTTGAACATCACGAATATTTGCCATTCCGGTTAAATACATTAATAAGCGATCAAAGCCTATACCAAATCCCGCATGTTTACATCCGCCAAATTTTCTTAAATCTAAATACCACTCGAGTCCTTCGACTTTCATACCAAGTTCATGCATTCTATTTAATAGAACATCATATCGTTCTTCCCGTTGACTTCCGCCTACTAATTCACCAACAGCAGGAACTAATAAATCACACGCTGCGACGGTTTTTCCATCATCATTTAAACGCATATAAAACGCTTTAATATCCTTGGGATAATCTGTTAGGAATACTGGCCCTTTGACTACTTGTTCTGTAATATATCGCTCATGTTCACTTTGCAAATCCATCCCCCAAAAAATATTATCATTTTCAAATTTGTGGCCATTGTTTTTAGCCTTCGTTAATTCTTCTATTGCTTCTGTATATGTCACACGAGCAAAATGTGAGTTTAAAACTTCATTTAATCTTTCTATTAAGGATGTATCAATCATAGTATTAAAAAAATTCATTTCTTCTTTACAGTTTTCCATGACATATTTAATACAAAATCTCACACAATCTTCGATTAAATCCATATCATCTTCTAAGTCGGCAAAAGCAATTTCCGGTTCAATCATCCAAAATTCAGATGCATGGCGAACAGTATTAGATTTTTCAGCTCTAAAAGTCGGACCAAAGGTATAAACATCTCGATAGGCTAAAGCAAAGGCTTCAACCTGCAATTGTCCAGAGACCGAAAGAGATGCCGGTTTACCAAAGAAGGAGTTAGGATCTTTATCACTGGTTATAACTGAAAATGCTTCACCTGCACCTTCCGCATCATTTCCTGTTATGATTGGTGTATGTACATAAACAAATCCTTGAGATTGAAAAAATTCGTGTATGGCCATCGACAGCACACTTCTTAAACGAAAAACAGCATTAAAGGTATTTGTACGAGGCCTCAAATGGGCAATATCACGCAAGAATTCAAATCCATGTCGTTTTTTTTGCAAAGGGTAGTCTTCCGCTACATCTCCTTCAAGTTCAATTTGTTTAAGATGTATTTCAAAAGGTTGCTTCATTTCCGGTGTTAAAACAAATTTTCCGGTAATATAAATAGCTGCCCCTGTTTTAAAATGAGAAATTTGTTCAAAATTATCAATTTCGTTTTTATCATATACTAATTGGGCATTACGGAAATATGTGCCATCATTTAACTCAATAAATCCAATCGTTCCATTATTTCTATTTGTTCGAATCCAACCTTCTAATTTTACATCAGCAATTGATTCCTTTTCAAAATCATCACCAAAACGACAGGTTTCATATAACTCTCTTACTGTTTTAAACTCTTCCATAAAATCTTCTCCTCAAGGTCATAAATATTATATCATTTATATATATTAACTATTAATATCTAATTGCTAAAAATTTCTAAAATCATCAATTTTCCAACTTGGATCTACCGAAATTGATAAATCCGCAAACAAATGCTCATCATATAGTCGAGAACCCAACTTCGCAATCATTGCCGCATTATCCGTGCAACACCACATCGGAGGGATGACCACATCCACATTGGTATTTTTTAATCTGCTTTGAATTTGTTCTCTTAAGTAAGAATTAGCAGAAACCCCACCAGCCAAAACTACCTGCTTCACTTTAAATTCTTTGACTGCTCTTAACGCTTTATCTAATATCATACCAATCGCTGTTTCTTGAAATGAGCAACATAAATCCGGAATATTTACAGTCTCACCTTTTTGTTCCATATTATGCACCATATTTATAATACTTGTTTTTAAACCAGAATAAGAAAAATCATAAGATTTATCATTTAAAGGGTGTGGCAATTTATAGGTATGTCTACCTTCTTTGGCGTATTTATCAATTGGTATACCACCTGGATAAGGAAGTCCCATGACTCTTGCAACCTTATCATAGCATTCTCCAACAGCATCATCTTTTGTCTCACCAATTATTTCAAAATTTAAATGGTCTTTCATAATAACTAATTCCGTATTCCCACCACTTACTACAATTGCCAGAAGTGGAAAAATTAATGGCTTAACAAATTCATTAGCGTATATATGACCGGCTAAATGATGAACAGGTATTAATGGTTTATCATACAACAAAGACAATATTTTGGCTGCCTGAATCCCCACATGAAGGGCGCCGATTAAACCAGGACCTCGCGTTACCGCAATTGCCGACAAATCCTCTAATTTTACCTTAGCGGTATCTAAAGCTTCTTTAATTACAATTGAGATATTCTCAGCATGCAAGCGAGAAGCAATTTCCGGCATTACACCTCCATATTTCGTATGTACGGCAATTTGTGTTGATACAATATTTGCTATAAGTTGCTCATCTTTAACAATGGCCACCGCCGTTTCATCACAAGATGATTCAATTCCTAAAATAATTTTTGCCATCAACACTCACCAACTTCCTTAATCATAAAGATTGCATCATCGCCATTATCATAATAATGCTCTTTTATAAGTTCTTTCCTAAAACCGAATTTTTTATACAAAGCCAAAGCTTTTTCATTATATGTTCGTACCTCTAATGTGATTCTGTTCACTTCTTGACTCTGAACACGATTAATCATATCAGAAAGTAAAACAGTCCCAATTCCTTTTTTTTGTAAAGACGCATGTACCGCAATTTGATTTAATTGAGCCACATCAAAAGTAATCCAAAAATCAATAAATCCGCAAATAATACCTTGGTACTCGGCTACCAGCAAAATCGCAAAGGGGTTTTCCTTTAATTCATAAAGGAATTGTTCTTTATTCCAAGGCGAAATAAAACTTTCATTTTCAATCACAAGAACCTTATCCAGGTCTTCTACTTTCATTGGTCTTATTAACATAAAACTAATCCTTCATATAAACTGGTGTCACACTTAAATGATTTTTTTCTGCTTTTAAGTACGGCATTAAAGATACCATTTGTTGTAAAATATTTACTATCTTTCCTTCTATATTCAAATGATTAGTGTCTCCACATACCACATAGTCAGGATGCTCATTAATATAAGCAATAAGTTCATTGTTTTTCATAATTTGATCACTAACTAACACTTTTTCATTTGCATAAACCCCCATATAACTTCTGCCACTTCGAGCGTTTATAACACAAATCGAAGGAAAATTTTCATCTTTTAATACTTGTAATGATGAAACCGTAAATAAAGGAATATTTAAAGCCATAGCCATAACTTTAGCAATAGTAAGTGAAATTCTCACTCCCGTGTAAGAACCCGGTCCAATTCCGCAAATAACGCTTGCAATATCCTTTCTGCTAACTTGGTTTGTTTTTAAAATTTTTTCTAATTCAACAATCAGCCTTTCACTTTGTCTTTGCCAAGCTTCATATTGAATAGAAGCTATAAGTTTTCCATCTCTTGCTAAGCCCACTGCTAAAAATTTATCTGAACTATCTAGTAAAACGCTAATCATGATACTTCTCCTTTAAAATCTCAAATAAAGAAAAATACTGCGGATTTTCTGTTGTTATTTTAAACTGACGCGTATTCAAATCCAAATGATGAATTTCAATATTTAAAATTTGTTTATCATCAATTAAATCTTTTATGAAGTTCGGCCACTCTATAACACAAACTCCATCCCCTTCAATGTACTCCTCTAAACCTAAAATTTTATTTGTTCCATCTTCTAAGCGATATGCATCAATATGATACATCGGAAGAGTTGCCTTAAAATAGCATTTCATTATGTTAAACGTAGGCGAAGAAACCTTTTCTTTAATTCCCAATCCCCTAGCTACTCCATTTGTAAAGGTTGTTTTACCGGCTCCCAAATCACCTGTTAAAGCTATAACACTACCCCGAAAAACAAATTTAGAAATTAATTCACCTAATTCTATAGTTTCATCTTTTGAATAGCTTTTAAAATTAATTTCCATAAAAACACCTTACTTTGAGTGTTATTATATCACAAAGATATAATAAATTATTCAAAATAGAAAAAAGTTTATTTTCTACAAATTAATAAATATAATATATGCAGGAGTTGATGATATGTTCGATATTATTGTTGTCGGCGGTGGTCCTATCGGTTTAAATGCCGCGATTAAATTTTCTGAAAATAAAAAAATATTACTAATTGAAGCTGAAGATTTTTTAGGTGGTCAAATAATAAAACTTTATCCTGAAAAAGAAATTGTTGATATTGATGGTATTCCTTCCATTATTGCGAAAGATTATGTTACACAATTAATCGAAAAGTGCAAACAAAATGCTAACATTCAAATCGGTTTGAATGAAAAGGTTAATAGCATAATAGGGACTAACGAAACCATTGAAGTATCAACTACCAAACAAACATACCAAACAAAAAAAGTTATTTTAGCAATTGGTTTAGGTACTTCATCGCCACGTCCAATGGGATTGGAAAATGAGTCAAAATGCAAAAATATTCTATATTCTCTCCAAGATTTATCAATGTTGAAAAATAAAAATGTGTTAGTATTAGGAGGCGGCGATTCTGCTTTAGATTGGACCAAAGAAATATCCAAAATATCCGACTTTGTAACCATTATTCATCGAAGAAACGAATTCAGAGGAAATTTTGACACTATCAAAGGAATAAAAAACGTCATTGTTAAAACTCCTTTTATTCCTGTCGCTATCAATATGAAAAACAACTTACTGGAAAGCTTAGTAATCCGCAATGTTGAAACAAATCAAGAAGAAACATTAATGGCAGATTTTGTTTTTGTTAATTATGGAAACATTCCTCTAGTTAATACCTTTGGCCTTGTCAGTTTAAACAATGGCTTAGTTGTCAACGATAAATGCCAAACAAGCATGAAGAATGTCTTTGCCATCGGTGACGTCGCGCGTTATGAAAATAAAAAGCATAGAATTCAACCAGGATTAAATGAAATAAAAATTCTTGATAATATAATCAAATAAAAATTTTATTTTATTTTTAAAAATAATTCATGTTTTTCTTTAATTATCGAATCATCAAAAGGGAAATATCTTTTTTTCATTAGATAGAAGATCTTTTTAACTTCAGTTTTCAAAACAGAATTTAATTCATCATCATAGCCATATTTTTGCCGATGATTTTCATATTCTTTTTCATCCAGTACTTTAATGTTTCCGTCTGGATATAACTTAAGATCTAAATCGTAGTCGATATATTTAATCTTTCCATCATCCTCTATACTTGGTGAAGCAATATTGCAATAATAACAAACTCCTTCATCTTTTAACATGGCAATTACATTGTACCAATCTTTTTTCGAAAATATTGTTATGGCCGGTTCATGCGTATACCATCTTCTGCCATCTGACTCTACAACCCGTGTACGATTACTTGCAACAATAAAAAAGTATTCATTATCCTCTAATACATAGTTCTTCTCCCAATATCTATGTAAACTACCATTGTGCTTAAAACTATGTATTTGAACCCATTGATCTTTCAAACACATATAAATCCTTCTTTCATTTTTTTCTAACAAATTAGTTCCTAATTATTATTGCATAACAAATTATATATAGCAAATATTTAAAGTAAAAAAGCACATATTTTATGTGCTTTTTGTCTATAATTCTTGAATAATATTTTTAATTTGAGCTAAATCATTTTGCGCCTTAAGGAAACTATTAATCGGAGTTTCTTCATAAAGTGGAATGGCCATTAATTTATCCGAATAACTTAAAGCAATAGAAATAACATCTCCATTTGCCGCGACTGTTAAATCATATAAATCTTCATTAATTTCAATATTATTAATTATATCGAAAATGTTTTTTTCTTTTTCCAGTTCAAAATCCTTATCGGAGCTATATACTAATAATTTTTCATTATCGAGAATTTTATCTAATCCATCAAGATCAGAAGGGCCAAAACAATTTTCTTGTTTTGCTTTACGATAAATCAATGTTCTGCCGTGCAAATTTTTTTTACTTTTAAATTGTATGAACTTACCACAAAATGCAATAATAGTTTTTTTCACATCTTCAGGGTTTGTCGTCTTAAATAACAAATCACCCATTTCAATCTCTTTATCATCTAAAATAAAATGTACAATATTTCTTGAGCGGGTAAAGCAAACATCTTTCATAATTCTTGCGTTTGAAATTTTTTCAATAGTTAAACTATCTTCGGGTAAAGATTCAAACGTTTCAACGCCTATACTTTTTAGCATTACTTTTGTTGTATCTTCATAATAATTTTTAATGTAATTAAAGGTATATCTATTAATCTTCTTCTTTACAATATTTACATAAGCAAATAACGCAATTACTATAACAATACACGCTATAAATCCGATTGTATCTTGTTCCATTTTATGACACAACACAAAAATGCCAATAAAAGCTATAACCGATACAAATAACAAAACAAAATTAATTATTCGCGCTTTTTTAAAATATGCTAAAAAATCCAGTCGTCTTTTTTCTAATTTTTCTTTTAGTTCTTCCATTTGCTTTCTCTCCTATGATTAATAATATCATATTTATTACATCATAGCGTTATTTAATGCATAATTTCGAATTTTTTTGCTTGTTAAGAGGAATAGTACGATAACCATTGCGGCGGAAGATAAATCTACCGGTCCGTTATAAACAATACCTTCCCAAAATGTAACATTGTAAGCAAATACACTTGAACATGTTTTTGATAAGCATCTTAAAACAAAGCATGCAAATATTCCCACTGCCACAATTAAAGTCTTGCCAGATTTAAATTGCTTTTTCATAAAACCAATTAAACCAATAACACTTGAGGCTAAAAGGTAATCAAAAATTATACTTATAATACCATAAGAAGAGCTTCTGGCTACTAAGAATGCAAGTAATCCATAGCAAAATCCAGCAAAAACTCCCCATAGTGGTCCAAGCATTAAAGCCACATAAACAACCGGCAATAAAGAAAATGAAAAGAATGTTCCACCATCTGTCAGTTGAATAAAAGGAATTAAATCCAAGATTAAGTTCGCAACGATAGCCATTGAAATCATCATTGCCGTTAAAGTTATTTTTTTTGTCCTGCTCATAAGTTTATACCTCCTTTTTAAATTCTAGAGGAAATAAAAAATATCCCTACGCTAGAATTACCTAGATCAGGTTCGGTCGAAGTTAAACAACTTCCTCTCAGCCTAGTTCACTAAGCTCCCGTGTGATTATTATATATTTAATATAAGAAAAAATAAAGAGAAAGTGCACATTCGCCTATTTTTCTGCATATATTCTTATGAACAAAGAAAAAGGAGAGTTTTATTTATGGATAGAATGACACCGCCGCCAAATTATTACGGTGCGCCTTACCCGAATTTTAATCAAAACATGCCGAATCCGCAAATGCAAGGTCAAGGTCCACAACCACCTATGCCAAATTCCATGAATTCTGGTCAGCAAACACAAATGCCCAAACCGCCACAAGGATTTGAAGAATCAATCTTCGTTGAACAAGGTCCTGTTACGCCACCAAAAACAGACCAAATTTGTATGAGTTATTCATACGCTGACATAGCGCAAGCAAACCGAGGTAAAAAAGTTGTCGTATACTGCTCTTTTGCGGATGCAAGTCAATGGCATGATGTAACATTTGAAGGAAGAATTCTTTATGGTGCAATTGATCATATTGCCTTAGAGTCCGAAGAAAATCCCGGACACTATATTGCTATTTTAGGTGTATATATTGATTATATGGTGTTTCTTGAAAAACCTAATATACCAGCCAAAAAGTCCATTTAATGAAGTGAGATTATAAAAGTAGACAAGGGATAAAACACCAAGTCTACTTTTACTATACTAGTCCATAACATGGACTTTTTAATTTTGCCAATTTATTTCTGTTAATCCGTGACTTTTCAGATAATTATTTGCCTTTACAAAGTGATATTGATTGAAAAAACCGCCTCTATTTGCCGAAAGGGGAGAAGGATGTGTGGCTTCTAATATTAAATGAAGCGGATTATTTAAATATTTTTTTAAACTTCTCGCATAACTCCCCCAAAGCAAAAAAACTATTGGTTGATCTTGTTCATTAATGGCCGTCAAAACATCTTTTATAAATTCGTCATAGCCAATATTTTGATGTGATAAAGGCATAGATTTCCGAACACTTAAAATTGTATTTAATAAGAGCACTCCTTGCTTAGCAAGATAAGTTAAATCACCATTATTTTTCATTTTAAAACCAAAATTATTTTCAATTTCTTTATAGATATTTATCAAAGAGGGAGGCAAGGGAACACCCTTAGGAACAGAAAAACATAATCCCATTGCTTGATTTTCTTCATGATACGGATCTTGGCCAATAATAACTACCTTAATACTTTTTAATGGTGTTAATTGAAAAGCTTTAAACATTTCCTTTCTTGGTGGATAAACAACATATTTACCATATTCATAAGATAATATTTTATTGATTTTCTTGGCATAATCTTTTTGCTTTATAAGCGAAAATAAATCTTCCCATGTTTCAATCATTTTTTTCCACCTTTCCTTCCGAATCTTCACTTACCAAATCTTTAAGAGGTATTGATCTTGGTTTAACAGGAACAACTTTAACAGGCTTACGTAATTTAACGGGATTTAACGGTTTTACGACTTCATCTTCTATTTTCTCTTCTTTTTCTTCTGGCGGATTTGTTTCATAAGCCTTTAAATTAGGCTTATTTTTAGTGTTTAAAACATCAAGCTTTGAATCTAAAATTATTGGGCTACTATCAGTATTTTCATCTATCTTTTCGGAATCTAGCTCTTTATAAATCTTTTCCTGTTTAATTTGTCCTTTAGTATTGTTTTTAGTTTCATCTAAAGAAGGATAAATAATTCGCAATGGTTTTTTCTCAAGATTTGGTTTAGCAACTTCAAAACTTTTCCTCTCTTGTACACCTAAATCCACTATACCCTCTGACAAATAATCAAAATAGTTTTGTCGGCTTTGTTTATCCTTTTCATTTATTTCTTTAATATCAATAGTAGCTATAGTATCCGCAATGGATTTTTTATGCGTAAACTTGGCATGTTCTAAGATATCAATATTTTCTATAATTGTTTCTTCGCTTTGAAGTTTGCTCATGCGTCTCTCATGTTCTTTAAGTGCTCTCTTAGCTTTAGATCGCGCTATTGGTTTCTTTAATAAGGCAGCAAAGAAAGAACATATTATCCAATAAAGTCCGCCAACTACTACAAAACCAACAATTAATATAACGAATTTCACACCATCATCTTGTGCAATTAATGGTAAAGCATTTTGTTTATAAAAATCTATGTTTTTTTCAAAAACAGAATACATATTTGGTGCGATTTTTAAAAAATTTGCTTGCATATCAGCACTATTTAAAAGGAAAAAATATAAGAGCCACAAATTTAAAGGTAACCAAATAAACGCAAGACGTAAGATAGGAACTCTTTTTTCAAAGAAAACTGAATCAAATTCACTTTTCGGTGTCAGATTTTCACTCGGTTTTTTTGTTGCTTTGTGCTTATTTTTTTTATGATCTAAAATGGTGAAAACAATAAAATAAATAACAAAAATTAAAAAATTCAAAATAAATAAGCTAATAGTATTAGCAATAATATAGTTAGTTACACCATTTTCAGTAAAAGTTGGTAAATGAAGAAACTTGCTGATTGCAGTTAAAATTATATTGATTAAATCTCTTATCCACAAAAAAAACTGTGGCAAGGAATTTACGATGCTCGGGGTTAAAAACAAAATAGAAAATATTAATTCCGCAATGATAAAGACAATCGGAAAAATCCATTTTTTCATTTTGTTCACTCCCTTAATTATTATAATAAACTATTTTTTAATATTAACCTATAAATATTTTACAAATATTTAGCACATTGTAGTATAATAAGAATCGAGGCAATTCCATGAAAATTTTATTTGTTTTTAATCATCCAGCTCCATATAAAGTAAATCTTTTAAATGAGTTATCTGCTTATCATCAATGGGATGTAATTTTTGAACGTAGAAAGAATAGTAATAGGCCTAAAGATTTTTATTATAAAGAGTGCTTTTTATTTAATTGTTTTTTCATTAAGGGATTGCCTATTGGCGAAGAAAATTGTTTTAGCTTTGGAATAAAAAATTATATAAAAAAACATCATCAAGAATACGATCTCATTATCATGAATGGTTTTTCTACTTTTGCAGAAATGTTTGCCATTCATTATATGATCAAGCATCACATTCCTTATGTTTTATACATTAATGGGGGCATACCAAAAAAAGATTCGAAACTTAAATATAATTTAAAAAAATATTTTATTTCTAATGCGTTTTGTTATTTTTCACCTTCTATTAAATCCGACGAATATTTACTTTATTACGGAGCAAACAAGGAAACAATTTTTCATTATATTTATTCTACAATTTATTCTAATGAAGTTTCTTCGCGAAAAACGAATCGAAAGATAAGCAAAATATCCGATTTACATTTTGTAACATTTGGACAATTTATTGCTCGCAAAAATAATATGCAATTGTTAGAGCTAAGTAAAAAATATAATTTTCCTTTAACTTTGATTGGCTCAGGTCAAGAAGAAAAAAAATATAAACAGTTTATTAAAAAATATAATCTCGAATCGTTAATAGTTATAAAACCATTTTTAAGACATAATGAATTGCTTAAAGAACTAAGAAACTATGATTGTTTTATCTCCTTATCACGAAAAGATATTTATGGTCATATGATAAATGAAGTTTTATCGCAGGGATTACCGGTAATATGTTCAAATAAAATTGTTTCTGCTCATAAATTAATAAATAAAAACACTGGCGTTATGGTCAATATTAACAATAGTAGTGAGATTGAAAATGCTTTAAATTATCTTGTAAAGAACTTTTATAACTTCAATTGTCAAAATATTGCTAATCAAAATACGATTGAAGATATGATTGCCTCGCATCTTAGCATCTTAAAGGAACTTGAGAAATGAAAATTATCTATCTTACCACTTCTTCAACAAATATTGACTATGAAACTATTTTAAAAAATTGTTTGGAAAGACCCAATCCTAGCAATCAGAATTTTCATAATGCCTTAATTCATGCTTTTGCATGTCATTTTAATGTCGAGGTATTTTCTACTTCACTAATCAATAGCAATAAATTACTGGATAATTCTTTAAAGCACACAACATCTTTTGAAAATCATATTTGTTACAATTATCTTTCAATTCACGAAAATAAATTAAAAAATTATTTAAATATAAAAAAAGAATTAACAAAAAAATTAAAAATTCAATTATCAAATACTAATAAAAATCAAATTCTCTTAGTTATAGATGCCATGAATTATACTTTGTCACGAATTGGCCAAATATTTGCCAAAAAATACAAATTAAAAACTCTTGGTATTATAACTGACAACCCAAATTTAATTTCTAACTTATCCTCTAATGGTAAGAAACTTCTTCTAAAATCTTTTGCAAATTTTAATTATTATATATGCCTAAATGAAAATTTAAATTTACTAGCCAACAAACATAATAAACCACACATCATTATAAATGGAGTTTATAACAAAACAACCAATAGCAAAATAAAACAATTTCCTGGTTATTTTTTCTTCGGTGGTTCTCTTTACGAAAAATATGGTATTAAGAATTTAATACATGGATTTTTAAATACGGTAGGTGAATCTAAATTACTCATCGCCGGAGATGGTCCATTAAAAAATTATGTTGTGAATAAGTCAATCAAAAATCGTCGAATCGTGTATCTTGGAACTATTTCACAAACTACATTACAGAGCTATGAAAATCATGCAATTGCCAATATAAATCCTCGCCCCTTTACAAAAGATTTGGATACATATTGTATCCCTTCAAAAGTTATTGAATACGCTGCTAGTAATGCCTTAACGATATCTACGCATCATTCCTTATTACATAAAGTTTTCGGCTCTTCAATAATTTGGATTGAAGATGATGAAAAATCACTTACAGAGGCTATTGAAAATATTGTAAACATGAGTCAGGAAGAAAGAAAACTAAAAATATTCGATGCCAATTCTATCGCATATAAAAATTTCTCTGTAGATTCAGTTGCAATTATCATTAAAGATTTTCTTGACCAAATAGCCTTACTTTGCTAATTTTTCAAGCTCTGCTTCTATTTTTTTCATAATAATATCGTTCTGTAAATTATGCACATAATAATTGTAATTATTTTTAGCCATTTCATTTCTTTTTTCTAAAGAAAGCGAATTAAATTTAATGAAAGCATTGGCAATGGAATTTATCTCGCAATCAGTTATGATACTTCCTTGTGCTTTTTTTAGCAAACTTCGTCCATCTCCATTTATTGCAGCAATAATTGGTCTCTTTTGCGACATATAAAAAGTTAACTTATTCGGAATTGTTTTGCCAACAATTCCATCATCCTTTAATCCAAGATATAAGGCATCACAATTATTAAAGTATTTAATGGCTTCGCCGCTTTGGATAGCCCCTAAATATATAATATTTTTCTCTAATTTTCTATTCTTTATTTCGCCTAACAAATAGTCTTTTAGCGATCCTAATCCGATTATATGCATTCTTAGTTTTATTTTTTGACGACATAAATCAATGGCATCCACTAATTCTTCTATCATTTGTACTTTACCAATATTTCCGCAATATACTAAATTTAAGTAACTTTTATCATATTCAATCGATTCTTTAAATGAGGCAACTTTAAATTCATTTGTTAGCTGCGGCACATATTCACAATTAGAAATATCATAACCGATAACTGTTTTTAAATATTCGATAAAGGATGGTGAAGAGACAAGTATTTTATCAGTATTTTTGTAAAGTTCTTTCGACCACTTTAAAAGAATTTTATAAAAAAGACTATCTTTTTTAACCATTCCCGTGGCCACAACTGATTCCGGCCACAAATCTAAACAATGTAGAATATGTTTTATGTTATGTTTTTTTGCGTATTTTATGGCGGGTGCAATTGAAATTACCGGAGACAAAGATATCGAATATACAACATTGAAATCCTGATCCAATTGCTTTATAAACCTTTTTGCATTGAACCAATAAGATAAATAGTTTTGGATAATTGAAATTTTAGTACCTTTGCGAGGCAAAACTTTTACACGATAGACTTTAACACCATTATGAATTTCAAAAAATTTCTTTTCATATCCAGGCACAATTTTATAATATCCATAGTTTGGTAAGCCAGTTAAAACAGTTACTTCATGACCTTGTTTAACTAGATGTTCAGCAACTAGAGCTACAGAAAACGGGTCAGGGTAATAGTACTGACTAACAATTAATATTTTCATGTCGCTCACCTCTTTTATATTTTAATATAAAAAGATAATGTTTTATAGTAATTTAAATAATTTAAGCTATAATATGAACCATAAGGGGATAAAAATGAAAGATAATATACGTTATAGTGTAATAGTAAATCTTATTAGAACTCTTGTTCTGACACTTTTATCTTTTATCTCTTTTCCTTATGTTTGTAAAGCATTGGGTGCAAATGCTATGGGAACTTATACTTGGGCGAACACCTTTGTATATTATTTTTTAATAATTGCAAAATCCGGTATTCCCAATGTTGCTATCCGTGAATGTTCAAAGGTACAAGATAATAAAGAAAATTTATCTAGAAAAGTACAAGAATTTTTCCTTATTCAGGCTATATTAACAATTCTTTCTTTTGCCTTAATGTGCGCAATGGTATATAGTGTCAAAGAATTAACATCAATCAAAGAATTAATATTCATCTTAAGCATAAATTTTGTGGTCGGTGTCTTTTCTTTTGAATGGGTCTTTATCGCACTTGAAAAGCACTATTTTATTTCTTTTAGATCAATTCTCACCTTAACAATTAGCACTATTTTAATTATAAGCTTAGTAAAAGGTCCAACAGATATATATTTATATGCTGTTTTAGCAATATTAAGCACAATATTAACGGCAATTATAAATTGTATAGTTTTAAAGAAATATATAACTTTAAAATATGTCGGAAAATATGATTTTGCACAGTATATACGACCTATATTTACAGTTTTCATTATTTCTTTAATTCTAACGCTTTATAATTCTACAGATTCCTTTATTTTAGGCTTTTTAGATTCAGGCAAATCATCTGTAGCAAGTTACTCCGTTGGCATAAAGAGTATTGAAATTATTATTACTTTAATCACTTCTCTAGATGCTGTTTTTATCCCTAGAGCAACAAAATATTGCAAAATGGAAAACAAAGTGTTTTTTCAAAACTTGACAAATTATGGTTTTAATATTTGTCTGTTTATAGCTATTCCCGGTATAGCCACAATGTCTATGCTCTCTAAACAAATAACTAATTTAATTTCTAGTGGCGCTAGTGGCTATGAAAATGCAAATATTACTTTAATAATTCTCGTTTCTATGACCTTAACTTTTTCTCTTTCTGATATGATTTATGAACAAATTCTTTTGCCAATGAAAAAGGAAAAGTATTATTTATTTACTATGCTGATGGGAACAATATTGAACATCGGTGGCTCAATATCTCTTGGTCTTTTATTTAAAGACAAACCCACTATTGGGGTAGCCATTGCGACAATGCTTGCCGATGTTATCGTTCTTTTAAATTTGCTTTTAATAGCAAAAGATTATGCCATAAAAGCTTTATTTAATAAAAATTCTCTTAAGCTTCTAATTGCCGGAATTTTGGTAACAATCTCTTCTTTCTTATTAACTTACTTCTTAAAATTATCTGATGTTTTATCAATCATTATTGTTGTGCTGGTGGGTGCTGTAATATATCTTGGCTCCTTGCTATTAATGAAAGAGAATTTAGTAATGTCCTTTGTTAATCGAAAAAATAAAGGATAACAAAAATTAAATATAAAGTCTAACATTATTATTTCTCTGTAAACCATACACAAAAGGTATCACCTTGTTGGCCTGCTCTAATTAATTATTCTTTTTGATTTTTTTATAAACACAAAAATTCTATTATCACGAAACGATACAAAATAATTTATTTTTTTAAGTATAGCGAAGCAATTGTCTCGACATGAAACGTCATCGGGAACATATCAACCGGAGTTAGTGAATCAATTTTATATAATTTGCTTAAATATGCTGCATCCCTTGCTAAGGTGCTAGGATCACAAGAAACATAGATTATTTTCTTTGGTTTAAGTTTTAATAATGAATCTAAAAATGATTTATCTAATCCTTTTCTCGGGGGATCAACAAAAACTACATCTGGCTTTTGATGTTTTTCTTCAAGCTCCATAATAAATTTTGAAGAATCTTCTGCAAAATACTCCGCATTAGTAATACCATTTAATCTTGCATTATTTTTCGCATCTTTAATTGCCTCTTTTATTATTTCTACACCTATAACATGTTCAGCATTTCTTGCCGCAATGAGCCCAATTGTGCCTATTCCGCAATAAGCATCTAAAACCAATTCCTTGCCGGTAAGGTTTGCCTTTTCAATGGCAAGTCGATAAAGTTTTTCTGTTTGAGTTGGATTCACTTGATAAAATGATTTAGAAGAAATTTGAAATTTTACTCCACATAATTCATCTAAAATAAATCCTTTGCCTAATAATATTTTCTCTTTTTCGCCAATTATTACATTAGTATCTCTTTTGTTTATATTTTGCACAATTGTTGTAATTTCCGGACAAGCCTTATGTAAATCTTTAACAAGATTTCCTCTTCCCGGAAATGAATCAGCATTAGTAACAAGCACGAGCATAATTTGAGGATAATATTTACTTGTTCTTATCAAGCAATGTCTTATTATTCCGGAACGCGTTTCTTCATCATAGGGAGAAATCTTATGTTTTTTCATAAGTATTTTTAATGTATCAACAATTTTTGTAGCTCTTGAATCTTCAATATAACATTTGTTAATTGGAATTATTTCATGTGAATTGGTGCGATAAAATCCCGAAATTATTTCTTTCTTTTGATTTAAGCCCAGAGGCATTTGAATTTTATTACGATAAAAATAAGGATTTTCCATTCCAATCGTGTCTTCTGCTTTCACTTGCAAATGCCCTATCTTATAAAACGCATCTTCAACTTTTCTCTTTTTAAACGCTAATTGTTTGGAATAATTAAGATTTTGAAAACAACAACCCCCGCATGCTGTGGCCACCGGACATTGAGGTTTAATCCGATCATCCGATAAATTATAAAGTTTAATAATTTTTCCAAAAAACATTTCGCTTTTTTCAAAATTTAACTTGATATCTGCTTTTTCACCCAATAATAAAGCATCAACAAAGACAGGCTTTGTCGAAGTTTTGACTATCCCTTTACCATCATACGTATAATCAACACATATTCCGGTAATGGTTCCTAAATCATAATTTTTCTTCTTTTTCATATGCTATTATTATTTAAATATCTAACTAAACGTGTGTTATGTAAATTATTTGTTTTTCATTAATTCTTTGATGTACTCAGTTTCTTTTATAACATCCAAACGAGGAAATAACGGATCGATTTTATGAACTTTAAGATTGCTTACCTTGCCAAATTCATAAATGTTTTTATATTCCCTTAACTCGTTACTTACTCCGAGTGCATCTAAAGCTTTATCTGCAGCATGAATTAAAACAGGTTTTAACATTATCGAACTTACATATATTACATTCGCTAAATGGCTCATCACCGAAGCAAGCTCTTTTATTTTTTCTTTATCTTTGGCCAAGGACCAAGGCGCTGTCTCATCAATGTATTTATTTGCTCGTGACACAAGATCCATGACCGCTATAAAAGAATCAGTTATATGAAGATTTTCAAAACCTTCTTCATATTTTGTTATTGTTTCTTTAACTGAGTCTCTTAAAGATTGATCAAACTCAGTAACGTTACCAACATAGGTAGGTATTACGCCATTGAAATATTTTTCAATCATTGATACAGTACGGCTTAATAAATTCCCATAATCATTTGCCAAATCCATATTTAAACGCTCCACAAATTGCTCTGGTGAGAACGTTCCATCCTGTCCAAAAATTGTTTCTCTAACGAGGTAATATCGCACAGCGTCAACACCATATTTTTCGATTAAAGGATAAGGATTCACAACATTTCCCTTAGACTTTGACATCTTGCCATCTTTCATCATTAAAAGGCCATGTACAAATACTTTATCCGGAAGTCTTAAATCCAAAGCCATTAATAAAACCGGCCAGTAAATTGTATGAAATCTTGTAATATCATTACCGATAACGTGTACAATTTCTGTGTTTTCTCCCCAAAATTCTTGGAATTTTTTTACATCATCACTTAAATACCCTAAAGCCGAAATATAGTTTACCAAGGCATCAATCCAGACATAAATTATATGCTTGGGATTTTCTCTTATAGGAACTCCCCAACTAAAAGAAGTGCGGGAAATACATAAATCTTCAAGTCCGGGTTTAATAAAAGTATTAAGCATTTCATTTTTACGAGATTCCGGATAAATAAAATCGGGATGTTCTTCATAAAACCTTAATAATCGATCGACATATTTGCTGACTTTAAAGAAATACGCCTCTTCTTCGGCTTCATGTACTTTTCGACCACAATCGGGGCATATATGTTCTTCTCCGACTTGGGTATCAGTCCAAAACGATTCACAAGGTGTACAATACCAACCTTTATACTTACCTAAATAAATATCACCTTGTTCTAACAACCGCGAAAATATCTTTTGCACGACAATTGTATGTCTTTTTTGTGAAGTACGAATAAAATCATCATTAGTTATTTCTAAAGCTTTCCATAAATTTTGAATGCCTTCAACTATCTCATCGACAAATTCTTGAGGAGTCATGCCTTTTGCATTAGCATTTTTTTCAATTTTTTCACCATGCTCATCGGCACCTGTTAAAAAATATGTATTATAGCCTCGATATCTTCGATAACGGGCAATAGCATCGCAACATGTTGTACAATAAGCATGTCCTATATGTAAGTTGGCACTTGGGTAATATATTGGCGTTGTAATATAATAATTTTTTTTCATAACGAAACCTCCGTTTTGTAAAAATAAAACCGTTATCGCGTTGATAACGGTTTAAGATTGAAAACTATTTTTTAATTCCGTATTTCTTCATGAAACGATCAACGCGACCATCAGTTTGGGTAAAGCGTTGTTTACCAGTATAAAATGGATGGCAATTTGAGCAAGTATCAACACGAATTTCTTTTAATGTTGAACCTGTTTCAAATGTTGCACCACATGATACACATGTAACTGTGCATTTATGGTATTCTGGGTGAATATCTTTTTTCATAATAATTCTCCTTCCGCCTTAAGCAATTTATGTAAGCTTAAAGAAAGTTTGCGATGTAAATATACCATAATTTATTGATTGTAATCAATAGTAATTAAAAATTTCTTGTTAATTATTGTTAATCTCAATCGAAAAAGCAACACATGATGAGAAAAGGTGTTGCGATATGAATTGTAATGAATAAAATGTTAAAATCAAATAAGGTGTGCATAAGTATTTTACAATTTATTAAAAGCGCTTTCTATAAATGAGAGATTATTTGACAATTGATCATATAATCTTTTGTATTCATTCACAAGCAATCAGCAAATTTGAAAATAGTGCTAATTTGATAAGCAAAAAATGCTTTAAAAGTAGTTCTATAATTTTAATTTTCATAAAATCGCCCAAAAAAATACAATATATTTTTTAAAATTCAAATGTGGTATGCTATTTAATTAAGCAAAAAATTAAAAAATAAATGTGCAATTTAAGGCATAAATATTATTTCTTGTGGTATAATGCTATCGATTAGGAGGAAAATTTATGATATCAAAATCACAGGCCATTGAAATTTTAAATGCCGGTCTTGCCACAGGTGCAGATTTTGTCGAAATTTTCATTGAAGAAAAATACAATAATAATCTTAGTATTGATAATGATAAAATTGAGACCATTTCTTCTGGAATAATCTATGGTGCCGGTATCAGACTTTTAAGAGATTTACGTAGTGTCTATGGTTATACCAATGATTTATCTAAGAAAAGTCTATTAACACTAGCTTCAACCTTAGCCGCTTCCTTTCAAGGAGAAAGAATCTTAGAAGTCAAAAAATTAACTAAACAAAAAGTCAAAAATGTTCACACAACCTCACGTCATTTAAATGAAGTTACTAAAGAAGAAAAAATTTCCTTTATTACAAAAATTTCTGACGAAATGAAACAATTTGGAGATAAAATCGTGCGTCGAATTGTTTCTTTTGGTGATAATACTCAAAAAATCGTTATCATAAACTCTGATGGCAAGATTTTTGAAGACACTCGCGAACGTGGTCGATTATACATTAGTGCTTTGACGTCTGACAAAAATGGTATCGAAAGTAGCGGTGTCGGTCCAGGAGCTTCGAAGGGTTTTGAATATTTTGAAAAAGAAATAGATGCCCTAGCGCTTGCACGCAATGTTTGCGAAGTGGCGATTAAAAAATTGACTGCCAAAGAATGTCCATCTGGCAAAATGCCTGTTGTTATTGGAAACGGATTTGGTGGAGTTATTTTTCATGAAGCTTGCGGTCATCCTTTAGAAGCATCTTCTGTTTCAAAGAATTTATCAGTTTTTGCTAATAAATTAGGTCAGCAAATTGCTGCGCCGGTAGTAACCGCTATTGATGATGGAACAATTGTTAATGAATGGGGTTCTAATAATATTGATGATGAAGGAAACAAAACTCAAAAAACCACTTTAATAAAAGATGGTATTCTTGTAAATTACCTAATCGACAATTTTAATGGACGCCGCATGGGAATGAAGGGTAATGGTGCTTGTCGTAGACAATCATATGCTTTTGAACCAACTTCCCGTATGTCAAACACTTATATCGCGGCTGGTAAATCAACCGTAGATGAAATAATTAAAACTGTCAAATTAGGACTATATGCCAAATCTTTAGGTGGTGGTTCGGTTAATCCAACAACCGGCGATTTTAACTTTGCAGCCGATGAAGCCTATATGATTCGTAATGGAAAAATTGCCGAAATGGTTAAAGGTGCGACATTAATAGGCAACGGAGCCGAAGTATTGCTAAATATTGATATGGTTGGAAATGATATTAAACTGGCGCAAGGAATGTGCGGTGCATCTTCAGGAAGCATTCCTGTTGATGTCGGTCAACCAACAATTAGAGTATCAGAAATAACTGTCGGAGGACGAGGAGGAGCGTTAAAATGATTAAGCTACAAAAATATTTTGAACTAGCAAAATGTGCCGGCATTGAGGCACTGGAAATCTATATCGTTCGTAATTATTCTCTGGGATTTTCTCTATTCCATGGAGAAATTGATAGCTACACTACAAATGATAGTATTTCACTCGGTGCGAGAGGAATTTTTAATGGAAAAATGGGTTATGCCTACTCAGAGAAAATAGATAAAAGCACCCCAGAATTTATTATTAAAAACATTGTAGAAAATGCTAAAAATATTACCAGCGAAAATAAAGTTTCAATTTTTGAAGGATCAAAAAAATATAAAAAATATAATTGTTATAACAAAGAATTGGATTTAATTCCTGTCGAAACTAAATTAAATAAACTATATGAATTAGAACGCAAATTAAAAGAATCCGATCCTAGAATTACAGAAATTGGCGGAGTTGGCTATGAAGAGACGCGCGGAGAAACTATCCTTGCTAACTCGTATGGTTTAAGATTATCAGAAAAATCCAATTACTATGTGTTTTATGCTGAGGCCGTGGCTAAAGATGGCGAAGATACAAAAACTGGTTACAAAACTTTCTTAGATTGCGATTTTAATAAATTCGACTTAGATAAGTTTGTTGAAGAAGTAAAAGATAATACCATTAAACAATTAGGAGGAAAGCCTTGTAAATCAAAAAACTATCGTGCAGTACTTGCTCCTCGTGTTGTTTCTTCTTTACTGAGTGCAATGCTTAATTCCACTATTGCCGAAGAAGTTCAAAAGCACTCTTCATTATTTGAAGGCAAACTAAATACACAAGTAGTTTCCAAGAAAATAACCATTTCCGAAAAACCTTTGGCGCATAATATCTTTTTCAAAGGTTTTGATGATGAAGGTGTTGCGACATATAACAAAGATATTATAAAAAATGGCGTATTAAAAACGTTTTTATATAATATAGAGACTGCTCTTAAAGATGGTGTTCAAACTACTGGCAACGGATATCGTTCCTCTAGTAAATCACCCGTAGAAACAGGCTATAATAATATATTTTTAAAACCCGGAAAATTATCCGAAGAGAAAATGATAGGAAAAGTAAAAAATGGTATCTATATTGATTCTATAACCGGACTCCACGCCGGTCTTAATTCCCAATCTGGTAATTTTTCTCTTCAAGCAACAGGCTTTATTATAAAAGACGGAAAAATTTCCGACCCTGTCAATTTAATTACAGTTGCCGGTAACCTTGTAAAAGTTTTTCAAGACGTTACAATGGTCGCAAATAATATTGAGCTATTAACTAATGCTACTTCTGTTCCTTCTATAGCAATTAAATCTATTATGGTCTCGGGAAACTGAAGTTTGAATTAAACAAATATTATAAAATGATTAATAAATAAGTTTGGCAAAAGAGTATTTTATAGTAAACACATTCATTTAAAAAGTGGTCGATTTCGACCACTTTATTTAATATCTGGGTTGTAGAAGAACTCCCAAATTCTCAATATTTTCAATGATAAATCACGTTCTGAACCATTTTAATTCGCGCCAATCTTAACTCATTACAAAACTCTCGACTCTAATGACCTGCATTGATTGATTCGAATTTTATCTACTTTCAAATCGATTCTTAGTTTCGATTGCTCTTTGAGTCGACAAACGTAAGGTATAATATTACTTTTCGATATAAAGAATCCCAATACATTTTGGGCCACAATGTGAAGAAATAACGCAACCTGCGTATGTTGGTAAAAGATATTTTGGATCTATAAATTCACTGAGTTTTTTCACAATATACTCACAGTATTCATCAGAGCAAGCGTGTGTAATTGTCACAGTACCTAAATCAACCTTACCTGCCAGATAGGCTTCCTTAAATTCTGCAATCATAATATCTAAAGCATTTTCAAATCTTCCTCGAGGTGTCTTATGCACATTTAAGACACAATCTTTCATTTTGATAATTGGACAAATTCTTAAAATTTTCCCAAAGAAATATTTAATTCCCGAACATCTTCCGCCTTTATATAAGTAATCCATAGTTTTAATAGCAAAAGAGCATTGTGTTTTGGGAGTTATGTCTTTCATTTTTTCCACAATTTCGCTAGCACTTAATCCGGCATTCCTGAATTCAATTAGTTTTAATACTTGAAGTCCAATGGCAGAACTGAGATTCATTGAATCAATAACAAACACTCGGCCATTAAATTCTTTTGCCACAATTGAAGCAGAAGAATATGTTGATGATAGTTTAGATCCAATTCCCATAAATATTATATCAAATCCCAAATCTACAAATTTTTTAAATTCTTCCATAAAAGTTTTTGGAGTTATTGCAGAAGTTTTCGGTAATTCTTTAAATTTTTCTGCCATTTCAAATAACTGAGATGGAACAATGTCTATAATATCTCGATAAGTATTTCCGCCAATTGTAACATTTAGCGGTAACATTTCAACATCATTTTTAGCTAGTAACTCTAATGGTAAATCACAAGTCGAGTCAGTTATTATTTTAACAGGATTCATAAGTAATTCTCCCCCCTTTAGACAGTAAAATAATTATATAGTAACTAATCTTTATTGTAAATAAAAGGGATTGAATGTTCATCAAATTGTTAATCTAAATTGAAAAAGCAACACATGACGAAAAAAGGTGTTGCAATATGAATTGTAATAAAAAGTGTTAAA
>CANQQL010000011.1 GCA_947625975.1 uncultured Bacilli bacterium
TTTTATAAACGGCATTTTATCTGATAATGATTTAATATCCCTTATTTAACGGACTTTACTCTAAAAATTTACGAATTATCATATGAATTATTTTGGAAAACGTTCTCTTTTATTGTAGGAAGTATGTAACAACTCATGGGCTCTATGGCCATTTGGTTCACCCAAATAATCTTTATATAATGCTTGAATTTGGGTGTTGTTGTGAGATTGTCTTACTTTTTGTTTTTCATCTTCACTATATAAAACTTTTGCTCGTTTCTCCCGATATGTATCTAAAATATCTGAATCTTCGTTTGGTAAAAAGCATGGTTTAACATATGGTTGTCCACCACCATTAATACATCCACCTGGGCATCCCATGATTTCAATAAAGGTATAAGGGGATTTTCCTGCACGTATATCATCTAATAATGGTTTGGCATTCTTCATGCCGTGTGCTATTGCAACTTTAATTACTGTACCATCAATATCAATAGTGGCTTCTTTTATACCATCAAATCCACGAACAGATTCAAATTTAATTAAATCGTGTTCTTTACCGGTTAATGCATGATAAGCTGTTCTTAAAGCGGCTTCCATAACACCACCTGTAACACCAAATATGACTCCAGCACCTGTATATTCACCTAATAAGTCTTGATCGAATTCTTCATCTGGCAAACGTGTAAAGTCAATACCAGAACGTTTAATGAGTTTGGCAAGTTCTCTGGTCGTCAAAACAGCATCAACATCTTTTAAACCATCCTTATTAGCATTTTGAGGTCTTTCTTTTTCATATTTCTTTGCTGTACAAGGCATAATAGAAACAACAAAAATATTTTTTGGATCTAAACCATTTTTTTCAGCAAAATAAGATTTAATAATTGCACCCATCATCTCATGTGGTGATTTGCAACTTGATAAATGGTCTAATAAATCTGCATAATAATATTCAGCATAATTAACCCATCCTGGTGAACAAGATGTAATCATTGGAAGTTTTCCACCATGTTTTATACGATGAAGCAATTCGGTTGCCTCTTCCATAATTGTCAAGTCAGCTCCAAAGTTTGTGTCATAGACTCTGTTAAAGCCTAAGCGCTTTAAGGCTGCGACCATTTTACCAGTAACCGAGGTGCCAATTTTCATTCCAAATTCTTCTCCTAAAGCCGCACGAACAGCAGGAGCAGTTTGTACAACAATAAATTTGCCCTCTTTACGAGCTTGGTCAACTAAATCAATTTCGCTCTTTTCCATTAAAGCACCAGTTGGACAAACATTAACGCATTGTCCACACAAAATACAAGGAGATTCTGCCATGGAACGATTGTAAGCAGGTCCGACAATTGCTTTAAATCCGCGATTTTCAAATCCTAAAATTCCTGTTCCTTGAGCATTTTTACATCTTTCAACACAACGTCCACATAAAATACATTTTGAAGTATCACGAATAATAGATGGTGTCAATTGATCTAAGGTAGTTGGAGTCTTAACTCCTTCATACATATCATCTCTTGCTCCGGTTATTTTGGCAACATGCAGTAATTCACATTGTCCATTTTTTGAACATTGTTGACAATTTTTAGAGTGATTAGAAAGCAATAATTCAACACTTGTACGACGTGCTGCAACTGCTTTTGGTGATGAGATAGTAATTTCCATACCTTCAGCAATTGGATATACACAAGAAGCGACTAATCCTCTTGCACCAGTTGCTTCTACTAAACAAACACGGCAAGAACCTCTTGAGCATTCACCATGATTAAAATGACACAAAGTTGGAATTGTGTATCCACAACGTTTGCATGCTTCAAGAATTGTTAAGCCTTTTTCAACTTGATAAGGGTGACCTTCAATTTTAATATTTACCATTTCCATTTTTTTCACCTCTATCTTTTAATAATTGCGTGGAATGGACATGCACTTATACACATACCACATTTGATACATTTATTTGGATCAATCACAAATGGAGTTTTACCAACTTCACCAGAAATTGCTGTGACAGGACATCCACGTGCACATTTACTACATTTTTTACATTTATCTGGGACAATATAATATTCCATTAAATTTTTACAGACCTTAGCCGGACATTTTTTGTCTACAACATGAGCAATATATTCATCTCTAAAGTGCGTAAGAGTGGAAATAATTGGGTTTGCCGCTGTTTGACCTAAGGCACACAAGGAACCAGCTTGGACAGCTTGTCCTAACTCTTCAAGTTTTTTAATATCTTCTAAAGTGCCTTTCCCATCCGTAATTTTGGTTAATGTTTCTAACATTCTTTTAGTACCAATACGACATGGAGAACATTTTCCACATGATTCATCACAAATAAATTCCATATAGAATTTTGCAACGTCAACCATACAGTTATCTTCATCCATGACAATCGCGCCACCAGATCCCATCATTGAGCCCAATGCTACTAAATTATCAAAATCGATTGGTGTGTCAAGGTATTCTGCAGTTAAACATCCTCCAGATGGTCCACCTGTTTGAATGGCTTTGAATTGCTTACCATTTGGTATTCCACCGCCAATATCATAAATCAATTCGCGAATCGTGGTTCCCATTGGAATTTCTACTAATCCGACATTGTTGATTTTACCACCAAGAGCGAATACTTTTGTACCTTTAGATTTTTCTGTTCCATATTTTGTAAAAGCTTCAACGCCTTCTCTTAATATGTATGGAACACAAGCCAAAGTTTCAACGTTATTAACAATAGTTGGTTTATCCCATAATCCCTTAATAGCAGGAAATGGTGGTCTTGGGCGTGGCATACCACGTTGCCCTTGAATAGAATTCAATAACGCAGTTTCTTCACCACATACAAATGCTCCAGCACCAAGACGCAAATGGCAACGGAAACTGAATCCTGTTCCCAAAATGTTATCACCGAGCAAGCCTAATTCTTCCGCTTGTTTAATTGCTACTTGTAAACGATGGACAGCAATTGGATATTCAGCTCGGACATAAAAATAGCCATTTTTCGCACCTATTGCATAACCAGCAATCATCATACCTTCAATAACGGCAAGTGGGTTTCCTTCTAAAATAGAGCGATCCATAAATGCACCTGGATCTCCTTCATCGCCATTACATACTACATATTTTTCATCATTTTCTTGATTATATGCGAATTGCCATTTTCTACCGGTTGGGAATCCTCCGCCTCCACGACCACGTAATCCAGAATTCAAAATGATATTAATAACTTCTTGTCGATCCATTTTTAGTGCTTTTTCCAAACCTTGGAATGCACCATAGCCGAGAGCTTCATTAATATCTTCTGGATTAATAAGACCACAGCCATGTAAAGCAATACGAACTTGTTTTTTATAAAACGTTAAGTCATCTTGTTTTGCTACTTTAGTTTTGGTAATGGGATCTTCAATTAATAAACGATTTACTATTTCATTACCCATGATATCTTTAGCAATTATTTCTTCACAATCTTCGACTTTAACGCCGTGATATAATGTGTCTTCTGGAAAAATCTTGACAAAAGGTCCTTTTGAGCAAAAACCAAAACAACCGACTTGATTAACTGTTACTTTGTCCTCAAGATGATTTTCCTTGATTAATTCCAGTAAGCGATTTTTAATTTGGTCAGAATTTGATGATAAGCATCCAGTTCCTCCACAAACCACAATAGCGCGTTTGCCATCAGTACTATTAAATTTAATATCTAAGCATTTAGTACATTTGCTAATTCTTTCCTTAAGTTCATCATCCGTCTTAATCATTACTTAGCACCTCCTAACGCACGATATTCATTAATAATTGTTTGCACTTGATTAACAGTCATTTTTGGATAAACTTTACCATTAATACTTACTGCTGGAGCAATACCACACGCTCCGATACAGCGCAAAGCATCAATTGTAAAAAGTCCATCTCCCGTTGTCTCACCAGGTTTAATTCCCAAAATTTCTGAGAATTTGTCACACACTTGTTGAGCTCCTTTAACATAACAAGCGGTACCAAGGCAGACACCAATTACAAATTTTCCCTTTGGTTTTAAAGAGAAAAATGAGTAAAAAGTAACAACACCATATATTTCGGCAACCGGAATGTCTAGTTTTTCCGAAATAATTTCTTGTACTTCAAAAGGAATATAACCAAATTCTTTTTGCACAGCACTTAAAATCATCATCAAAGGTGTAGGTTCATCTTTATACTCAGCGATGATTTCATCAACTCTTTTTACAGCAGTTGAACTTAATTTTGCCATAAAACTCCTCCTATACGCCATTTTATTGTTATTATAAAAAATAATAACAAAGAGCAAAATACCGATTAGATTATATCATAGATAATATTTTTTTTTAACATAAATGTAATTTTTGTAAAAATTACCAAAAGAAAGACAATATTTTAGCCTTTGAAAATTTTTAAAATTACAAAAATTAATGTGAATTTGCTTATAAAAAAGAGGTCAAAGACCTCTTATTTTATAAACTAACTTTGTGTGGTTTTGTCCCTTGTTTAAATTGCAAATTACCTTTTTCTATTGCCGATACCGGGCAAACGGTTGCACATAAATGACAGCCAACACATTTATTCTCATTTATTTCCGGACGACGTGATTCTACATTCCAAGAAATTGCTTGATGCCCGCCATCAAAACATGAAATGTAACATCGCCCGCAGCCAACACATTTTTCACTAACAACTTTAGGATAAATTATATAACTACGATCTAACTCTTCGCAAGGAATGATGTTTTTGTTAGCTAGCCCCACTAATTCATCTAAAGAATCCAGCCCTTGATCATCCAAATAATGCGATAATCCATTACATAAATCTTCAACAATTCGATATCCGTATTGCATAATCGCAGTCGTAACCTGTAAAGTTTTTGCTCCCAACAAAATAAATTCTGCTGCGTCTTCCCATGTTTCAATTCCCCCAATACCGGAAATCTCCAAGTCTTTAATACCCGTTCTTAGCTGTTGGATAAAACGCAACGCTATCGGTTTAACTGCCTTACCGGAATAACCGGAAATGGAAGATTTCCCATTGACAATTGGTAATCCAATTTTTTTGTTTAAATCTAGATTACAAATAGATTTAACGGTATTAATAGCCGAAATTCCATCTGCCCCACCTTCTAAACAGGCTCTGGCAATTGGAATCATATCAGTCACATTTGGTGTCATTTTTGCCATCATTGGTAAAGCGGAACCTTTTTTTTACAGCCTGACAATATTTTTTACACAATTCTGGATTTGTGCCTACATCTGATCCCATTTCATGTGAAGTCATTTGCGGGCATGACAAATTCATTTCAATCATATCCGCACCAGCTTCCTCGACAAGTCTAGCCAGTTCGGTCCAATCGTCTTCATTTGTTCCCATGATTGAAGCAATAAGCACTTTATGAGGATATTTTTCTTTCAATCTTTTTAAATCGCGGAGATTTTCCTCTAAACTATGTTCTGCAATTTGCTCCATATTTTTAAATCCAATAAAAGGCGTATCTTCTTTTGTTAAAGCGTCAAATCTTGGAGAAACTTCATTTATCAAAAAATGCTTTGGACCAATTGTTTTAAACACTACGCCCGCCCAGCCGGCATCATAAGCTTTTGCACACATTTCATAGCAATTTCCGACCGGTGAAGAAGATAAACAAAACGGATTTTCGAATTTCACACCCAAAAAAGTTATGGATAAATCTTTATGTTTCATTATCTTTTTGCCTCCAAATACTCATGTATTGCATAAGCTGCTTCTTTACCATATTTTACGGCCGCAACAACTAGCTTTTCTCCATCTATAATATCGCCCGTCGCAAAAATTTTTTCATCACTGGTTTGATATTTATTAACCTCAACAATTCCTCGCTTACTAGTAATATTATCAAACATTTCGACTTTTGACATTTGACCAATAGCTAAAATAATTTTATCCGCTTTTATTTTAAGCGTGGCATTTAAAGACACATGTTTAAATGTAACTGTTTTGCCTTTTATTTTAACAGGAGTATATCCCGAAATAATTGAAACATCATTTTCAATTGTCTCATTAAACTCTTTCTTAGAAGCGGGAAATTCTTTCATCTCTTCGCGTGCAACGGCGGTTACATCTTTACATCCAAGCATTTTAAGGCTTGTAGCTACATCCATAGCGACATCTCCGCCACCTATGATTAAAACATGATCTTTTAATTTAATTTTTCCTTTTTTCTCTTTTATTTTTGCTAAAACATCCACCGCTAATTCAACATTTTTATTATTAGCAAACAGCGGTAATGATTTACCATAACTTGCACCGATTGCCAGTAAAACCGCGCGATATTCATTTTTTAAAAGAGTTAAATCGCTAATTTCACAATCAGTAATAAAAGTTACTCCTAAATCTTTAATCCGTTTAATCTCCAAATCTAACACATTACTTGGTAAACGATATTCAGGAATTCCGTATCGTAAATATCCCCCTGGTTTTTTTCTTTTTTCATAAATAGTAACATCATATCCAAGCAAAGCTAAAGTTGCTGCCGCTTGTAATCCAGATGGCCCTGAGCCCACTATTGCAATTTTACCCAGATTCTTTGCCCCCGGATCTAATATTTTCATGCCAATCGATGATTCAAAATCAGTTACAAATCTTTGAATCCGTCCTATTTCTATCGGGCGATCAATACCAGATCTGGAACAGCCTAACTGACACAGTTTTTCCGTTGGACATACTCGTGCACAGATTGAGCCAAGTGCATTATTTTCTCTAATAGTTTCTGCTGCTCCTTTGAAATTACGAAAACGAACAGATCTTATGAATTTTGCGGGATCTGTACCTGCTGGGCATGCTTTAGAACAAGGTGCATCATAACATAACAAGCACCTTGCTGCTTCATGAATTACCGTTAAAGGCGTCAAGGCACGCTCATATTCTTCCAGATATGATTTTTTCATTGTAATTCTCCTTTAATGCTATTAAATATTTTAACGTATTTTTTATTATTTAAGCAACAAATACTAAAAATAAATCAATTTAAAATAGCAATAGAAAAATTTAAAAAAGTCGCAAATAACAACCAAATTATATAAGGTAATAAAATATAAGCAAAATTTCCATATTTACTTTTAACATAAAAGAATAGCCATATCACAAGTACAAGGAGTAGTGCAATTAAAATTAAACCAAAAACAGGAGATTTTAGTCCAAAAAACACTGGTGTCCAGAGAAAATTTATTAATAGTTGTGCATAATAAAGTTTTTCGCCTTTTTCATCATTGTTTTGTGATAATTTATAACCGACAAATCCCATCATAATATAAAGTATTGTCCACACTATCGGAAAAATAATAGGTGGAACCCTAACTAAGGTTACAAGACTATTATAATAAGTTGTAAAATTTGGTAAGGTCATTGATATAACAAAACTGATAAATAAGGGAAAAAGTAAATTAAAGGCTAAATCTAAATTTAAATTAAGTTTTTTCATATAATATGCTCCTAATCAATTATATTCAAAACTAAGTTTTTCATACGTAAAAAGGTTCCATCTAATGTGGAACCTTTATCAATTTAGTCATTTTTCTTTATTTTACAAATTCTACAAGAGCCATTTCAGCATTGTCACCGCGACGTGGCACCATTTTTAAGATTCTGGTGTAGCCACCTTTACGATCTTTATAACGTGGGCCAATCTCTGTAAATAATTTGTCAAGTGCAGTTACTTTCTTTTCAGAATCAACATATACTTCCGGACGAATAACCGCAGCAGCTAAACGTCGATTATGCAAATCACCATTTTTAGCTTTTGTGACCATTCTTTCTGTCAAATTTTTAACATCCTTGGCAACTCCAAATGTTACAACCACTCTCTCATGAACGATTAATTCGGTTACAACATTTCTTAACATTGCTTTATGTTTGCTTGATGTATAAGCGGCTTTAAAACGAACGCCCGTCTTACCATGTACATTTTTTCGACCTTGTGCAGCCATTTAAACTTCCTCCTAATCCACGTAATCCTTGAAGCTTAAACCAATTGCAAGAAGCTTTTCTTTAACTTCTTTAAGTGATTTCTTACCAAGGTTACGTACTTTCATCATATCTTCTTCAGTTCTTTGTGTTAACTCTAAGACTGTAGCAATACCCGCTCTTTTTAAGCAGTTATATGAACGAACTGATAAATCCAATTCTTCAATAGTCATGTCTTCATATTTATTAGTTGCTTGTTCAACTGGTTCAGCAACAATATTCATATCACGAGTAATTTCATTAAGAACTAAAAATTCTTCAAAATGCGCAATCAAAATTTTTGCTGCCAAAGCAACGGAATCTTGTGGTAAAACCGAGCCATTAGTCCAAACCTCTAATTCTAAGTTTTCATAATTAGCGTTATGTCCTACACGGGTTGGCTTTACTTCATAATTAACTTTGGTTATTGGTGAATAGTTAGAATCAGTAGCTATTGTACCAACGACTTGATTGCCTGTTCGAAGAGCTTTATTCCCTTCAGAAGTAACATATCCTCTTCCGTTACGTGCAAATAACGACATTTTTAATTTGCCGCCTTCGGCAACATGAGCCAAAACTAAATCCGGATTTACTACTGTAACATCACTTGGCACAACTAAATCCGCAGCGGTAACAACTTTAGGTCCTTCAACTTCAAGTTCTAATCTTTTTGTGGAAGAATCATCACAATCTATTCTAAGTACCAAATCTTTTAAAGAAAGTACAATCATCGTTACATCTTCTTCAACACCATCTAAGGCAGAGAATTCATGTCTTGCGCCTTCCACTTCAATCGCAAATACTGACGCACCTGGTAATGATGATAACATGACTCTTCTTAAAGAATTACCAATTGTTAATGCATAGCCTCTTTCTAATGGTCCTACAACAAACTTTCCATAATTCGTGTTACCATCAAATTCCGCAGTATCAAAACTAATTTTCGTAAATGGATTTACAATTTTTTTCATTTCTTTTCCTCCCTTTTGCAATCGTTAGTAGATTAATTATTTAATTATTATCCACGTGGACGCTTTGGTGGGCGGCAACCATTGTGTGGAATTGGTGTAGTATCAGTAATCATTTGGATGGTTAATCCAGCAGCCTGCAAACTACGAACAGCAGAATCACGACCGGATCCAGGGCCTTTAACATTCACATCAACGGTTTTAATACCTTGATCAACCGCAACTTTTGCACAAGCTTCTGCGGCCAATTGTGCGGCAAAAGGCGTAGATTTTTTTGCCCCTTTGAATCCTAATGCACCAGCACTAGACCAAGCAATTACATTTCCAGCTTCATCAGTGATAGTAACAATCGTGTTGTTAAATGTTGAATGGATGTGAGCGACACCTTTAGTATAGGCTCTCTTGATTTTTTTCTTTTTAGAAACAACTTTTTTATTAGCCATTTTACCTTATCCTCACTTTCTATTTAACTGCTTGCTTCTTATTCGCAATAGTCTTTCTTGGTCCTTTGCGAGTACGAGCATTAGTTTTTGTACGTTGTCCACGAACTGGTAAACCTTTTCGATGGCGTAAGCCACGATAACAACCAATTTCCGTAAGACGTTTGATGTTTAAAGCAACTTCACGGCGTAAGTCACCTTCAACTCTGTATTTAGCCACTTCATTTCTAATTGCAGTTAATTGATCTTCGGTCAAATTTTTAACACGAGTATCTTCATTAACTTTAGCAGCTGCTAAAATTTTCTTTGCAGTTGTAGGTCCAATACCATAAATATAGGTTAAAGAGACAACAACTCTTTTATCATTTGGAATATCTACTCCAACAATACGTGCCATATAGCAATATCCTCCTTAATTACCTTGTCTTTGCTTATGCTTTGGATTTTCGCAAATAACCATTAATCGGCCTTTTCTACGAATTACTTTGCACTTATCGCAAATTGGTTTAACTGAAGGTCTAACTTTCATAATAATAATCCTCCGTTTGACTTTCTTTCTTTTATTTGTATCTAAATGTTATTCTGCCACGTGTTAAATCGTATGGCGATATTTCTACCGTAACTCTATCACCTGGTAAAATGCGAATGTAGTTCATACGGATTTTACCAGAAACGTGGGCTAAAATTACGACACCGTTTTCTAACTTTACATTAAACATAGCATTAGGTAAAGTTTCGACGACTACCGCTTCTACTTCAATTACGTCTTCTTTTGACATAGTTAATTAATTAACACTCCTTTTATTGTCATTTTCCAATGTTAAGATTTCATATCCATCTTTTGTAACAACAATTGTATTTTCATAATGACTACATAATTTTCCGTCAACTGTTTTTACAGTCCAATCATCAGACATTACTTTGGTATTGTATTTTCCTTGATTAACCATTGGCTCAATCGCCAAACACATACCTTCTTTTAGAATTGGACCATGTCCAGGCAAACCATAATTTGGGATAGCCGGGTCTTCGTGTAAATCTCTTCCAATACCATGGCCTGTATAATCTCGTGGTAAGGAATAACCATGTTTTTCACAATATTCTTGAATTGCGTACGAAACATCTGACAAATGAATACCGGGTTTTATAATTTTCATTGCTTCAAAAAAGCTTTCTTCTGTAACTCTCACAAGTCTTTCTGCTTCTTCTGAAACTTTGCCGACAAGATAAGTTCTTGCTGCATCTCCATTGTAGCCTTTATATACTGCTCCAACATCGATAGAAATAATATCTCCTTCTTTGAGTCTTGTGTTATCCGGAATTCCATGCACTAATGTATCGTTAATAGAAGTACATATAGAGCCCGGAAATCCACCATAACCTAAGAAACCAGGTACTGCGCCTTGATTGCGTATAACCTTTTCGGCAAGGCAATCAAGTTCTTTAGTTGTAACGCCCGGTTTGATATGTGGCCTAAGTGCAGTAAATACACTAGCCACAATCTTACCAGCTTCGCGCATCAACACAATTTCTCGTGGTGATTTTACGATAATCATACTTTATTTAATCTCCTCAAAAATATCACAAACAGTTTTGAAGACGTTTTCTAGACCAATCAGGCCATCAATATTATGAAGTAACTTTTTATCTTCATAAAATTTAACTAATGGAAGAGTTTGGTTTTCATAAGCTTCTAATCTTACCGCCAAACTTTCTAATGTATCATCTTTTCTTTGCATGAGTTCACCACCGCAATAATCACAAACTCCTTCAACTTTTGGTTTTAGAGTCTCGATATGGAATGGCGCTCCACACTCTTTACATACACGTCTTCCGGTAATTCTTTTTACAAGAACTTCTTTATCCGCAGTAATATTTATAACTGCGCTGATTGGTCGATTGATTTCTTTTGTTAATTTTTCTAAAGCTTCAGCTTGAGGAATTGTTCTTGGGAATCCATCAAGTAAAAATCCCTTTGCACAATCATCTTTTGCTAAACGCTCTTTTACTAAATCGATAGTCACATCATCAGGTACTAACAAACCTTTTTCAATGTAACCTTGTGCTAAAACTCCAGCAGGCGTTTTAGCGGCTATCGCTTCCCTAAACATATCCCCGGTTGAAATATGTGGAATATGATAAGTAGCTATAATTTTTTTTGCTTGTGTTCCTTTACCCGCTCCAGGTGGCCCCATTAAAATGATATTCAACATTATTCTGCGCTCCTTCTTTGCACTTCTTCAAAACTCTTCCCAGCAACAAGACCATCAATTTGGGTACTAATCTCAATAGCAACACCAACTACGATGATTAAACCAGTGCCACCAAGTGCCAATGATTGAGGAAGCAATCCAGTAAGCACTAAGACAACAGGTAGAGCTGCAATAAACGCTAAAGCCATTGCTCCTATAAACGTTACACGGTTAAGAACTTTACGTACATATCTTTCCGTTTCATTACCCGGTCTAATACCAGGAATGTAAGAACCATTTTTTTGGAAATTCTCTGCCATTTGTTCGGGATTAATTTGTAATGATGAATAAAAGAATGTAAAAGCAATAATAAGAGCTATATAAATTACTAATCCAAATGGGAATCGGAAATTACCGATAGTTGTCATCTTCGAACTAGAAAATATATTTAACCACTCTGCGCTTGTATCTGCACCTTCAATAAAACTTACAATTACTTGTGGTGCCATCATAATAGAAGAAGCAAAAATGACAGGGATAACGCCAGCGGAATTAATCTTAATTGGTAAGAAACTCGCTTGACTATACTTTTGTCCACCACCAGATTTACCAGCGTGTTGGACAGGAATTTTTCTTTTTGAACTTTCAATGAAAATTACGAAGGTAATTATAGCAATATAGGCCAGAATATATAATAAGAATCTGCCCGTGCCACTAAGAATTAACGATGCTTCTTCAGTTGGAATCGAAGCGCTTAAATATGTTTGGAATGCACCTATAATTTGTTGAGGTAAGGAAACAACGATACCAGCAAAAATAATTACGGAAATACCATTACCAATACCTTTTACAGAAATTTGGTCTCCTAGCCACATAACAAGCATGCCACCGGAAACAAGAACAGTAACAATATAAACATAAGTAAAGAATTCTGAATTTGCAATTGTTGCAACTTCAATATATTCCGTCGCTTGCATGGTTTTTATAATACCATAGGCTTGAACAGCACCAAGTAAGAGTGTTAAATATCTGGTTGCCATTTCAATTTTTTTACGTCCATATTGGCCTTGCTTATTTAATTCTGATAAAGCAGGCAAAACATCCATTGAAAGCAATTGTACAATAATTTGTGATGTAATGTATGGTGAAACACCCAAGGCAAAGATGGAAAAGCTAGATAAGGCTCCACCGCCTAAAAGGTTCATCATGGATAAGGCATCAGAATCTGACCAGTCTCCAACAACTTTAACGCCTGGAACCGCAATTGCTGCTCCAATTCTGAATACCAATAAAATCATTAATGTAAAGAATATACGATCAACGATTTCTTTATTTTTGAAGATTTGCCCGAGTTTTTTCATATTATAATACCTCGATTGTTCCGCCAGCATTCTTAATTGCTTCTTCGGCTGTCTTGGAGAATTTATGGGCAGAAACGGCTAACTTAACTTTAAGTTCTCCCTTTCCCAAGATTTTAACTCCATCATATTCTTTACGAACTAAGCCAGATTCTTTCAACAATGCAGGGGTAACATTTGTGCCTTCTTCGAACTTGTTGAGCATTTCAACATTAACAATAGCGTATTCAACACGCGATATATTGTTAAATCCACGTTTTGGTAAACGACGATAAAGTGGATTTTGTCCACCTTCAAATCCTAAACGGACTCCACCGCCACTTCTAGAATTTTGACCTTTGGTACCTTTACCAGCAGTCTTTCCATTTCCGGATCCAATTCCACGACCAACGCGGAAATTTTTTCTACGAGATCCTTCAGTGTATTCGAGTTCATGCAGTTTCATATGTTGCACCTCCCTATTTAATTAATGTAAATTTCAGTTATAAATTATTTACGTAATGTTTTGACTACGTTATATGATTTGACATTATTTAAGCCACTTACTGTAGCGCGAATAACGTTAATAGGTGTACGCGAGCCATAAACTTTTGAGTAAATGTTCTTTATACCAGCTAATTCTAATACAGCACGGACAGGACCACCAGCAATAATACCGGTACCTTCAGGTGCAGGTTTTAATAAAACTTTACATGCTCCAAATTCACCAATTATTTCATGAGAAATTGTATCACCTTTAACTAAAGTAACACGGAACATATTCTTCTTAGCTGCTTCAGTTGCTTTTTTAATAGCGTCTGGTACTTCGCCAGCCTTACCGGTTCCATATCCAAAACGTCCTTTTCCATCACCAACAACCATAAGAGCAGCAAATCTCATATGACGTCCACCTTTGACAGTTTTACTAATACGATTGATTGCCACAACACGTTCAGTAAATTCTTTTTCAGGTTTTTCGCGACGGAACTCTTTACGGTTTCCACGATCTTTGCGATCACCACGTGGATGACGTTCAGGTCTAGGTGTCTTCGTCTCTTCAGGAGCAGCTTCTGTTTCTTTTACTTCTTCAGTAACTTGTGTTTCTTGTTCTTCTAACATAACTAAACCTCCTAGAATTCTAAGCCAGCTTCGCGAGCGGCTTCTGCAACTGCTTTGACTCGACCATGGTATACATAACCAGAGCGATCAAAAACAACTTTTGTAATTCCGGCCTTAAGAGCTTTTTCAGCAATATCTTTACCAACTGCTGACGCAGCTTCAATATTGCCACCATTTTTTAACTTAAGAGCAACAGATGATGAACTTACCAAAGTAACACCTTTAACATCGTCGATAATTTGAGCATGAATATTTGCATTAGCACGATAAACACTTAGACGAGGTGCTTCAGCTGTTCCACTTACTTTTGCACGTACACGTTTATGACGTCTTGTACGAACAATATTTCTTGATTCTTTATTAATCATGTGTCATTTCCTCCTTATCGACTATTTCTTACCAGCACGTTTTCCTTCTTTACGAAGAATAACTTCATCGGTATACTTAATACCTTTACCTTTATAAGGTTCAGGTTTACGAACTGCACGAATTCTTGCTGCAGTTTGACCAACAGCTTGACGATCAGCACCTTCTACTACAACTTCAGTTGCTGAAGGTGATGAGATTTTAACACCGGCATCAGGTGTAATAACTACTTCATGAGAATAACCAATATTTAAAACAAGATTTTCTCCTCTCATAGCAGCACGATAACCTATACCGACGATTTCTAATTTTTTCTTAAATCCTTCTGAAACACCAACGACCATATTATGCAACAAGGCACGAGTTGTACCATGGATTGTTTTCATCGCAATAGTGTCATCAGGGCGAATAACTGTTATTGTATTTCCTTCAACTTTATAAGTAATGTGGGGATTGAATGTGTTTTCTAAAGTTCCTTTAGGTCCTTTGACTGTAACATGATTTTCGTTAAAATCCACTGTTACACCAGCAGGAATTGTAATAATTTTATTTCCAATACGTGACATAATTTATTACCTCCTACCATACATAAGCGATAACTTCGCCACCTACGCCTAAAGCGCGAGCTTTCTTATCACTCATAACACCTTTTGAGGTAGAAATAATAGCAATACCTAATCCTCTTAAAACACGTGGTAATTTATCATGAGACACATTGACGCGTAAACCTGGTTTCGAAATCTTCTTTAAGCCAGAAATTACTCGAATGCCTCCTTCCGCATATTTCAGAGTAATAGTTAACTCTTTTTTCGTATCTCCAAGTACAACGAAATCGGTAATAAAACCTTCTTCTTTTAAGATTTCAGCGATTCGAACTTTCATATTTGAACTTGGCATTGTAACGGATTCGTGATGCATTGCATTAGCATTGCGAATTCTTGTAAGCATATCTGCAATAGGATCTGTCATAACCATAACTTGTCTTCCTCCTTTGCCTACCAGCTTGCCTTTTTCATGCCTGGAATTTCGCCTTTATAAGCTAATTCACGTAGGCAGATACGGCATAGTTTAAATTTACGAATAACAGCATGAGGACGACCACAACGTTCACAGCGTGTATATTCTCTGACTTTAAATTTTTGTGGTCTCGATTGTTTAACCTTAATTGATGTTTTAGCCATTTATTTCGTCCTCCTTTATTTATGGAATGGCATACCGATTAAATTGAGCAATGTAAATGCTTCTTCATCAGTATTTGCTGTTGTTACAACAACAATATCCATACCACGTACTTTTGAGACTTTTTCATAACTAATTTCTGGGAAAATAATTTGTTCCTTTACTCCTAAAGTATAATTTCCACGACCATCAAAAGCATTTTTGCTTACGCCACGGAAGTCTCTGACACGTGGCAAGGAGATAGAGATAAGTTTGTCTAAAAATTCGTACATTCTTTCTCCTCTTAAAGTAACTTTACAACCAATTGCTTGTCCTTCACGCAATTTGAATGATGCAATTGATTTTTTAGCTCTTGTAATAACAGGTTTTTGTCCAGTGATTTGAGCTAACTCTGCTACAGAGTCATCTAATAACTTAGAGTTTGTGGTCGCATCACCAACACCGATGTTAATAACAATTTTTTCGATATGTGGAACTTGCATTTTGGAATCGTAATGATATTTATCCATCAATGCAGGAACAATTTCGGTAACGTATTTCTCTTTTAATCTGTTCATAATACCTTTACCTCCCTATTTAATAACACTCTTGCTGGCTTTAGAGACACGAACTTTTTCGCCCTTAATAACTTCATAGCCGACACGAGTCGCTTTCTTTGTTTTTGGATCAACCAACGCCACATTACTAACGTGAATTGGAGCAAAGATATCTAAAATTGCACCCTCTGGGTTAGCTTGTGTAGGTTTCTTATGTTTTTTGTGAACGTTTACGCCTTCAACAACAACACGATTTAAACGTGGATAAGCTTTTTGAACAATCCCCGTTTTACCTTTGTCGGCACCAGCGATAACGATAACCTTATCACCTTTTTTAATTTTCATTTTCTTTTCTCCTTTCCGCTATAATACTTCGTTTGCTAAGGAAACAATTTTCATAAATTTGTCACCATAATCACGAAGTTCACGAGCTACAGGTCCAAAGACACGTGTACCACGTGGAGCGCCATCATCATTAATAATAACTACTGCATTATCATCAAAAGCAATTGTAGAACCATCAGGTCGATTATAAGCTTTTTTAGTTCTGACGATGACAGCTTTAACGATATCACCTTTTTTAACTTTTCCATTTGGAATAGCATCTTTTACAGCACATAAGACGATGTCCCCAACACCAGCACTTTTGCGGTGGGAACCACCATATAGGCGGAAGGCACGAACTGATCTAGCACCTGTATTATCTGCTACAACTAGATTTGTTTCTGTTTGTATCATAAATAACTAATCCTCCTATTATTTTTCTAAATCTCTATTAACAACTGCCACTAAGCGATAACGTTTTCTTGCGGATAATGGACGAGTTTCCATTATGGTAACAACGTCTCCTACCTTTGCAGTGTTGTTTTCATCATGTGCTAAGTATTTTTTAGCATACTTTACTCTTTTACCATACTTTGGGTGTCTTTTATGAGTTTCGACTAAAACAGTAATTGTTTTGTCCATTTTGTCAGATGTAACTACACCTTGGATTACACGACGTGTATTTCTTTCTTCCATGTTTCAGTCCTCCTATTTAATTCCCAATTCACGTTCTCTAAGAACGGTATTGATGCGAGCAATATCCTTACGAATAAAATTTAATTGCTTTGGGTGGTCAAGCTGTCCGACTGCTTGCTTACGGCGTAAATTGAATAGTTCCTCTTTCAACTGATAAACTTTTTCATTAAGTTCACTCGTGCTCATTTCTCTAATTTCACTTAATTTCATGTTTATTCACCCTTTCCTTCCTTAGCAATTACTTTGGTTCTAACTGGAAGTTTGTAAGCAGCTAAACGCAATGCTTCACGAGCCATTGCTTCTGGTATACCTCCAATTTCAAACATAACGCGTCCTGTTTTAACAACCGCAACCCATGATTCAGGACTACCTTTACCGGAACCCATACGAACTTCGGCAGGTTTCTTGGTTTTTGCCATTTGTGGAAAAATACGAATCCAAACTTGACCCTGTCTCTTTGTATATCTTGATAAGACAACACGAGCAGCTTCAATTTGACGAGCAGTTACGTAATTTCCAGAGGTTGCTTGGAGACCGAATTCACCGAAAGATACTTCGTTACCGGCCTTTGATTTTCCTTCGTATTTAAGACTATGTGGTCTTCTATACTTAACTCTCTTTGGTTGTAACATGTGAATTACTCTCCCTTCTTTTCAACTTTAGTGGGGCGAACTTCACCGCGGCAGATCCAAACTTTGACACCTAAACGGCCATAAGTTGTAGCTGCTTCTGCTAAAGCATAGTCAATATCTGAACGAAGTGTATGAAGAGGAATGATACCTTCTTTATAGCCTTCGCCACGAGCAATATCAGCGCCACCTAAACGGCCGGACACTAATGTTCTACAGCCTTTTGCCCCAGCCTTACGAACATCTCTAATTGCCATTTTTTGTGCAGTTCTAAACGAAGCACGTTCTTCTAATTTACGTGCAATAATTTGAGCAACAATATTAGCATCGAGATTTGGTTCTTTAACTTCAATAACTTCTAGATTGAATTTTTGTTTTTTAAGAATTTTGCTTAATTTTTTCTTCACAGCGTTAATATTATCACCATTTTGACCAAGAGCGACACCTGGACGCGCTACATGAATCATAATTTTAACAAAATTACTTGTTTCAGTTTTTTGTCTTTCAATATCGATATGTGATACTAAAGCATCTTTTAAAGCTGTCTTTAAGAATTCTCGAATTTTAATATCTTCGTTTAAGAAAGTTGCAAATTCTTGGTTATTTGCATACCATCTTGAATGCCAATCACGATTGACACCAAAACGCATACCATTTGGATTAACTTTTTGACCCATAAACTTGCTTCCTCCTATCTCTCTTTAACCACGACTGTAACGTGGGCTGTTCTTTTTACTAAGCCTGATGCCGAACCTTTCGCACGAGGCAAATATCTTTTCATGCGTGGTCCTTCATTAGCAAATATTTCAGCAATATATAATTTATCTTCATCCATTTCGTGGTTGTTAACAGCATTGGCCGCTGCAGACTTGATTAATTTCTCAACCATCGGTGTAGCTGATCTGTTAACATTTGCTAAGATACCTAGTGCAACCTTGACATCTTTACCACGAACTAAATCGATAACTAAACGACATTTTCTAGGAGTAATTCTCACTGATGTAACTGTGGCTTTAGCTACTTTTTCATTAGTGACCTTAGCTTCTGTTACTTTATTTTCTTTTTCTTTCTTCATGTTTCTCTACTCCTTACTTTCCAGCATTAGCAGCTTTATCTTCTGCTGTATGACCTGTATGACCTTTGTAAGTACGTGTTGGTGCAAATTCACCTAATTTATGACCGACCATATCCTCAGTTACATAAACTGTAATATGTTCATGACCATTATAAACAGCAAAGGTATGCTCAACGAATTCTGGATAAATCACTGATCTTCTTGACCATGTTTTAATGATTTCTTTCTTGTTTGCAGCATTAAGTGCTTCAACTTTTTTCATTAAGTGTTCATCACAAAATGCGCCTTTTTTCAAACTACGAGCCATGTTTCATTTCCTCCTTTGCCAATTAATGGTCTCTTCTTCTAATAATTAGTTTATTAGAAGCTTTCTTTGTATTTCTTGTCTTAACACCAAGTGCTCTCTTGCCCCAAGGTGTACGTGGAGCATCACGGCCAACAGGTGTTTTTCCCTCTCCACCGCCATGGGGGTGATCACATGGATTCATGACCGAACCACGAACGGTTGGGCGAACGCCATACCAGCGATTTTTACCAGCCTTACCAAAGTTTACTAAGTTCCAGTCTTCATTGCCAACTTCGCCGACTGTTGCACGACAAGTGGATAAAACTTTACGAACTTCGCCACTAGCAAGACGAACAATAACATATTTTCCTTCATTACCAAGAACTTGAGCACTTGTACCCGCTGCACGGCATAATTGACCGCCTTTACCAGGGTATAACTCAATGCTATGAATCAAAGTACCTTCAGGAATATTACCAATTTGCATAGCGTTACCGACTTTAATATCGACAGCGTCACCTGATACAACTTTATCTCCAACTTTTATACCTTTAGGCGCAAGAATATAAGCTTTTGCTCCATCAGCATAGTTGATTAAACAAATATTTGCATTTCTGTTTGGATCATATTCAATTGTAGCAACAGTTGCTACGACTCCATCTTTTACTCTCTTGAAGTCAACAAGACGATAACGACGTTTATTACCTCCACCAATATGGCGAGTAGTTATGCGACCATTATTGTTACGACCACCGGTCTTTTTAATGCTAACTAATAAACTTTTTTCAGGAGTACTTGTTGTAATTTCTTCAAATGTCGAGTTTGTCATTTGACGACGACTAGGTGTCGTCGGTTTGTATGTTCTAATTGACATAATTTCTTTCTCCTATATTTGATTTTTTTATTATCCTATATATTAAGGATTATTCTTTAAATAAGTCTAAGGCTTCGCCCTCAGCAAGTGTTACCACTGCTTTCTTAAATCCCGAAATTGTTCCAGGATAACGTGTTCCTCTTTTTGCTGCCTTAGCGTGAACATTAAGAATGTTGACTTCTTTAACTTTAACCTGAAATACAGATTCAAAAGCTAATTTGATTTCAGTACGTGTTGCATTTTTTAAAACCTCGACAACAATTTTATTTTGATTTTGGGCCATTGCCATGGTCTTTTCGGTTATAACCGGACGAACAATGACATCGAATTGTTTAATTGTTGGTTTTGCGAAGCGCTTTTCTGTTGCAACTTCTTTTTTCTTTCTAGGCATTAATCAAGCGCCTCCTCTACTAATTTGATAGCTGCTTTTGTTGTGACAACAGTATCAACATTTAATAAATCATATACACACACATTGGTAGTTGGGACTATCATTGTGCCTTCAACATTTCTTGCAGCCATAATTACATTTTCATTTGTATCTTCTAAAACAATAAGAACTTTTTTGCCAACTTTAAGAGCTTTTAATACTGCAACCATAGTTTTAGTTTTAGGCTCTGCTAATTCCAGATTATCAACGACAACAATCGCCTTGTCTTTTGCTTTAAGGGATAAAGCACTACGCATTGCCAAATTATGAGCAGCCTTATTCATAGAAAGGCTATAGTTTTGTCTGCCATCTGGTCCAAAAACAGTTCCACCGCCAACCCAAATTGGAGAACGATTTGATCCTGAGCGAGCACGTCCAGTGCCTTTTTGTTTCCATGGCTTTTTACCTCCACCACTAACTTCAGAACGAACTTTGGTTTTGGCTGTGGCTTGGCGTTTGTTAGCTTGATAGACTTGAACAGCTTCAAACATAACTTCTTTATTAGGTTCAATATTGAAAACATTACCATTAACAGTTATTGAACCGGCTTCTTCACCGGTCATTGTAACTACCGGAAGTTTTATATTTTTTACTTTCTCTGCCATAGTAATAAACCTCGCTATTCTGCTACAGCTTCAGTGTTGTTTACTAAGTCCTTAACAACTTTAGCGCCTTTTTGGGCTTTAACAGCACTTCTTACTGTAACGATTGATTTTGTAGGTCCCGGGATAGCTCCTTTAACTAACAAAGCATTTTTTGTTGGGTCAACAGCAACAATTGTCAAATTGAGAATTGTAGCATTTTTTCCACCATGGTGACCAGGCATCTTCTTACCTGGATGTACTCTGTTATTTGTTCTACCGACAGTAGCGTAAGAACCAGCACCTCTATGATATCCGGAACCATGTCCCTTTGGTCCAATAATGTAATGGAAACGCTTAATTGCACCAGAGAAACCTTTTCCTTTGCTGACGCCTGTAATGTCGACTACTTCACCAGCCGTGAAGATATCTACGGTAATTGCATCGCCAACATTGTATTTAGTCATTTCATCACCTTTGAGTTCTCTTAACTCATACTTAGGTGTTGTGTTGGCTTTTGCAAAAATTCCCTTTTCAGCTTTATTGCAGCGATTTTCTTTCTTTTCTTCATAGCCAACTTGAATTGCATCATAACCATCATGTTCGACAGTTTTCTTTTGTGTTACAACATTTGGTAAGACTTCGATAACGGTAACAGGGTACATTGTGCCATCAGTAGCAAAAACTTGTGTCATGCCCATCTTACGTCCGACTATTTGTTTCATAATCTTGTCCTACCTCCTTTATAACTTGATATCGATGTTAACCCCGCTTGGTAAAGAAAGCCTACGCAATGCATCAACTGTTTCCTTAGTTGGGTTTACGATATCAATTAGTCTTTTGTGTGTTCTAATTTCAAATTGTTCACGAGCATCTTTATCTTTGTGAACAGCTCTCAAGATTGTATAAACTTGTTTTTCCGTTGGAAGTGGAATAGGACCTACAACCTTAGCCCCGGATTTAGTTGCCGCTTCAATAATCTTTTCAACAGATACATCAACCAATTTGTGATCATATGCTTGTAAGCGGACTCTAATCTTTTTGCTTTTAGCCATGAATAATTTCCTCCTTTGTCTAAATCAGGCTTAGACGTTGCTCCATGTGAATTCCCTAATACGCACTATTCATGACAACAGCTCAAGGCGTATCAGCAACCTCACATATCAATGCAAGCATCAAACATTGAAAGTCTACTATACTTGTTGCTTATAGTCAAGCATTATTTAAAATTTTATAATTTATTTATAAATATAAACAGTCAAAACAAACTCAAAAAAATCTCTTAAACTATTTCTTAAAATTACAAAAAAAGCCAGAGAGTTATTACACTTCACTAGCTATATTTTTAAATTATTTTGCTAAAATTTTGCCACTTTTTTGTGCTTTTTCGTAAGTATATTTACACCCACAATAAAGTTGATTGTAAAGATTATAATAAATGCGCATATCGTGCGCTTCATCAATACCTTTTTTCTTCTTGAAATCGGAATAAAAATATTTTGTGTAATTGTATTTCTTAGCAATTTCTCGTCCAATTTCATTAATTTTTTGACTATTTTTTTGTCTTGAAATTGTCATCACAGTTGTGAAATAGTCAAATTTATGGTCATTCGCATATTTAAAGCCTTCATCCATGCGTTTTTTATAACAAACAAAACAACGCATCATGCCTTCATCTAAGTCCTTATATGGCTCCAAATCCTCATTGTATTTTTCGTTGTTATATTCGGTTTCAAGAACCGTAACTTTTACACCATAATCACGATAAAAATAGTTTAAAAATTTATACATTTCCTCTTTGCGACGCAAATATTCTTCTTTAGGATAAATATTTGAGTTGTTATAAAATACCGTCACATCAAAATATTGAGTTAAAAATTTAATGGGAAAAGTCAAACAAGGTCCACAGCATGCATGCAAAAGTAATGTTGGTTTTTTACCTTCTGCTTTTATTTTGTTGATTTCTTTAATCGATTCTAGATAATAGTTAATTTTCGTTTCCATAAATAAACATTGCATCTCCAAAAGAAAAAAAGCGATATTTTTCTTTTATTGCTTGCTGATAGCATTCTAATATGAATTCTCTCCCCGCCAAAGCCGAAACTAACATTAACAGGGTAGATTTTGGTAAATGAAAATTTGTAATTAATCCATCTATAGCCAAATATTTATAACCGGGATATATGTAAATAGAAGTATTACCCGAACAAGCTTTGAACTCACCATATTTCTGCATAACTGTTTCTAATACTCTTGTGGAGGTTGTTCCAATAGAAATAATACGGCGATGCTCTTTTTTGGCTTTATTTAAAATCTTTGCTGTTTCTTCACTCATTACATAATATTCCGAATGCATATGATGTTGTAAGACATCGTTAACTTTAACAGGTCTAAAAGTTCCTAAGCCAATATGCAAAGTAACATCAACCACAATAACCCCTTTAGTTTGCAATTTTTCAAATAGTTCCTCAGTAAAATGAAAACCTGCTGTCGGCGCAGCCGCACTTCCTTCAACTTTGGCATAAACTGTTTGGTATCTGGAGTTATCTTCGCATTGTTTTTGAATATATGGTGGAAGCGGCATTTTTCCTAATTTATCCAAAACTTCCAAAAATACGCCCTCATAATGCATTTTAAAATGGCGAATTCCTTCATCACCTATTTTAATACACTCTGCTTTTAATTCCCCGTTCCCAAACTTAACAATAGTGCCAATTTTTACAGTTTTAGCATTCCCTACCAAACATTCCCAAGTATCATTCTCCATTTGCTTTAAAAGCAATAATTCCACATGAGCATGGGTTTCCTCTTTTTCTCCTAATAATCTCGCCGGTATAACTTTGGTATTATTGCGCACTAAAACATCGCCCTTATGCAAATAATCCACAATATCAAAAAAGTGTTTATGTTCAAAAGTTTTCGTGTCCTTATTAATTGCCATTAAACGTGATTGATCACGTACTTTTGCAGGAGATTGAGCAATTAGCTCTTCTGGCAAATAAAAATCAAATAAATCTATATCCATTAAAATCCCCTCTTATCTCCATAGTTAGCAATAAATTTATCTTTAAAATCACCAAAGCGATCTTCCTTAATTGCTTGACGCGCTTCTTCCATCATTTTAATTAAGAACCGGATGTTATGGATAGAGAGTAACCTTTTGCCAAATGTTTCATCACATTTATAAAGGTGTCTCAAATATGCTTTTGTATAGTTTTTACAACAATAGCAATCACATTCTTCATCAAGCGGTGAAAAATCTTCGGCATATTTTAAATCACGTATATTTACGCGACCTTTCGATGTCATTAACGCTCCATGTCTGGCAATTCTGGTTGGCAAAACGCAATCAAACATATCAACGCCCATGGCAATGCCTTCCAAAATATAATCAATCGACCCAACTCCCATTAAATAGCGGGGTTTATTTTGAGGTAAATACGGTACTGAATATTCCACCATTTTAAACATTACATCTTTTGGTTCTCCAATTGATGTTCCTCCGATGGAATAACCATCAAAATCCATTTTTACTAATTCTTCCGCACACATTCTTCTTATATCCGAAAATTCTCCTCCTTGCACAATACCGAAAAGGGCTTGATCTTCGCGAGTGTGTACGTCTTTTCCCCTTTTCGCCCATCGTAAGGTCCTTTCAACTGAATTTTTCATATACTCATAACTTACTGGATATGGTGGACATTCATCAAAAGACATTGCAATATCAGCACCTAACTTTTGCTCGATATCTATTGCAATTTCCGGAGAAAAAAATAATTTACTTCCATTTAAGTGATTTTTAAAAGTGACACCCTCTTCTGTAATTTTACGATGATCTGCAAGCGAAAAAACTTGAAATCCTCCAGAATCAGTAAGTATTGGGCCATCATAATTCATAAATTTATGAAGTCCCCCTGCTTTTTGAATGATATCCGCACCCGGCCTTAAAAATAGATGGTAAGTATTGGCGAGAATAACACCCGCTCCGCAAGCTTTTACTTCTTCCGGAGACAATGATTTTACAGTTGCCAAAGTTCCGACAGGCATAAACATTGGAACTTCAACATCTCCATGAGGTGTGTGTAAAATTCCATAACGAGCTCCTGTTTGCTTACAAATATGTTTTATTTCCAGCCAAAAGTTCTTCATATCATCACTCTCTCTTAAAATCGCTTTATTATAACACTTCTTAATTAACTTAAAAATCATTTTACAATTTTTTGGGCATAATAATTCTATGTACTATAATTATCATGGAATTATTAAGAAAAAAATTAAAAAAGGTCTTTTAATAAATTACGAATATTTCGAAGAATATCATAATATTAAGCCAGCTCTAGTATTATTTTTTAAAGATGGAACAAAATATCCTATTCGTGAATATCGCTGGTTTGAATATTATGAATTAATAAAAAAAGAAAGCAATTAAATCGCTCTCTTAATAATTTGAACCAGTTTTTCAACTTGTTTTTCATCTAACCCATTGTTTTGATTATTGTTAAAAATAAAATCACAATCATACTTACTTGGTTCAATGAATTCATAATGGCTAGGTTTAACAGTTGTTAGGTATTGTCTAATGACTGATTCTGGTGTACGCCCTCGTTCTTTTATATCACGAAGCAAACGACGCGATAATCTTAAATCTGCATCAGCATCGACAAATATCGATAAATTAATTTCATCTAAAAGTTCTTTCACCTGAAGAACCAAAATTCCTTCGATTATTATAATTTTTCGCGGTAATATCTTAACAAATTCTTTTGTTCTTGTATGCGTAGTAAAATCGAATGTTGGTCTTTCAATTTCTTCTCCGGATTTTAAAGCTTTTATTTGCTGTGCAAAGAGTTTGCTATCATAGGAAGAGGGAATATCATAATTAACTTTGGTCCGTTCTTCCATAGAAATATTACTACAATCCTTACAGTAATTATCATATGTTATCTGCACCAAATCATCTTGAAAAATTTCTTTCAATCGATTGGATAAAGTTGTTTTTCCCGCTCCTGAACCTCCGCTAATAGCAATTAAAAAATTCATATCTATCTCCCTACTTTTTTTAGCAATTCTTTTTTAGTTTCCTCATCGGCAAATGAGATTTCTATAGCATTTCTAAGTAATTTTCTTTTTTCGCCATCGGTTAAATGCAATTCTTTTTCTAATAATTGAAACTCCTTCTTTAATGTGGTTTGTGATACCACCATATTATCAGTATTTACCGTCACAAGTATACCTTTTTTAAGAAAAGTTTTGAGCGGGTATTCTTGCAAATTTTCTACGGCTTTTGTTTGTAAATTACTTGTTGGGCACATTTCGATGCCAATTTTTTTATTTGCTAAGTATTCCATAAACCTCTCATCATCTATGGCACGAATACCATGTCCAATTCTTTTGGCTCCAAATTTAACTGCAAATCTTATTGAATCAATTGAATCAGATTCACCAGCATGTATGGTAAAAGGTATATTTAATTTTCTAGCAAATTCAAACTCTTTTTCAAACATTGATGTTTTAAATAAACCTTCAGCACCTGCTAAGTCAAGAGCACATACACCTTGTCCTAAAAATTTTTTTGCGACATTTATTGTCTCAAAATTTAAATTATGATTATCCTTTCCACGCATGCAACACAAAATAACTTGTGCTCTTATCGGATACTTTTTCATTGCTCTATTCATTCCAGCAAGAACTGCTTCTACTACTTCAAATTGTGTTAAACCTTTTTTTAAATGTAGTTGTGGTGCAAATCGCACTTCGGTATAAAAAATATTTTGCTTATTTAGACGTTTTAATAAATCATACATTACTTCGCTTAAACCATATTTCGTCTGCATTGCTAAACCCGGAAGTTCAAATCTTGTTAAATAATCATTTAAATTAGCGCAATCAATTGGACATTGTAAAAATTTTAATAATTCTTGTTCGTTATAAGTAGGCAAAATAATGTTTTCTTTTTTAGCAATTTTTATCAAAGTATCAGGAAATACTGATCCATCTAAATGCAAATGTAAATCAATCATATTTTCACCTCTTTTTTATTATATCAAATAAAAAATATATTTAAATGTCTCAATTTCAAAGTCGAAATACTCTAAATATTATAATAAAATAAATTTAGTCTTACAATTCTGTATAGAGAATTTTGTGTATGACTAAATACATTTATACTGTCATTTTACGAGATTAGCAAAATGTAATTTTTTATAATTAACTATTTGAAAATATAAGAAGCTATGCTAATATAAAAAATAGGGGGCATAATTATGAGTAAATATTTTTTTCTTGATCCACATCCTTATGAAATTGATGAAAATCCAGCATATAAAGATTTTTTTAGATGTATTTCAGAAATAAGCAATGATACATTTTATTATAACGAAAGCTGTGCAGTAAAAGATTCTATCTGCACCTCTAACATTGAGCATTCTAATATAATTACAGTGTTAGGAGGAAGAGGTTCTGGAAAGACTTCTTTTTTGCTTTCTGTTAAAGAACATATTAAAAAGAAAAATGTAGAATATTATGTAATAAATGAGTTGATAGAACCAGGTGGAATTTTAGATTCTAATAATATTTTGAAATTAATATTATCTGCGGTTTTTAATGATTACATAAATATAACCGAACAAAACAATAAAGATAAAAACCCAGAATTATTAGAACAATTTGTGAAAATAAACAAATATGTAACAAGACTTACTAAAAACAATAATACATTTGATGATTCTGATGACCTTTTTGCTTTGAGACATATTTTTAAAATTAAGCAAGAATTTTATAAATTATTTTCTTTGTTCCTTAATGAAGTCAGTATTAATAACACTACAAAAACAGTAATTATAATGATTGATGATATGGATTTAAATAGCAGTGATTGCTATGATATGTTAGAACAAATAAGAAAATACCTATCTATACATAATGTAATAATAGTTTTATCTGGCAATAAGAGTGATTTTGAATATTCTGTTAAAAATGAATATGTTAAAAATTATAAAATCTTACTTGAAGGCAGAAATAATAATCTTTTTATAAATTATACCATTATAGAAGATATGACTAAGAACTACTTAGTTAAAGTGTTACCAGAAGTATACCGGATTGAACTTAAAACTAATTTTCTTGATATAGTTGAAAAAGAATCGTTGAAAAAAATATTTAATTATATTTATATTGATTTTGATGGTTTTAAGTCTGTTTTTAAACTTGACATCTTTACTAAAATTTTAGGTAATAACCTTAGGGAAAGAATACAATTTTTTTATAAATGTACTCGGGAGATTCTTGATATTAATTTAAGTGAAGAGGAAAAAAGAGCAAGGGTTATTGAGATTTTTTTAACTAAACTTGAAAATGAATGTGATTTAAATTTAAGTCAATTTACTAAAGTCGATTTAGAATTTTTTCAAAAAACAGCTATTAATAGGCAAACTAATTTAATATCATTTGATTCTGTATATTTAGGAATTGTGTTTGCAAATTATGTTAATAATATCTCTATACCTATTAGGCAATTTTATAAAATTTTCGAAAAACCAGAATTCTCAATCTGCGACAAATCTTTTTTGCAAAACAAATTCACTACTATTAATTTGCCAGACACAATATATTTATGGGATTTTTTAACTGATGATGAGCTAAAATACTATGCCTTTTTTGTATATCAATTTATGTATTATGTATACCTAGTAAATATTAGCGTTTTTAAAAGAAAAGATCGTGGCCTATTATATGAAATTTCCAAATTTAATTTTAAAAATAAAAGTATTATTAGTGTAGCTATAATTAACATAATTCAAAAAGTAGATAACATGAAAGTGCTTGGAGTAGAATTAGATTTTTCAAAAATATCAAAGATTATAGATAAGCTTAAACGTGCTAAAAATACTTATTTTAAATTAAATGATGTTTTTAAAGACATTAAAAAAATTGATAATCTTGCAACTATAAATAAAATTAGAGAATTAATAACTTCAAGAACTAATGTAACAAAAAATAGATTTAATAAAATTCAAAGAACAAATTATGAAGAGCATACTAAAATGTCTAAAAGCAAAAAAGATGAATTTAACGCGGATTATAATCAAATAATTGATTGCCTTATTGACGAATATAATATATAAAAATTCATTAATATGAAAGATTTTGAAAGAATATATGCGCTTTTAGATATATCACTTGAAAAGGATCTCATAAATTTTTATTTAACAAATACATCGAACATATATGTGAATTTATTAGAAAATATTGATAATAAATTTGTTGCAAGATTAAACAATATTTTATTAGAAAATTATTCAAATACCCACAACACATTTGACGAAATAAATAATTATATAAGATTTTCAAAAGATTATAGTAAAATATCTGGAATTAAATCTAATTACAATCTTGTTGATTATATTTTAGAAATTTCTAACGATTTTATTAGATTATTGCCTGAACCTCACATTGATCAATGCAAAATTATTGATTGGCGCAGTTTAGTTCACCATTGCGGAGAAGATATTTTTATTGTTGCACAATTAGCGCAATCACATCTAAGCAATATTAAGTTTAATTGGACGCCAATAATAACATCTGATGATCGAAGATTAGATATGGTATTATCGAAAGGAATCTCTGAAAATCATAATCACATTTATGGAGCCGCGCCTGTATGTGATTGCAATTGGTACATTTTGCATAATAAGAAAATGTCTGTGGATAAACTTATTAGCTTAGACAAAGTTCAAACTGACTCAAATAATTTATTTAGAATTCACATGATGCGTGCTATTTTAATTAGAAAGTATTTTTTTACAAAATTCTTTTATCCAACTAACGAAGTGAATAGTGAATATATTTGCACGGAGAAAAAAAAGATAGAATCTTTTTTATCAATTAACGATTATACTACTATGCTCTGTGATTTTTATGAATTAAATAATATCCCCACTACCTTTAACGAAAAAACACTAAATTCATACGATGATTACGCTATGGCATTGTGTAAAGGTGAAAACATTTGGGAGGGCGAAAGAGCATTACTTTATTATATGTTTTTAAATTACAATAATAAAAAAATGTTTAATGATAAAGATAAAATCTTGATGCACCTATATTTAATTTATAGAAATGAATTTTATTCTAATTTTATTGAAAGTAGAAAAAGCCCCGGTTTTCATGTCTTTTCGTTATATGATGAAAACAAAACTATGTTATTAAGCGAAAAAGATGATAGTTTATTAATAAATTATGCAGTTAGATCCATAAAAGAATGTCATATTAAAAACTATGAATTACGGATTACTCCTTCTAGAATATCGAATATAAATAATATTATTAAACAATTAATAAAATCGCAAAGCTATAATAAAAATAATAAAAAATGGATAGATAATTATTATTACGGTAACATCCAGGATTTAAAAAAAGCAATTTTAAATAATCATTTAGTAGTACATTTCATAAAAAAATACGAAAAAATGAAAATATATGATAACGAAATTGCTGAACCAAGAAACTATTATTTAAGATGCACATTAAAGCAAAATGCTACACAGCTTTATAACTATCTAATATCTTCATGTTTTTCTGCAAAATTTATTACCGGTATCGATGCCGCGAATAAAGAAATAAACTGTGGCCCAGAAGTATTTGGGCAATGTTTTAGATATTTATCTCAGGCTAAATATAAAGATTTTTATAGCGATGAAATTAAAATGAGTTTAAATGGTTTAACTTTTCATGTGGGCGAAGATTTTATTGATATTCCTGGTGGACTGCGGGCTATTTTTGAGGCTGTTCTTTTTTTGGGATTACATCCAGGCGACAGATTGGGTCATGCAATTGCTTTAGGTATCAATGCAGAAGAATATTATTCACTAAAAGATTATACAATTTTTAAAGATAAACAAATGGCACTGGACGACTACGTTTGGATGATATATAAACTGCGCTTTTTAGGAAAACTTAATACATTATGCGAAGATTTAAAATATGAGGCTAGCAGATTACTAAATGAATTATATTGTCATGATTCTAATAGTGTTTATTCCTTATCTGATTATTATGACTCTATGAAACTACGCGGTGATAATCCCGAAGTTTATAAACAATGGTATTTAAATCAAAAAGAGGTTAATAAAAATGAAAAAATTGAAGATTTCTTTTCAAAAACAAATTTTTTAACACCAAATAGCTACAATTTTTATGCTTTATCTAATAATGAATCTGTAAGCAAATCTAGAAAAAATCTTAAAGCAGTTGAATTATATTATAAATATCATTATTGTGTAAAGACACGAATTGAGGGTAAAAAAATAATAAAAATCAACATATCAAGTGAATATGTGAAAGCAATCTCTGATTTACAAAACTTATGTAAAACTCGTTATATTAATGGGAATAGATTAATAGTAGAAGTAAATTTGACATCAAACTATTTAATAGGCTCATATAGGGGCTATAAATTTTCTACATTGTACAGCTTTAATCAGTACAAATTAAATGACTCCAAGAACGATAATATACAAGTGTGCTTAAACACAGATGACTCTGGCGTTTTTGCAAGTAATTTATTTACAGAATACTCTATTTTACTTTCAATATTAACAAATAAAGAAGATCATCTAGATGATACGCCAAAATACGATATTGAAAGAGTATATAATTATATTGATTACCTTAGGGAAATGAGTAATACTTTCTCTTTCTATTGTGAAGGAAAAGTAAATATAGATTTTTTTATAAAAACAAATTTATATCTCGACTAATTAATAAATTATCTTTCTTAGCATAGCTTTTTAATACGAATATTATAAAGACAAAAGTACTATATCAAAATTTTTGATATATTATTTATAATTTATTATTAAGAAAGCAAAATATTTTGATATCCTTATTAGTGCAAAAGGCAATGAACATTTAAAGATTACTTTTATTAGTAAATATATTTATTTCTATAATTTTTTTTAATATATAGAAATGTTAATTTTTCCCCATTATATTTTAATTTTTCTAACCATTCTAGCATTATTTTAGCGCTTTCAGGATGCATTCTCTTTATCGCTGTATGTGTAACAAAATAATCAAAAGGACAAGAATCTGTGTATTCTTTGCCTTTATAAACTTTGGAGGCCGCAATACGATCTGCAAACATTTCCTTTAAATATTTTATAGGTATTTTTACAGCCTCATATTGATTGGACTTTAAGTTTACGTCAAACCAATATTCATAATGATGCTTATTTCTTCCTTTATGATGCATCCACGCTTTTGAATAACCTTTTATTTCTCTTTCCTTATCATTTGGACTTCTACTACCTTGATAATATTTGGCACCATTAAAAAATTCTATTGGTGCATATTTAGATAAGTCATGCACTAAACCTTGCCAGCCAATTCCTAATTTAAAACAATATTTCATTACTAAATGTCGATGTTTTGTTATTGTCCAAAAATGTTTAAAAATGTGCATACCAATCTCCTTTAATTAATATAGCAAATTTAGCCAATATTATTAAAGAGTTTTTGACAAAAAATATTAGGGGTGAAATTATGAAAAAAAGACAAAAACAAAATATTAAGCATTATGCAAATGTTAGCTTTTTAAGCGAAAGAGAGCGAATGTTAAACGAACTATCTGATGATGTAATCTATGAAGAATCACAAACCGGTCCCCAAGAAGAACCAACACTAAAAGAAATACATTTAACCATCAAAGATATAGAAAAGAATAAAAAACATTCCAAAAAATAAATTAAAAGTTATACTTGAGAATCCTTATGGATTCTTTTTTTAAACATTTATCACTTGTTTGCCCGCTTTTCATAAAATAAACTGGTGATATTTATAGATTGGTTTATTAAATTAAGTCCCATACTTCAAGGACTTCTTGCTACTTTATTTACGTATGGTGTTACAGCACTCGGGGCTTCATTTGTGTTTTTATTTAAAAATTATAACCAAAAAGTTCTGGACGTCATGATGGGAATGGCAGCAGGAATCATGATTGCGGCATCATTTTGGTCTCTTTTAGCTCCCGCTATTTCACTATGTGCATCACTGAATCGCCCTGCCTATCTTGAAACATCTCTTGGATTTATTTTTGGCGGTGGCTTTATTATAGTTTCTGACATAATATTGAGTAAAAAAAGCAAAGTAAAAGATAAACATAAAAAGACTTTGCTAATCACTAGTGCTGTTACACTACATAATATACCGGAAGGTATGGCAATTGGCGTGGCTTTCGGAAGTGTTGCTTTAAACATCCCAGAAGCTTCAATATTCAGTGCCATTTTTTTGGCAATCGGAATTGGTATCCAAAACTTTCCTGAAGGTTTATGCGTTGCTTTGCCACTAAGAAAACACGGCTTTTCTAAAAGTAAAGCCTTCTTTATTGGACAAGCATCAGGAATTGTCGAGCCAATAAGTGGAGTTATTGGTGCACTGTTTGCCATGAAAGTACAGAATATAATGCCTTTTTTGCTTTCCTTTTCAGCAGGAGCAATGATTTCGGTAGTCGCTAGCGAATTAATTCCCGATTCTTTTAAAGATAATAAAAACCTAGCATCAATTGGCTTGCTACTAGGTTTTGCAATTATGATGATACTTGATGTAGCTTTATAAAGAATAGTGCTTATTACTATTCTTTTTTCATATGACTTTTAATAGCTTCAAACGATTCATCACTTAAATCATGCTCAATTTTGCAGGCATCAATTTTAGCGTTTTCTTCAGAAACACCAAGTTTTGTCAAAATTTCTGTTAAAATTATATGCCTTTCATAAGTTTTATTTGCCACTTCTTTACCTAATTCCGTTAATGTAATAAAACCATTATCATCTACAATTATATAGCCATTTTCTCTTAATTTTTTCATAGCTACACTGACACTTGGTTTAGAAAAATTCATATCATACGCAATGTCAATTGACCGAACATATCCTTTTTCTTTTTGAATAATTAAAATTCTTTCAAGATAATCTTCTGATGATTTATATAATTTCATTGCTATTACCACCTAAGAATATAAAAAGTGTACCACACTAGTTATCATTTTTCAACTTATCGCTTCTTATTGGGCTTTATAACCCTCTTCTTCAATCGCATGAATTAATACATCTCTGTTAACATCTTTAAACAACTCCACAACAACATTTTTTTCCTCTAAAGATGCAACTGCAGACTTAACACCATCCACTTGAAGTAAGGCTTTTTCGACATGTGCTTTACAATTTCCACACATCATTCCTTCTACTTTTAAGGTAATTTTCATACTATCTATCTCCTTTCTTTTCTTAATTCTTTTTGGCTTAAATAAATTTATTGTAAGTGCATTAGTTACTACAAACACACTTGATAAACTCATGGCAAGAGACGCTATCATAGGATTTAAACTGAAATTCCAAATTGGATATAAAAGTCCAGATGCTACAACAATTCCTACACAGTTGTAAAAATATGCCCAAAATAAATTTCCTTTAATGGTTGCTAAAGTTTTCTTGCTTAATTGTATGACGTTCACGACATCCAAAAGATCGTCTTTTAAGAGAACAATATCACTAGTTTCTTTGGCAATATCGCTACCACCTTTAAGAGAGATTCCCAAATCGGCATAAGTTAAAGCTAATGCATCATTAACTCCATCTCCTACCATTGCCACAAGATGTTTGTCATCCTTTTTTAAACTATCAACAATATCTTTTTTATCGATGGGCAAAACTTCAGCAATTACATCGTCAATTCCCACTTCTTTAGCTATTTGCTTAGCTGTTCTTTCATTGTCACCAGTTAGCATAACAACTTTAATGCTCATCTTTTTTAATTCATTTATAGCGGTTATAGAATTTGGCTTAATTTGATCTTTTAAAGTTATTACTCCTATTAATTCTTCGTTACAAGTAATAAATAAAATAGTTTTTCCTTCGCTTGTAAATAAATCTAGTTGTTTACTTAAATCAGAAGTATAAGCATTTTTTAAAATTCTTTCGTTACCAATCGAATATAAATTATTTTTATAAACGCCGGAAATTCCTTTTCCATCCATTGAAACAAAATTTTCAATATCTAATAGTTTTGCACTATTTTGTGTACTATATTGAATAATTGCTTGTGCTAATGGATGCTCAGACTTATTTTCTAAGGAATAAACGATAGATAATAATTCTTTATTATCTGTTAAAGTAATAAAATCCATAACTTGTGGTTTACCATATGTAATTGTACCGGTTTTATCTAACACAACGGTTTTAATTAAATGGGTTTTCTCTAAAATTTCCGCGTTTTTAATTAATAATCCATTTTTTGCTCCAACACCTGTTCCAACCATAATTGCTACTGGTGTCGCAAGTCCTAAAGCACAAGGACAAGCAATCACAAGTACGGAAACCATAAAATTAAACGCTAATTCAAATGTTGCTCCTGCAAGCGAAGAAATAATCAAGCTTAACAAAGATATGGCCATCACTATAGGCACGAAAACGCCTGAAATTTTATCTACAAGTTTGGAGATAGGTGCTTTTGAATTACTAGCTTCCTCCACCATTTTAATAATTGTGGCTATCGAGGTGTCTTCTCCAACTTTTTTTGCACATACCTTTACGTAACCATTGATATTTATTGTGGAAGAGAAAACTTTATCATTAATATTTTTTAATACCGGCATACTTTCGCCTGTCACATTTGATTCATCTAAAGAACATGTGCCTTCAATTATAACGCCATCAACCGGCACCATAGCACCTTTTTTTACCACAACAATATCATTTACTTTAACTTCCTCAATATCAACTTCAATCTCCTGATTGTTTCTAACAACAATTGCTTTTTGTGGAGTCAAGTCTAACAACTCTTGCAGCGCTTTTTTTGTCTTACTTTTCGATGCACCTTCCAAATACTTTCCCAAACTAACAAAAGTTAAAATCATTCCGGCCGATTCAAAATATAAATTTTCATGATAATGCTTAACGATTTCCATATTATTTGTACTTAATCCATAAATCATCATGGCTATAGCAAAAATCCCATAAATAAGCGAACTTGATGCACTTAAAGCAATCAGAGAATCCATATTAGGGGATAACTTAAATAATTTTTTATAGCCAGAAATAAAAAAACGTCGATACATAATAACGATTGGTAAAATTATTATTAACTGAACTAGCGCAAAATAAACAGCGTTTTGATGCCCACTTAAAAAGGAAGGAAGAGGCAAATTTATCATATGTCCCATTGAGACATACATTACTAATAAAAGCAAAACAAAAGAGACAATTAATTTTATTAAAGGAATATTTTTTGTATTCTCTTTTTTTTCTTTTTGAAAATCTTTCGCCTCATATCCGACATTCTTAACAGCCTTAAATATCGAAAAATCGTCCACAATACTTTCATCAAATTCTACTTCCATCGAGTTTGATAAAAGATTAACATTTACATTTTTAACGCCATCAATGCGTTCAACAGCCTTTTGTACGTGTGCTTGACAAGCCGCACATGTCATTCCTAACACACTATACTTTTTTTTCATTATTGAAACCTCTTAAAGAGATTAACTATCTCATCAATTACTTCAAGTTTGTTCTCTTTTAAATCGCGAACCAGACACGTATGCATATGACTATCCAAAATTAGATTTGCCAAGCTTTTAATAGATTTATCTATTGCAGAAAGTTGAATTAAAATGTCGTCGCAATAACGATCTTCGTTGACCATTGATTTGATGCCATTCATCTGACCTATGATTTTATTTAAGCGCGATGTAATTGCTTTTTTTTCTTCTATTGGTCTTATGGTGTTTTTTGTTTCACAACAATGTTTTGTCATAATATGTCGCCTCATAAATAGTATACCCCTATAAGGTATATTTGTATACAAAAAAATAAAGCAATTTTAATTTTGTTAAGTGACAAAGTAAACGCAACGGAAGAGAGATATTGACAAAAAGACAATTTGATTATTTCCTTTTGA
>CANQQL010000012.1 GCA_947625975.1 uncultured Bacilli bacterium
TTATTTCTTTCATGTATCTTTTGTTTCACAATCTCTGCCATATTTCTTTTCCTCCCTGATGGCAACAGATACACTTATATTTTAACGTTTTTGAAGTTAATTTTGGAATTACTTTATTTTTGAAGTTTTAATTTTAATTAAGCTTAGCATATTTAGCAGTCGTTTTCTAGAACACAGCCTATAATTTGTTGACTTTATAATATTTTTAATATTATAATAATTGTGTCTACGATGTAGATTAATTTAACGAAATTTTATAGAGAGAATTTGGCTGGTGGAAAAATTCAAAGGTGGTTAAACGGACACTACGGAGACTTTTGTTTGAATTTAGTAGAACAAACGTAATACGGCGTTAACGAAAAGAAGTGCATAAATTTTTTATGAACTAAGGTGGTACCGCGTTAACAACGTCCTTAGAATGGACGTTTTTTTATTTAAGTGACCGGTAGTTTGTACTCACTTAGAGCAAAAAAGTCCAAAATGTTATCATAGTTATTTTTTAGAAAGGAAAGTTATAAGTTATTTAGATTTTTGAGTAAACTTATCGCAAATGACAAATTATGAATGTTAATATAGTAAAAGGAACACATGATATTTATGATGATGATGCACGCGCATTTGAATACATAGAAATGGTACTTAAAGCAGTCGCTGAAATGTATTCATTTCAACAAATTCGTACACCAATTTTAGAATACACGGAATTATTTACTCGTTCGGTTGGTGAATCATCTGACATCGTGAGAAAAGAAATGTATACATTTTTAGATAAAGGCGATCGTTCTGTCACTTTACGTCCTGAACTTACCGCCGGAGTTATGCGCTCAATTGTTACAAACAAGTTGTATGCCACGAAAGATTTGCCTATCAAATCATATTATGTCGGTCCTGCATTCCGCTATGAAAGACCACAAGCCGGTAGATATCGTCAATTTAATCAATTCGGGATTGAAGCAGTAGGAGTGACATCACCATATCAGGATTTAGAATGTATTATGCTGGGCTATGATGCTTTAAAACTTCTAGGTTTTAAAAATATAAATCTAAAAATAAATTCTCTTGGTGACCAAGAATCGAGAAATAAATATCGGGAAGCTCTCAAAGAATACTTTTCTAAACAAATTGATAATATGTGTGCTGATTGCAAAGAAAGATTTAATATTAATCCTTTAAGAATCTTAGATTGCAAAGTACCTGCTGATCAAGAAATAGCTAAAAATGCTCCTAAAATGCGTGATTATCTTACACCAGAGGCTAAAAAGCGGTTTGAAACTATTACCAATACTTTGGAAGAATACGAAATACCTTATGAAATTGACGATTCTTTAGTTAGAGGCTTAGATTATTATTCTCACATTATTTTCGAATTCCACTATACTACCGAAAATGGCTTGAATGTAGGTGCAGTTGGCGCTGGTGGACATTATGATAATTTACTCAGTGAAATCGGTGGGCCGGCCTTAAGCGGAGTTGGCTTAGCATTGGGAATTGAAAGATTATACGCCGTAATGAAAGATGATAATCTTTTAAAAGAAGAAAAACTAGAAACTGATGTATATGTTATGCCAATAGGGGAAGACTCAATTAAAGATGCTTTTGGTGTTGCTCAAATTTTACGCGCGAATGCCTATAAAGTTGAAATATGTTTAGAAAATAAATCCTTTAAACAATTATTTAAACGTGCTGAGAATATAAATGCTAAATTAGCGGTTATAATTGGCGAAAATGAAATAAAAAATAATGAAGTGGTTTTAAAAGACTTACATACACAAAAGCAAGTAACGATTCCGCTAAAAAATTTATTAGGTACTCTTGATATGATGTTTGATGATAAAGAAGAAGAGCATGATCATTGCTCATGTGCTGAAGATATTCATCACGAATAGGAGGTAAATTATGGAACGAACTTATTATAATGGAAGAATTAACGAAAAAAATGTTAACGAAGAGGTTACTCTTGTCGGATGGGTCCATAAATGGAGAAATTTAGGATCTATTATGTTTATTGATTTGCGTGATACAACTGGTATCGTGCAAATAATGGTTAACACGGAAGAAATAAAAGTTCCTGATATTCGCAATGAATATGTTATTCAAGTCAAAGGAAAAGTTGCTTTAAAAGAGGTAGAAAATAAAAAGTTAAAAACCGGTAAAATCGAAATTGTCGCAAATGAAGTAATTGTTATTAATACTGCTGCTCAAACACCGCTTATAATTGATGACAAAACTGACGCACTTGAAGACACACGTTTAAAATATCGCTATCTTGATTTAAGACGACCTTGTATGCAAGAAATCTTAAAAATTCGTGCCAAGATTGTTAAAGCCACACATGAATATTTAGATGCCCATGATTTTTTAGAAGTAGAAACTCCACTTTTGTGTTTATCAACTCCAGAAGGAGCAAGGGATTATCTTGTACCATCTAGGATTCATAAAGGCCATTTCTATGCGCTTCCTCAATCACCACAAATTTATAAACAACTATTGATGATTGGTGGTATAGAACGTTATTATCAAATTGCCAGATGTTTTCGTGATGAAGATTTGCGTGCTGATCGTCAACCTGATTTTACGCAAATAGACATTGAAACTTCCTTTTTAGATCAAGATCAATTTTTAACTCTTATGGAAGGTTTGATAGCCAAAATTATGAAAGATGTCAAAGGAATTGATATATCCTTACCTTTGCGACGAATGGAATATGATGAGGCTGTTAACATTTATGGTTCTGATAAACCAGATACTCGCTTTGGAATGCATTTAGTGGATATTAAGGACATATTTACTCAATCGACTTTTGAATCATTCAGATTGGCAAAAAGTTTAAAATGCATCGTGGTGGAAAATATTGCAGATAAGACAACAAGAAAAGTTATCGATAACTTAAATATTGAAGCTAAAAAGTTCAATTTAAAAGGTGTTATAGTTTTAAAAGTAGAAAATAATCAACTATCCGGTTCACTTACAAAATATTTAAGTGTTGAAGAAAGCAAAGCCTTAAAGGAACGTTTGAATTTTCAAAACAATGACATTATTATCATTGCGGCAAGCGATTCGAATCGTGACGTTTGCTTTGGCCTTGGTGCTTTGCGAAGCAGTTATGCTAAAACTCTTGGTCTTATCAAACCAGATACTTACGATTTACTTTGGGTAGTTCATTGGCCTTTATTTGAATATAGTGAAAAAGAAGGACGCTATGTCTCTAATCACCATCCATTTACTCGCCCATGTGATGAGGACATAAAATACTTAGATTCTGACTTATCAAAAGTCTACGCTCAAGCCTATGATATTGTCTTTAATGGCTATGAAGCCGGCGGAGGATCACTTCGAATATTTGATGGAAAAGTCCAAAAGAAGATATTTGAAATCTTGGGATTAAGTGAAGAGGATATTCAAAACAAATTTGGTAGTTTTATTCAAGCTTTCAATTATGGTACTCCACCTCATGGTGGAATGGCCTTCGGTCTAGATCGCTTGACGATGATTTTAGCCGGAACTAATAATATTCGCGATGTCATTGCCTTCCCAAAAAATTTATCTGCCGTGTGTCCAATGCTTAACGCACCTCAACCCGTTGATGAGCAGCAATTAAAAGATTTACATATTAAAATATCCGATGAGGATTAATTGAAAGGAACTTAAAATATGAATAATGATCAATTATCAATCGCCGCGATAAGAGCTACATGTATTGATGGTATTAATAAAGCTAAATCCGGTCATCCTGGCATGGCACTTGGAAGTGCACCTATTTTGTATACTTTATTTACCCGTCATTTAGTTAGCTCACCTAATTATCCAAATTGGATAAATCGTGATCGCTTTGTTTTAAGTGCCGGTCACGCTTCAATGCTTTTATATACAATTTTACATATGGCCGGCTATCAAATCACAGTTGATGATTTAAAATCTTTCCGTCAATTGGACTCCCTTACACCGGGACATCCCGAATATCGTCATACGCCCGGCATTGATGCAACATCCGGTCCGCTTGGTCAAGGAATTGCTCAGGCAGTGGGAATGGCCCTTGCGGAACGAACTTTAGCAGCAATGTATCAAGAAGGATCAATGATTTTTAATCACTATACATATGCTTTATGTGGTGATGGTTGCTTAGAAGAAGGTTTGTCTCAAGAAGCTATTGCCTTTGCTGGTGTGCAAAAATTAAATAAATTAATTCTTTTTTATGATAGTAACGCTGTTACTTTAGATGGTAATTTAGACCTATCTAGCAATGAAAACACCAAATTGCGTTTTAAAGCTAGTAATTGGAATGTATTAGAAGTCACTAACGGTAACGATGTTGAAGCTATAGATCGCGCAATTAAAAAAGCTAAAAAGAGCAAAGATAAACCTACTTTAATTATTGTGCATACGATTATTGGCTTTGGTTCAAAAAATGAAAATACCTGCAAAGTCCATGGTTCACCACTTGGCGAAGAAGATGGAGCCTTGGCAAAAGAAAGGTATGGCTATACATATCCTGCTTTTGAAATTCCTGAAACAGTTTATGAACAATTCAAATCTTCCTTCATTGCAAGAGGAAATCGCGCTATAAAACGATGGACAAAAACATTCAAGGAATATAAAAAATTACATCTTAATGATGCCATAAAAATCGAAGAAACGCTTGATAATGATGTCTCCAAATATATTTTTAAGGAATTACCTCATTACGAAGAAGGATTTAAAGATTCAACTAGAAACACTTCTCAGGCAATATTGAATCTTTTAAATAAACAAATATTTAATCTTGTCGGAGGTTCTGCCGATGTTGCCAAATCAGTATGCACAATTATTAAAGATGAAAAAAATATGACACATTTAACACCGGAAGGTAGAAATATAAACTTTGGAATTCGTGAATTTGCGATGGCGAGTATCCAAAATGGTATGTTACTTCATGGTGGTTTGCGTACATATGTCGGTTGCTTCTTAGTTTTTTCCGATTATATGAAATCCGCTATCAGAATGGCTGCACTATCTAAATTACCGGCGATATACTTATTTTCACATGATAGTATCGCAGTTGGTGAAGATGGACCGACTCATCAACCAATTGAACAATTAGCAATGCTAAGAAGTATGCCAAATGTTCAGGTCTTTAGACCTTGTGATGCAAACGAAACCGCCGCATGTTGGAAATTAAGCTTACTTTCAAGCGAAACTCCTAGTGCAATTGTTTTATCTCGCCAATCGCTACCATTAATGCGTAATAGCAATTACGAAGGTGTAGAAAGAGGTGCTTACATAATTGAAAAAGAACTTGGTAGCGTCCCTGATGCCGTAATTATTGCAACCGGTAGTGAAGTTTCCTTAGCTTCTGAAGCCAAGGCCAAACTGTATCATTTAGGTATTGATGTGCGCGTTGTATCCATGCCTTCCCAAGAATTATTTTTAAAACAAGAAAAATCATATCAAGAAGAAGTTCTCGGCAATGATTATGATCATCGTATATCTGTCGAAATGCTAACGACATTTGGCTGGTCACGTTTTGCTCGTTTTAATATGGGCATTGACACATATGGTGCAAGTGCCCCGGCAAATGATGTAATTAAAGCCTTTGGTTTTACTTCGGATGCTTTAGTCGAATTAGTTAAGAACGTAACAGGAAGATAAAAGGCGTCAATGCGCCTTTTTTCTCTTAAGTTAAGAGTGAGGAGAAGAATATGAAGAAACATATTGTCTTTCTAACAATATTTTTACTTGTTAGCTGTACTACAAATAATAGTAATCTAAATGATAGTACCTACTTATCAAGCAATCAGGATGAAGCGTATCACTATCAAACTAAAATCAGTGAATATCATCTAAGCGAATTAAAGGAAAATTTTACAACTGAATATACTTCACAGACTTTACAAGTATCTGAAAAATCACATCTTGAAGACAACATAATAGAAGAAAACTTAGCCCTTATAACGCTCAATAATACTTCATCACAAAATAGTTTCCCGAATGGTGTTGTTTTAAATGGATATGATAAGAAAAATTCTGCTATTCAATATATTACCTTGCATTCACCAGCGACTTTTGATATAAGTAATATTTCATTAGAACTTTCCTTATGGGGTATAGGAGATTTGAATAATGTTCCTGAAAATTATTTTTTGGGCATCGAATATTTACAAGATACTGGTTGGATACGTTCAAGTTCCTGTGATATAACAAAAATTTCTTTAGGTAACGAAAGTAGCGAAGTTAATTTCGAAATTAAAGAAACTGATGTCCGTGAAATTCGTATTGTTTTTGATTTTAGAAACGCTTTGGGAAATATTCGCTTTCTTTTAGAAAAATTATCTTTAGAAGGCAAACAATTTGTGGCCAATGATAATTCAAGTATAGAAAAGATTTCTTTTAAAAACGAAGAAGTAATTATAAAAAAAGGAGAAAAACTTAATTTAGAACCCCAAATTTCATCATCGAATAATAAATTTTATTATGTCAATTACTCATCATCGGATCGATCTGTTGTGTGTGTCAATGAAAAAGGAGAAGTAAAAGCAATAAATATTGGAGAAGCTTTTATAACTGCCAAAAATGGCAATAAAAACTCCACAATAAAAATTATCGTTATACAAGATGAAGCTAGTAAAATCATTCAACCCTTAACAAGTTTCGTAGGAAAAATTCCGGAAGGTTTTTCTGCTAATTTTAATAAGTTTTATAGTGGGGTACAACTCAACTTCAGCGAAAGTGGCAATTATGTCTTAACGCCAATCTACTCTAACATTACAAACAGCACCACCGTTATATTAAATATGCGACTTTCTTCCAGTGTCGATCTTGAACTATCGAGCCAAAATATTTTTACCGTAGAAGGTTTAGACATAAATGGATTGACAATTGAAAAGGTTCAAAAGACAAACTTAACAAATGTAGAATTTTCCGACATTGAATTTGTATTTAACTCGCCGGATATTGTTCAGTATCGCTTAATCTTTGAATACAAACATAGCGTCGATCAAGGTAATTATTATAAAACCGGAAAAAATTATTGTTTAAACAGTTTAGTAATTTATCAAAAATAATTTACACTTTTTGTTCAAGCTGTATAGAAATTTATATTTCTAAATGTTAAAATATCTTGTAAATAAGTTGAGGTAAAAATTTATGAAAAAGTTAAATAAACTATTTATTTGTCTGACTTATATTATGCTACTTGCCAGTTGTGATGGAAATTCAAATCTTGGCAAAGAAGTCAAAATTAGTAAAAAGCAGGCGACAGAAGAAATTCAAAATGCGACCAGAGAAATGAAAAACTCTGCGGGTTTTAGAATGCAAGAAACATCGAGCCTACAATTTGCGGTTATCGAAAATTTGGAACGTATTTATAATAATTTAAAAAAAGAAAATCTTACAGCAAGAAACACGCTTTTAAATTTGAAGGAAAGCTCTCTTTTAGAATTTAAGGCAACCGATGACGAAAAAGCTCTTTTAGAATCAACCATTGACCTTTCTTTAAACGATGAAAATTTAAACGACGAAGATGAAACTGTAGCTCATACTTATAGTTTTAATGGTTTAGCAGGTTTCTATATCAAGGAGAACGGCTTATATAGTAAAATACAGGCTAAAACCATCTCCGATAAAGAAGAACAAAATATTGATAAAACTGATTATCAGCTTTTAGATGATTTAGTAAAACAAATTGAAGAGGAGTCAAAAGATGTACTTCCGGAAATTCCTGAACATAATCCGGTAATTGAAGAAAAAATTAAGAATTTTTTAATTGAATATGAAGATTCATTACCTGCACCTAAAGCTTATGAGAAGGATAATGATTTAACGATTGTCTATGCTCTTACAACCGAAGATTTAAAAAACTCGTCAACATTAATTACTACATTTATTTCTGAACTAACGCAAAGATTTGAAAAAAATGATATTCAAAAATTCATTGACAATAATATCTCGCTAAATAAATGTGAATTACAAATAAAAATTCATGATGGAACAATGATTACTAATATTGGATATGATCTCGATTTTGAGCTAAAAAATCTTTTCCTTGAAGGAGATTTTATTTATGATAATGCCACCTTTGAAAGCTTAGGTATGGAAAAAACTTACTTATCATTCGGTCTAAAAGCAGCTGGCAATTTTGACTTTGAAATGTTAGATTCAACTTATACAATTGCTTTCCCTGCTGATATGAGTAAAGATTGGCATAAAGAACAAGAAGAAGAAACAAGTTTATAAATTTAAATTTTATTAATCATTCTAGCAACCGGATGCTTTCTAGTATCTGGTTTTTTTAACAATATTATTTATAAATTGATTAAAAATAAATTTCTAATCATTAAGTGAGGTCAAAGTTCTTAAAAGTCATAATCATGTTAAATTATTTTGTATGGTTATTTTTTTAACCTAAAGTAAATATTTTCTTTTTAATTACTTACAATATCTTAAAGGCAATCAATGTCGAGTATATTATTGCAATCTATTTACTTCTAAGATTATACTAATGGTATAAATACCCAAAAAGCATAGAAAAAAGGAGTTAAAAATGGAAGATATTCTAACGTTAGCAAGAAAAGCAATTTCTGGAGATGCTATTGCTCAATGCAATTTAGGACTTTGCTATGAACAAGGAAACGGAGTCAGACAAGATTATAATGAAGCATTTAAATGGTATTCTCTAGCGGCTCAAGGGGGAAATATTCCTGCAATATTTAATGTAGGACTTTGTTATTATTATGGACGAGGCGTAGCAAAAAATTATAATGAAGCGGCGAAATGGTATCAGTATGCTGCTTCAAATGGTTTCGCACGTGCACAAAATGATTTAGGTCTATGCTATGAACAAGGTAAAGGTGTTCCCCAAAGTTATTTTGAGGCGGCAAGATGGTATTCTCTTGCAGCTCAACAAGGATATGCCATAGCCCAATGTAATTTAGGCTCATTTTATGAAAATGGTCGTGGCGTAGAAAGAAACTATTATCTAGCCGTGGAATGGTATAAAAGATCTGCAAATCAAGGTAATGCACGTGCCCAAAATAATTTAGGTGTATGCTATGAAAAAGGTAACGGTGTCCCAAAAAGTTACTTTGAAGCAGTAAAATGGTATTCTCTTGCCGCTCAACAAGGACACGCCCAAGCTCAATATAATTTGGGATGCTGCTATGATTTTGGAAAAGGTGTAATGAAAAATCATTATGAAGCATTTAGATTATATGACTTAGCTGCCAGGCAAGGGTATGCTAAAGCTCAATATAATTTAGCTCTTTGTTATGCCGATGGAGAAGGCACATCACAAAATTACGCACAAGCTGTTTATTGGTATCAAAAAGCTTCGGAGCAAGGATTGGCCATGGCTCAATGTAATTTGGGTGTATGCTATGAAAACGGAAACGGAGTAAGAAAAGATTTATCTATGGCCGTTTATTGGTATCGAATGGCAGCACAAAATGGTGATCAAACCGCGAAAGAAAATTTAAGGAAATTAGGATATCGTTTATAAAATTAAAAATTTTTCATAAAAGGAGAAGAATAAGTAAATGGAAGATATAGAAACCTTAATAAGAAAAGCTGGAAACGGAGATCCCGTAGCACAATGTAATTTAGGCTTATGCTATTACAAGGGAGACGGAGTTAGACAAGATTATACTCAAGCCTTAAATTGGTATTATAAAGCCGCACAAGGAGGAAATTTGCCTGCGCATTATAATATAGGACTTTGTTATTACTATGGAAAAGGTTTAGTAAAAAATTATTATGAAGCTGTGAAATGGTTTCAATATGCTGCATTACGTGGATATAGATTTGCCCAATATATGTTGGGTTTTTGCTATGAAAATGGAAATGGTGTGATGCAAGATGATTATGAATGCTTTAAGTGGTATGAAAAGGCTGCCGAACAAGGGCATCCTAAAGCGCAATATAGATTAGCCTTATGCTATGCATATGGTGATGGAACTTCGAAAAATATGTATAATGCCATTTATTGGTTCACAAAAGCTGCAGACCAAGGAAATGCTGATGCACAATTTTGTTTGGGTGTTTGCTATGAAAATGGAAATGGTGTCATACAAAATTATTATGAGGCATTTAGGTGGTATAAAAAAGCTGCAGATCAAGAAAATGCCGATGCGCAATGTAATCTTGGTGTTTGTTATGTAAAAGGATACGGTGTGGCAAAAAATGTATCTACTGCTGTATACTGGTTTCGCTTAGCAGCACAAAATGGTAGCAAAATTGCAGAAGATAATTTAAAAGTACTTGGATATTAATTTTTAGTTTATTTAAAACAAATAGAAAATCTTCTAAATGGTGAGAAAGAAGAGATGATTTCTAGTTTTTTCTTGCACTCATCTCGCATTCACTTTCATCTAATGTTTTATTTTTTTTATGTTACTTTATTTTTATCAATAATTTATATCAAACTTAATTAGCAATTCTCTTGACAGAGTGCTAAATATGATTAAAATATAATTAGCAGTTCGACAATAAGAGTGCTAAAGGAGAAAACTTATGAAAGAAACAAAAGAATTTCAAACAGAATCTAAAGAAATTTTACAATTAATGATTAATTCCATCTATAGTAATCAAGAGATCTTCCTACGTGAATTAATAAGTAACGCTAGTGACGCTATTGATAAATACAAATTCAACGCTATTAAAAGCGAAGGTAAACTACCACTTATAGACCATGAAATACGATTAGCTATTGATAAAGATAAAAGAACATTAACTATATCTGATAATGGCATTGGAATGACTAAAAATGATTTGATAAATAATTTAGGCACCATTGCAAAAAGCGGTAGCAAAGCGTTTGTGAAAAAACTAAAAGAGGCCAAAGATCAGAAAGATTTTAATATTATCGGACAATTTGGTGTCGGATTTTATAGTGCATTTATGGTTGCCGAAAAAGTAGAAGTACTTACCAAAACCATAAATGGCAAAGCCTATTTATTTACAAGTGATGGAAAAGATTCTTATACTATCGAAGATGCTACCAGAGATAATAACGGAACCACCATTACCGTATTTTTAAAGAAATCGACTAAAGAAACAAATTATGATAATTTTTTAAATGAATATACGATTAAAAATATTGTCAAACACTATAGCGATTATATTCGTTATCCAATTAAAATGCTTTGTTCGCATCAAAAGAACAAAGTCGATGAAAACGGCAAAGCAATAGAAAACGAATATGAAACGATATCTGAAGATGAAACTTTGAATTCAATGATTCCTTTATGGAGAAGAAATAAAAATGAAGTTAAAGAAGAGGAATTAGATTCATTTTATAGAGAAAAGTTTAATGACAATGAAAAGCCATTAGTGTCTTTATTTGTCCGTGTTGATGGAAATATAACTTACGATAGCCTTATTTTTATTCCAAGCCACATTCCATATGATCTTTATAGCGATAGCTATGAAAAAGGTTTGGAATTATATAGCAAAGGTATTTTTATAAAAGAAAAATGTCAGGAATTAGTTCCGGATTATTTAAAATTTATAAAAGGTTTGGTTGATTCACCTGATTTCAATTTAAATATATCTAGAGAAATTCTCCAACAATCACCAATGATTAAGAAAATAAGCGAAAATATCGAAAAGAAAATTGTCGCCCGTCTTGGTGAATTAATGAAAGAGGACTTTGATAAATATGTGAAATTTTTTGAAGCCTTCGGAGAACATTTAAAATTCGGTATATATTCTTCCTATGGAGGCAAAAAAGATTTATTGGAAAATTTGTTAATATATCACTCGTTACTTAATGACGATAAATATATTTCTCTAAAAGAATATAAAGAAAAAATGCCTGGTGAACAAAAATACATTTATTATGTTTCCGGTGAATCTTTAGAAGCAATTAAGTTACTTCCGCAAATTGAAAAATATCGTAAAAATGGTATAGATGTCTTATTACTGGATAAAAGAATTGATGAATTTGCAATAATGATGATGCACGATTTTGACAAAGTGGAATTTAAGTCAATTACTACCGAATCCGCAAATGAAGCGAGTGAGGAAGAAAAAAATAAGATAGAAGAAATATCTAATACTAATAAGCGTTTATTGGATACTCTTAAAGATGCCTTAAAAGGTGAAGTTGATAATGTAGTAATTTCTTCCAAATTGGTGGATGCTCCAGTTTGTTTAACTACCAAAGACGGTCTATCGCTAGAAATGGAGAAAACTTTGAATGAACAACCAGGAATGGAAGAAGAAGTAAAGGCACAAAAAATTCTTGAGTTAAATCCCGAACATGAAATCTTTAAAGTTTTAGCAGATAATCAAAACGATGATGATTTAATCAAAGAATTTGCCTCCGTTCTCTTTGATGAAGCGATGCTTTTGGAAGGTAGAGAAATAAAAAATAAAGGTGACTTTATATCCAAACTAAATAATTTGATGATTAAGGCTTTAAAAAAATAAATAATTTTTAGGATGAGTTATTACTCATCTTTTTTTATTTTATCAAGAATTATCAAAATATCATCTTCGACACTTTTTGACATAAAATAGATATAAAATTATGTCGGTGATTAAAATGAAATATGAAATATACTTTATTACAAGCGAATTTAAAGAGTTAGTGGATGAAAAAATTCTACGAGTCATGTTAGACATCAAAGAAGATGAATTTTATAAGAAGCAAATTTCTTATTTCTTTTTAAAACCGAAAAAAGAAGAAATATATAATTTACTTAATGCAAAGCTTAAATCACGCGATGACATAATAATTGATGAAGATATAGTTTTATTTAAGAATCAAATAACAGGTGAAAGTGCTAAGTTATTCTACGATGCCAATAACTTTTATATGAATTGCCAAAACCGCCAAAATCCTCTTTTAATTGCATTAATTGCCAAATACAATGTCTTGCTTTACGAAGTACAAGAATAAATTTATCTTTACTTGACAAGAAATATCTTTTGTTTGATAATATCAGCGTTTATATTTATAATATAAACAGGAGTGATTTTTTTATGGCCCAATATATATTTATTGATAATTATAACAAATTCGGAACTATGGCTTTATCTCGTACTATTTTTGAACAAATAGTGCATACTGTTGTCGACAATGTTATCAATCACTCAAACACTAATGGCGAGAAGAAGCGTTTAATTTTAAATTCACCTGCCAAAGTTACAATTAAAAACAACCAAGTTTTCATTCGCGTTGATGTAACTATTTCCGCTCATGAGAATGTGTCTTCCATTTGCCGTACATTGCAAGAAGAAATTGCCGCAGCGTTAACTGCACAAACAGAGCTTGTACCATTTAGAATAGACATTAAGGTTTCCAACATTAAATAATGAAAAAAACTTATACTTATAGCGAATTACATAATCAGGCTGTAACGTCTTACCATAAAATGATGATGTCTTTTCTTTTTATCGGTATCCTCAATGTAATTGGAGCAATAATGGGTGTTTTAAAAAATCCTACTTACTTTCCATCGTTAGTAAGTAATGTCCTGCTTTTTCATCTTCTTAGTAATTATATTACAAACATTATATTAAGAACATTAGTCAATGGCGCAATTAGTATGGTGTTTAGTGCAATTTTTTTAGTTATTTGGGTCTTGACTAAAAATGGCAATTTGAAAGCCATAATAATAGGACTTGTTCTTTACTTTATTGACACTATTTTGCTGTTAATCTTTCAATTTGACAATAATTTTTTGATACCTCAGCTTTTACTTCATATTCTTATGATAGTCTTTATTGGCGTTGGTATCGCTAATTACTATCATATATTTGCCATTGAAAAAAAATTTAAGAAGTAGTGAGGTTTTGCATTATGACAACATCAAGAAATGTTAATCAAGAAAAAGCTATGACAATTATATATGATGCTTTAACCTATGATCACATGGGTATAAATTATGATATTACTGAGTTAATTAGCAATGTATTAAAAGAGACATACGACGATTCTGATTTTTACGTGAAAGAAGTTGTAATAAAAGCTCTACTACATAAAGAAGAGATTATTGCGGTCATTGAACCAAATCTCAATAAATGGAAATTTAATCGTTTAACACGCTTAGCCCAAGCTATTCTTTTACTTTCTTACGCTCATTTCTATTATGTTAAAGAGGTAGATAAGGCTGTTGTAATAGATATTGCTGTTCACTTATCAAAAAAATTCTTAGACGAGGACGATTATAAATTCGTTAATGCAGTCCTTGATAAAATTATCTTATGAATATTTCCTATATCAGTGTTAAAGATGTAAATGAGCGTATTAAATTTTTAGTTCAAAACGATTCAGAATTAAATAATCTTGTTGTTAAAGGAGAAGTAAGCAGTCTTACTGACCGTGGACATATATATTTAAATCTAAAAGACAAAGAAGGATATACTTTAAAAGCAATTTTATTTAAAGGATATCAAGCACAAATTGGATACATTCCTCAAATTGGCGATGAAGTCTTACTCTATGGATCAATCGAAGTTTACGCTCCTAGCGGGACCTATCAATTAATAGTTCGTGATTGCCTGTTATTTGGCGAAGGTGCACGATTAATCGAGTTAGAAAAATTGCGAAAGAAATTGCAAAGTGAGGGGCTCTTTGACGATAGCCATAAATTAATCGTTCCAAAATATCCTACAAAAATTGCGATAGTAACCGCAAGAAGTGGTGCGGCAATTCATGATATCACCAAAAACATTATAAAGCGCTACCCGATTGTTGAGATTTTGTTTTTTAATACTTCAGTACAAGGAGAAAAGGCACCATCAGAGATTGTTAGTGCCCTAAATAAGGCCATTAGAGCGCATCCAAGCGTAATAATCCTTGGACGTGGAGGTGGCGACAAAGAAGATTTAAATGCTTTCAATGATGAAAATTTGGTTCGCACTATTTATAAATCTAATATACCAATCATCTCTGCAGTTGGTCATGAATCCGATTATACACTTACTGATTATGTTGCCGACTTAAGAGCCTCTACTCCAACCGATGCTGCCATAAAAGCAACACCGAATATGCATGATATTTTCTTGACACTTTCTGATAAAAAATTGCTCTTAGATAGTAAGATTAAAAAATTGTTTCTGGAATATCAACACCGTATTGATATTTTGAAAAATCTTCCGTTCTTTAAAAATCCCATGAGTTACTACACTAACATTGTTACCCATATTAAAGAAAGTAGCAGAAGACTTAATGAATCGATTACTCATAAATATAATACTTATCTCCATCAATTAGAAATTTTTGAAGAAAAATTAAATAATAGATTAGAGCTTATGTTAAGGGGCAAATATCATAGTTTAGAAAATATTCGAACTAAGCTTTTATCAATTAATCCTAAAGAATTACTAAATAGAGGATATAGTCTCACATATAACAATGATTATTTAGTAACGACACTAGATGATGTAAATATCGCTGACACCTTAAAAATTGTTTTAAAAGATGGTACAATAATAACTAAAGTTATCAAAAAGGAATAAAATTATGGAAAATATGACATTTGAAGAAAAATTAGCACGTTTAGAAAAGATCGTTGCCATGATAGATTCTAATACTTTAGGTCTTGAAGAAAGTATGAAACTTTACGAAGAAGGCATATCTTTAATTAAGGAATTAGAAGGAGTATTAGAAGAAGCAAATAAAAAATTTAATAATGTGCTAAATAGCGATGATTTAATAAAAGAAGTAGAAAACAAGTAAAAAATTAGTAGAAAATTAGTAAAAGGATTTAAAAAATGGGAAAAGAGGTTAAATCAATAAACATAAAAGAGATAAAAGATCCCAAGTTCCTAAAAGATTTATCTATCGAAGAACTTGAACTTTTGTGTGCTTCAATTCGCGAAGAAATTATTGATAAGACCTCAATTAATGGTGGTCATATTGCCTCTAATCTTGGGGTTGTAGAGCTAACTGTAGCCCTGCATAGTGTCTTTGATTTTGATAAAGACAAATTACTTTTGGACGTCGGACACCAATGTTATACCCATAAAATCCTAACCGGTCGGTCCTTAGAACACTTACGAAAAAAAGATGGAATTTCCGGATTTGAAAAGCGCTATGAAAGCATATATGATTGCTTTGAAGCTGGTCATTCCTCTACTTCACTTTCTGCTGCCTATGGTATGGCAGTGGTCCGCGATCAAGGAAAACCAGAAGATTATTATAATGTTGTAGCGGTGATTGGCGATGGCGCTATTACCAGCGGACTAGCCTTTGAAGGATTAAACAATATTGGCCGTGGTGATTCTAAAGTCATCATTGTCTTCAATGACAATGAGATGTCAATTTCGAAAACCACTGGTGGTTTTGCACGATTTTTACAAAGAGTAAGAACTTCTGTGTCATATAATAAGAAGAAGCGAGCATATCAACGCTTTATGTGTAAAACTCGCTTTGGACTTTGGATTTTCAAATTAACCTCTAAAATTAAAAATAAAGTTAAAAGAATGTTTTTATCATCCAATATTTTTGACACAATGGGATTTGCATATATCGGACCAATTGATGGACACAATATCAAAGAATTACAAAAAGCTTTTAGACAAGCGAAAAAATCTTCTGTTTCCGTAGTAATACACACCTTAACGGTTAAAGGTAAAGGCTATAAATACGCTGAAGAAGATCGAAGTGGCAAGTGGCATGGTGTCCCTCCTTTTAATAAAGAAACCGGAGAATTTTTAAAAGCCAGTAGTTATAACTCTTGGAGTAAAGAAATTGCGGATTTATTATATGACTTTATGAAAGAACACAATAAAACTATATTAATTAATCCCGCAATGATTGAAGGCTCTGAGTTAAATAATATTTTTAAAGATTTTAAATCACGTTGCTATGATGTGGGCATTTGTGAATCGCACGCTTTTTCAATGGCATCTGGAATAGCCCTGAATGGTTATCACCCGATTATTTCTATTTATTCAACTTTCATGCAAAGAGCTTTTGATGAAATACAACAAGATTTGGCCCGCATGAATCTTAATTGTACTATTTTAATTGATCGTGCCGGTTTAATTGGAGCAGATGGTGAAACGCATCAAGGAATTTTTGATGAAGCAATGCTTTATACTATGCCCAATGTAACTATAACAATGCCCTCAAACAAAAGCGAAGCAAAAGTACTATTAGATGAATCTTTCCAAAACCATGGAGTATTTTCAATCAGATATCCTCGTGATATATTGCATAATTCACTTACGGATATTCACTTTAACTATGGAGAATGGTTAATAGTTAGAGAAGAGGTAAATAATTCCGCGGTTATTGTTACTTTTGGGCCGATAATTGAAGAAATTAAAAAATTATTTTCTCATATTGATATTGTAAATGCAATTTATCAAAAACCAATTATGGATTATAATGTTCAAAGACTATTAAAGTATAAGCGAATCATTATTTACAATCCTTATGCCACAAAGGAAGGTTTTGCTAATAATTTAGTGGAATTATTGACACTATATTATTATAAGGGAGAAATTATTATTGTAGCGATAAAAGAAGACTTTATAAAGGCCGGCACGCAAAGTGAGCAAATGGAAGAATGCGGAGTCTCTTTAAAGCAACTAAAATTAATAATTAACTCTGAAAAAGGGGTGCACTAGCTATGTTAGAAGCTTTGTCCATAAAAAATTTCGCAATTATCGAAGATATCGAAATAAATTTTAAAAATGGTATGAATGTTCTATTAGGAGAAACAGGTGCCGGTAAATCCATCATTATAGATGCCTTATCATTATTAAAAGGCGAAAGAAGTAGTTTTGATAAAATTAGAAATGGTGCCACTAAAGCATATATAGATGGAAAATTCTTCATCGAAGATTCGGAACTAATTCGTGAGATTAATGATGAGTATGAAGATTTAATCGAAGACGGAGAGCTGATTGTTACTCGTATACTGGATGCTAATGGACGCACATCTATAAAATTAAATGGTCGCATGTTTTCCAGTGCCACAACAAAAGTTATCATGAATGAAATAATTGATATTCACTCACAGCATCAAACTTTATTACTTTTTGATGAAAAAGAACACATCAATCTTTTAGATAAGTTTATTGGTAATTTTAAAGAATACCAAATATATCAAGAATTATATAAAAATTATATGGTCGAGAAAGCAAAGCTTGAAGAATTGGAAAATAAAGTTTTTGATGATGCAGAAATAGCATATAAAAAAGCTCAGATTGAGGAAATAGATAAATTAAATCTTGAGCATGGCGAATTAGAAAAATTAGAAAATCTAGAAAAAAAATTATCAAACTTTATGCGTTTACAAGAAACGCTTAATAATATCGATATTCTTCTAAATGGAGATGAAGGTGCCATAACAAAAATCTATGAAGCACGCCGATTAATCGATTATTTACGCGACAATGACTATGAGCAATACGCTGCTAAACTAAATGACCTATACTATTCTTTGCAAGACCTTAATAATGAATTGCAAGGCACCCTAAAAGAGCTGAATGAGTATGATTATACTCCGGAATATCTTTCGGAAAGAATTTATAATATCAAGCGATTGATACGTAAATACGGAAGTACGGAAGATGATTTATTTCTTGCTCGTGAAAAATTAATCCAAGAATTGTCGCTCATTAGTGATTATGAATATGCCTTAAAAAAGCAAAAAGAAGTGGTTGCTGACTTACTAGTGAAAGTTCTTCAATCCGGAGAAGAAGTTTCCAATATTCGTGAAAAATATGCTACAATCCTTAATGAAAAGGTTGACCGCGAATTAGCGGATTTAAATTTAGAAAACGCTCACTTTAAGGTCCTTATAAAAAGAATCGAACCGACAGCTAAAGGATTAGACAATGTAGTGTTTTACATTTCATCCAATATTGGTATGCCTTATGGTCCGCTTAAAGAAATTGTAAGTGGAGGAGAATCTTCTCGCCTTATGCTGGGACTTAAAGCAATTTTTACTCGCTTTTCCCATATTGAAACCATGATTTTTGATGAAATTGATTCAGGAGTATCTGGTAAAATTGCTTCAAGTGTAGGTAGAAAGATTCATAATATTTCCCTAAATTGCCAAGTAATTGTCATATCGCACATTCCCCAAGTGGCTAGTTTTGCCGATGTAGCCTACGAAGTTTCAAAATTTGTAGAGAATGACACAACAAAAACCAAAATTTCGGAATTAAGCGAAAAAGAATTTGAGGTTAATATTGCCAAACTACTAACGGACAATCTAGTTTCCAAAGAGTCTTTAGCCCTTGCGCATGAGCTCATCGCCAATTCAAGAAAATAATTCCAATTTAGATCTTGCAATAACAACCATACTATTGTTGAAAGGAGCGCAATATGAAGTTGTTATTTTCTTTTTTGGCCATTTTTGGTTTTGCTCTGTCCTCTAATGAGGCAATTAAAGCAGTCAATATTGTTCCTGGTGGCCAAAATATCGGGATTGAAATTAAACCGGGAGGTTTAATGGTCTCAGGGACGTATGATATAAAATATAATGGAACAACTTATAATCCAAGCATCAATAGTGATATCCAAAAAGGCGATATTATCTATAAAGCTAACGATGAGGTAGTAAAAGATGTTGATGACTTAGTAAGCATTTTTACTAATTCACCGCAATCAGATGAATTAAAACTGAGTCTTAAACGTGAAGGTAAGTTTATAAATCGTAATTTGCAGATAATTCGTATTGATAATCGCTTTAAAACTGGACTTTTTGTTAAGGAGAGATTACTGGGCATCGGAACTATTTCCTTCTATGATGAAAATACTCATATGTATGGAGCATTAGGGCATGAAATATCAGATAACAATAGTAATGGCATACTTGAGGTCGATAGTGGTTCTATCTACGACTCTTATGTTACTTCCATTACACCTAGCATCAACTCGAAACCGGGTGAAAAAATCGCCGATATTGATTTTAACGATTACTTAGGAAATGTTTTATCCAATACAAATATAGGTATTTATGGTAAATATGAAACCTTACCTAACAATTCTGTGTCCTTGCCACTTGGAGAAATTTCCGAAGTAAAATTAGGGAAAGCCGAAATGTGGACAGTTGTAAATGGTAACGAAGTAACTAAATACCAAATTGAAATCACAAAAATCAATCAACAAAGTGAAATAGCCTCTAAAGGTCTTTCTTTTAGAGTCACTGATGAAAGATTATTAAAAGTTTCCAATGGTATTGTGGCCGGAATGTCTGGATCGCCAATAATTCAAAATAATAAGGTTATTGGGGCTGTAACACACGTTTTAGTCGATAAAGTTGAGAATGGTTATGGCGTATATATGCGATGGATGTTTGATATGGCCAATAAAATTTACGAACAATATTATGGTTAATTCGACAAAACAAATAAAAAAATTGTCGAAAATATGAGTATTAATTCTAGTTTTCAATAAATGTATAATACTTTAATAGACAAAAAATTTAGATTTAAATATAATCTTGCTATGGGGTATGATATGGAGAAAATTAGAATATTCGTTGCGGATGACAATCCGCAGTATGTAGACTTTATTGTAAGCAGTATTGCGCGTCAACCAAATATGTATGTAGTCGATAGTGCAAGTAATGGGGAAGAAGCCTTAGAAAAGCTGAAAAGATGTGGAACAATTGATATATTAATTCTCGATATGATCATGCCACGCATCGATGGTTATGCCTTACTAAAACAAATAAATGAAGGCATTGAGGGCGCCAAAGTAAGACATACCATCTGTATTTCAGCACTAGTAAATGAAAAGATTTTAAGTTTAATATCGACATTAGGTGGTGATATGTTTCTCATAAAACCATTCAATACATCATCTCTTCTTGATGCCATTCAATCGGTCTTAGAAAGTGATGTTGTGTTAGATCATAAATTTGAAGGACAAACCACTAATGAATCTATTGAAAAACGTTTATCTGATCTTTTACATGAAATGGGTGTTCCCGCTCACATTAAGGGATATAATTATTTAAGAACTGGTATATTATTAACTTTTGAAAATCAAGATGAATATATCGGTCAAATAACGAAATCATTGTATCCTGAAATTGCTAAGCGTTATAAATCAACTTCCAGTCGCGTAGAACGAGCAATAAGACACGCTATTGAGATTGCTTGGAATCGTGGAAACATTGACTTAATCGACGAAATATTTGGTTACTCCATTAATGCAGAAAAAGCAAAGCCTACTAACTCTGAATTTATTGTCATGATTGCAGATTATTTAGCAGTAATGAAGAAAAATGCAGTCATGATGCATTAAGAAAGCCTATTATAAGCATAGGCTTTTTTATTTGCGAAATTATTTTATAAGACTATTTTTATTATTAAATAAAGGTTTATAATTTAAGTGGGTGATAGTTATGAGCAAAATTATTATGCATATCGATTTAAATGCTTTTTTTGCTACCGCTGAAACTATTATCCATCCCGAATATAAAGGTCATCCATTAGTCGTTGGAAGAGAAGGAAGAAGAGGAATTGTTTCCACCGCGAATTATGAAGCACGTAAATTTGGTATTCACTCTGCCATGCCTATCTACATGGCGAAAGAACTATGTCCTAGTCTTATAGTCGTACCTTGCAACTTCGCACTTTATGAGCGTTTATCAAATGAATTTTTTAATTATGTTTCCAGCTACTCACCGATAATACAAATTGCTTCCATTGATGAATGCTATGTAGATATGACAGAAACGTTAAAAAATATTAAAGATATTGATAATTACTTACATAAAATTCAAGATGGACTTTTTGAAAAGACAAAATTGCAATGTTCCATTGGAATTGCACCAACAAAATTTTTAGCTAAGATGGCTTCGGATATGAAAAAACCGATGGGTATAACCATCATTAGAAGAAAGGATATCCCGAAAATGATTTATCCCTTACCCATTGAAAGTATGTTCGGAATAGGGAAAAAAACTGCACCACGATTAAGAAATATCGGTATTAATAAAATTGGTGATTTAAAAACCGCAAATCAAATAGAATTGAAACACATCTTAGGAAAATTCTACTTTACTTGTATGGATTGGATTGAAGGACGTGGCTCCGATGTTGTGGAAGTAGAAGAGACTGATCCCAAGTCAATTGGAAATTCTCGCACTTTCGAAAATAATACAAATAATTACGAAGAAATAAAATCAATGCTAACATACTTATGTAAATTAGTGGCAAAGCGCGCTAACGAAGAAGAAAAAGTTGGTACTACTATCCAAGTAACAATTAAAACATCTGATTTTAAAGTTCACTCTAAGTCGGTAACTAAACCGAAAGCTTTTAATAGCTATGAGATGATTCATGAAATTGCTTTACAAACATTTGAGAGAATGAATATTAATGAACCTATTAGATTAATTGGTGTTACCTTGCAAAACCTAGAATCCCGCCACGATCAAAAATTGCAGATGAGTTTATTCGATTATCAAATCCATGAAGAAGAAGCAAAAACAAAGTTAATAATTAATGATTTAAATCGCAAAATGAAAAAGAACGTCTTTAAACGGGCTAGCGAAGCAAAAAGGTAATTTTTAGTATAAAATTAGTAAATAATTAGTATGTAAGGAGTGAAAACATGTTAATACAAGATGGCATTATGGATTTCATTGACTATCTATATATCGAAAAAGGTTTATCCAAAAATACAATCGAAGCCTACCGAGAAGATTTGGAACTCTTTTTAAGATCTTGTCCCGAGATCACAGATATTAGTGAAATCAGTGAAGATCACATTCGTAAATTTATTCGAAATCAAACCGCACATGGCTTAGAAGCCAAAAGTGTTATTAGAAGAATCTCCACTATAAAGAATTTTTTATTGTACTTGCAGCGTGAAGGAAAATATAATCATCCAATACCTAAAATCGCGCATCCAAAAAAGCCTATTCACCTTCCAATTTATTTAACAGAAAAAGAAGTTGAAGACTTACTCATGGCTCCCGACATGACAAAAAAAGAGGGAATTCGCGATCGTGCAATGCTAGAAGTAATGTATGCTTCGGGCTTGCGGGTTTCAGAGCTTTTAAATCTTACTAAAGGTAATGTCAATATGTCCAAAGGAATTTTAACTATTATTGGCAAGGGCTCAAAAGAGCGTCGCGTACCAATAGGAGATTTTGCTTTAGAATACTTAGATAAATATATGACCGAAGTACGTGATAAGATAAAGAAACTTTCTACCAATGTAATATTTCTCAATAAGTTCAATGAGCCTATCTCTCGGCAATATTTTCATCGCATAATAAAAAAATATGCTGCGCAAGTCGGTATAACTAAAGATATCTCACCCCATACTTTGCGACATTCTTTTGCCACTCACCTGCTGGAGCATGGCGCACAACTTAGAGTAGTTCAAGAGATGCTAGGACATGCAGACATTTCGACAACACAAATTTATACAACGATTACGCAAAATAGAATTTTGGCTGCATATGATATGTACACCAAAAGAAAATGAGCTATAATAATAGCGATACACAGGAGACATTTTATGAAATTCAAAAGAATATTTTTAATAGTATTGGATTCCGCCGGCATCGGCGCAATGAATGATGCCGAAAAATTTGGTGACAAAGGTACCAATACATTTGTCCACACATCAGAAAAATGTGGTGGACTATATATACCTACTTTAAACTCTCTTGGAATAGGAGATTTAGGTGCCGTTATAGGCACGGGAAAAGTCGAACACAAGCATTCATTTTCCATGATTTTAAATGAAGCTAGTAACGGGAAAGACACGATGACTGGTCATTGGGAAATGATGGGTATTTTGACGACCAAGCCATTTAAGACTTTTACCGACACTGGTTTTCCTCCAGCTTTAATCAGCGAGTTAGAAGAAAAAACCGGCCATAAAGTCATAGGGAATTATGCTTCAAGTGGAACTGAAATTCTTGTTCAACTTGGTGATGAACAAATGCGTACCGGAAATTTAATTGTTTACACAAGCGCCGATAGCGTTTTGCAAATTGCCGCCCACGAAGAAGTAACCGGCGTAAAAGAATTATATCGATGCTGTGAAATTGCTCGTGAAATTTGTATGCGCCCTGAATATTTGCTAGGTCGCGTTATTGCCCGCCCCTTTATTGGTAGCGACAAAACAAACTTTAAACGTACATCAAATCGTCATGATTATGCCTTATCGCCAAGCGGTATAACCGCCATGAACATTTTAAAAGAAAACGGCTATGAAGTTAGCTGCGTGGGCAAAATTTTTGATATATTTAATGGAAGTGGTGCAACCAAAACGCAAAAAACAGTTTCCAATATTGATGGAATGAATAAAACAATTGAAGAATGCAAAAATACTGATTACCAAGGTTTATGTTTTGTTAACTTGGTAGAATTCGATTCCGAATATGGACACCGTCGGAATCCATTAGGATATGGAAAAGCTCTTGAAGAATTTGACGTAAAGCTTAAAGAATTATTAGAAGAGGTTCATGATGATGATTTAGTTATGATAACCGCAGACCATGGAAATGATCCAACACATACCGGCACAGATCATACAAGAGAACATGTTCCTTTACTTTGTTATTCCAAGTCAATTATTAATGGTCAACACTTACCGGAGCGTACATCGTTCGCTGATATTGGAGCAACAATCTTAGAAAATTTTGGCTTAACAAAAGCTGACAACATGATTGGCTCAGCAATTAAAGAATTATTAAAGTAAAGATAAAACGCCTTTAGAGCTCATCTAAGGCGTTTTTATTTATTTTAAGGCATTTATTCTTAACTTCAATTTTTTTCTCCTTACAGAGAGAACTAAGAGCCCGAGAGACTGTTTCGCGCGGAAGAGACAATTCCTTAGCTAAGCTCGTAATAGATTTAATGATATAAGTACCTTGATTATCTTTACATTTCATATCAATAAAGAGAAGAAGTCGTTTTTTAACATTTTGAATAGACATGATACGTAAACGTTTTGACATTTCTAAAGATTTGTTTGCTATTATGTTTAAGTAAATAAGTAAAAACGCACGATTATTTAAGAGTAAGGAAAGAAGATCATTTTCATAAATACGATATATTGAAATATTGCTAACTGCTAAAACATCTCCTAAATATTGTTTTTGCGTAGCGAAAATTAAATTATTTCCGTATATGTGTGGCCCTTTCAAATAATTAAATACTTGCTCTTTACCATCTACATCGAGATTTGACATAATAATTTCTCCTTTTACAATAATATCAATAGAAGTACAAGTATCGCCTGCAAAATGAATTATTTCATCTTTATAAAACTCGAGGTATCTTACTTTTCTACGCTCATCATCCGTTAAAACACTTATTAGATCTAATATTTTAGCCATTTTATCTCCTTTTTGTGATAATTATCACATTTATTTTATTTATTCTAGCATATAATAACCAAGGAGATGAAGTTATGAAAAAGAAAATTTTTAGTTTGATTGCGTTAAGCGCTCTTCTTACCGCATGTGGAAATGTTGAACAAATTAAAGAGCCAAAAGTAGTAATGCCAAGTGGTGCTCCACTAATTGCCTTATCTAATTATTTAATCAATCATACAGGTAATTATCAAATTGCTAACGGGGGAGCACAAGAGCTTATTGCTGAATTTTCCGCTGAAGAAGCAAATATTATAGCCGCTCCAATTAACTTAGGTGCAATACGCTATAATGCCAAACCTATTTATGGTTTATATAAAACTTTAGTGTGGGATAATCTTTATATCTTATCAAAAGAAGAAATAACCTCTATAGAAGATTTAGCTGGTAAAAAGATTACATCATTTGGTTTAGGCTCAACACCGCAAATAGTTTTAGAAACTATTTTGAATTCAAAATCTGTAACTTGCGATGTCGAATATCTGAATACTGTTGTAAATGCCAATACGGCCTTTACAAGTGGTGCGAGCGACATTGTTATATCCGCACAACCACAGATTTCCGGACTTGATACCTCAACAGCCCATGTCATTGATTTAAATCCTTTTTGGAAAGAAGCAACTGGTTTAGATTCTTATCCACAATCCGGCCTATTTGTTAAGATTAGCGAGTTAGATGCTTTACAAGATGCTCTAAAAGAGATTGATGACGCATATAATCAAATATCTACTAATATAACTAAGACAGCCGAAAATGCCGAAACGATATCTGGCGGATCGTTTAAGAAGTCAATTCTTGAAAAGGCTCTTGATAAATGTGGATTTAAAACTCTTGATAATGAGACGCAATTAGTAAAAGATTATTATCAAGCAATGATAAATTTAAATATGGCCGATAAAGTAGGCGGAAAGATTCCTGATGAAGGCTTTTTCCTCAATAAGTAATAGACTTGCTACATTATTTTCAATTGGTTTGATATTTTTGTTAATTTTTATAGTATCAAATAGTAAAAATGATTTACAAATTTATCCAAGTATCGAAACAATTGCAATTAATTTGTGGGATAATTTAACAAGTTTAAACACCATAAAAATATTTGTTTTAACTATTTTACGCGTATTTTTGGTTATTCTTGCTTCATTATTTACCTCATTTATCATTTCTCTGTTATATTACTATAACAAGTTAACAATTGATTTCTTAAAACCATTTTTAGTGATTATGAAAGCCGCGCCTCTTGCTGCTATATCAGTTTATATATTTATTGTCGTAAGAGGAGAAGTAGGCAAACCACTGCAACCATATCTGATAACATATTTAGTTACACTTCCCATTATTCTCGAAGGATTTATTGGTGCAATTGATAATATGGCAGAAGGCATAGTTGATGAATTAAGAATAACTAGCGGACCTAGGTTTTACAAATTCTTTAAAATTTATTTTCCACTGATGATTCCGAATGTTATTATTACCATTCTTCAGACTATTGGTTTAGGCTTTAAAGTTATGATCATGGCAGAATATTTGTGTTATAGCAAAAATAGTGTTGGTGTTCTTATTTATAATGCTTTTAGTAATTTAAATATGGCACAATTAATAGCGATTGTGATAGAAATTGTATTTATCGTTATTATCGGTGAATTTATAATAAAAAATATTAAAAATAAAATTCTCAAGCTATAAAATTAGCGATGACAAATCGTTAATTTTTTTTGCGTTTTTTCTATGATTTAACACTATAAGTTAAATAGGGGACAGAAAAATGACAAAAATAAAATATCGATTCAAGTCAGATGAAGAAGAATATATGAGCGAAGAGGCTAAAAAGAGCTATCGCTTAATGAACAATTTAAAGCAACAATTAGAATGGGTAAAAAGGCAGCTGGAATATATTTCATATTAAGACCGTTACTCACCAAAACTTGATTTAAAAATAGGAGAAATTTATGAATTCGATTTTGGTGTAAATGTAAATTGTGAATTTTCAAACCGGCATTATGGTGTAGTTGTAGCAAATAGTCATGAAAACAATCCATTAGTGGTTGTTTGTCCACTGAAATCAAATCGCTACGGTGCAAATCCCAATAGCGATATTAATTTAGGTTATATTGATGGAATTGTAACCGATCGAGAAACATTAGCAGTTATAAATCAAATCAGATCTTTAGATAAAATGAGACTATACTCAAATCCTATAATTAACGAGACAAAAGAGAGCAAACAAATTATTAAATTAAATAATAAACAAATTCAATTATTAAAAGAAGGAATCAGGAATATATTAATTTAAACTATATTAGTAATTATTTAGTAATAATTTAGTATCTAATTAGTTTTAAAAAAATTGTGGGAAACCTTGCTTTTAGCCGATTCAATCGAAAAATGTTATTTTCTAAAACTACGATATAATCGGCCTTTTTCGTTCATTAAGTTTACATAATATCTATTATGCGAAGTTTAATACTTTAAAAAAATAATGAGATATAACATAAAATTTTGTCAAAATAAACATATAGACTATCTCTTCTTACTCTGTTGCCCATCTCTTCAGTCATTCAATAAGCGCTCTATTCAAAACATATACAATGCTGTTTTTACAAAAAAAAGCAATGGAGACATTTCTCCACTGCTTTTGCCTAATCATTTATTTATTAAGTCAGATATTGCATCATACAAGCTTTAGTAAGACGATTGCTAATATTGCCTCGATGATCAACTAAGTACTTTCTATTTTCAGCAAGCACTAATATAAAACCTTTATAATAGTTGTCTATCATTGCCGCAATTAAGCCACTAGACTCAAAACCTCTCGATGGTTCTATTTTATCTGCGGCATAGACTATCATTCCCACTTTGCTCATGTTAGCATTACCTGTTGCATGAAACTCAATTGCCGATAATATATCCTTTGATTTAATTTTAAATTCTTTTCTCGCTAAATAGGCTCCAACGAATTGATGATAAGCAAATTCCGGTAAATCACAATAATCCTTATAGTGCTTAAAAAGTATTTTTTTAGTTAATTTTTTATCCACTTCTTTTCCAATGTCATGTAATAGAGCAGCTTTAAAAGTCTTAAGCGGATTTATTTTGTTGTTTTTTGCTATTATTAGGGCTAATGACGCCACTTCTACACTATGCCTGTATCTTTTATCGCTTAACAGATTATGAACCTTAGAAGCAAAATATAAATGATTATCCAAAATATATCGTAAAACATTACTATCTAAGTCAATAGATTGAAAGTTTCTGATTCTTGTTGAAGATGTATTGTATAGTTTTCCTTTAATAATGATAACATGATACTTTTGTATATTTGCCTCGCTAACTTCTTCTCCTTTACGATTGTATGCCACGATATGAACAATTTTAGAAAGTTCATCTATTTTATACCAATCATGTAACTTATTAACTTGATCATAGCCGACAAGCATATATAATTCGTCTTCCGGATATAACTCTTTAAAATGAAGTGCCGTGTTATATGAATAATTAATCTCATCAGAGGAATTATATTCAAACAAATCGTATTCAAAGTCTGAATACGACATTATGGCCATTTTTAGCATTTTTAAGCGATCAAGAGGCTGGACGTAAGGTGTTTTCCAACGTGGAGAGGAAGCAAGCTCAAAAACGACTTTATCAATCTGTAAAGCCGTTTTTACCTTTTTTGCCACCTTTATATGACCTTTATGTATTGGGTCAAAAGAACCGCCATAAATTAAAATCTTTTTCATTTTATTTAACTAACTTAATTTTTGCATCTTTTTCATTTTTTCGATATAAAACAATCACATGTCCAATAAGTTGCACAATTTCTGCGTGCAAAGCACTTGACAGGTCAAGTGCCAGTTCACGAATTGGAACTTCTTGCGTTTTTAAAACACTAATCTTTATAAGTTCACGTGCCACTAGTGCTTTATCGAGCATTTCAAGCATGCCATTTCCTATATTGCCTTTACCTATCTGGAAAAGTGCACTTTCTTGCATTGCCAAACTTTTTAATTGCTTTCTTTGTTTAGAACTCAGCATAGTTTTTACCCCTGAAATTTAGCATCATAATGTGCAACAGTAACACCTTTTGGTGCATAAACCTTAAACACTTGACCATTTCCCTTATAAGAAACCCAACATAGGCCGGCAATTATAATGTCTTGCTTCGTCTCTTTGTCCTCTTTAATCGTATGAATCTCATAGCCATTAATCATTTTGCTAATCGGTTTAATTCTTCTCTTATCAATAAGATTTTTCTTAATCGCTTCAAAATTTGCAATTTTTCCTCGATGTATATCAACTTCTGGAGAAACAAAGACAGTTATTCCTGTACGTGGTCCTTCAATAAATTCAATACGTGCTAAATTACCAAAGACAAGCATGTTTCCTTTGCGCATTTGAAATGTTATCGGTTTAATTTCTTTTTTAGGAGTAATTGCTTTAATTACTTCTTTTTCAACATGAAGAATGATTGAATGCTTAGATTCTATGCCCGGTGTGTCATAAATGTTTTCATTTTCAAAAACAGGCACACATAATAATTTAGTTGTCGTGCCAGGATAGCACGAAGTGGTAATTGGTCGATTAGTGGAGTTTGTGTAATTCTTTAAAAATTTATTAATTAAAGTCGATTTGCCCGAACTAGTTGCACCAATTACATAAATATCTTTCCCGGTAGCGTACTTCTTAAAAGAAGTAAAGATTTCATCGAAATTATAGTTTTTCTTAGCAGACACAATAATGACATCCATTACTTCCAAACCGGCTTCATAAGCTCTTTTTACAATATATTCCTTAATTTTATTATCATTAAAAGACTTACACAAAATGTCGCGTTTATTGGCAATAAGAATTACCGTAGATCCTCGGATTGTGTCGTTAACATTTCGATCAAATGTAGCTTCAAAATTGAAAAGATCAACAATGTAGGCAAATACTGCTTTCTTCTTTTTTGCATCATATAGAATTTTTGTTAGAGTATCTGCAGGCATAAATTCCATTTTATCTTCGTTGTAGTGTTGAAGTCTAAAGCAACGTCGGCATAAGTCTACTTTATTGCGCTTATAAACTTCTTCCGGTATATATCCAGGAGCTTTAGGATTACTAAATTGTAAGGTTTCACCACATCCCAAACAAATTTTGTCCTTGCTTTTTGCCATACTACATCTTCTCCTTCCAATCAATTAATTTTTTCTTTCGCCTAAAATAGCTTCTAATAGGGCGATCAATAAGACGATTTATGTGGGTTGTCCACTGATCTTCTTTTACAATTTTTTCTGTTAGCATCACTTTTAAATGTGCTCTATTAGCCATCACAACATCGGTAAGTAATTGATCGCCAATAATCATAACACTTTCTTTTACAATATCATTAGAGTTCAAGAAGTTCAGTAAACGCTTTTTAAATGGCTTATGGGTACTAAAGAGATAACGAACCCCTAAAGCACTTGCATATGGTTTTACGCGTTTTTCTTTGTTATTAGAAATCAATACCAGTTCAATGTTTGCCTCTTCTAATTTTCTTTTCAACTCAAAAACTCTTTTTGAAGGCATTTTTGCTCGATAGCTATCTAGGGTATTGTCTAAATCAGCTAAAACCGTTTTAATGTTTTCTTTTTTAAAGAAGGCAATATCGACACTAAAAATGTCTCTGGCATGGCAATATGGTAAAAATTTACTAGCCATGTAATCACCTTCTTTTTATTATTTTAGTTTATTTAGTATAAAAATAAAAGAATATTATATTTTTTATTTGTTACAACTGTTTTTAATTAAAAAATTGCATACTTCGACAAATTTCTTAATAAATTGTATAGGTGAGAATATGAACTTTCTTTTTAACTTGTTGTTTGATTTAAAATTCTTTGTTGGCTTTATTAATAATGGTGTATTTAAAAGCAAATTAAGTGATGAGGAAGAAAATTTCTGGATTGAAAGGCTGTTTAACAGAGAAACTCATGAGGAAGCAAGGGTAGTTTTAATCGAGCATAATTTAAGACTCGTCGCCCATATTACAAAAAAATATGACAATGTGGATGAGTCAAATGATGATTTAATTTCTATTGGAACAATCGGCCTAATTAAAGCAATCGACACTTATTCACCTGATAAAAAAGTAAAATTAGCCACATATGCTGCACGCTGCATTGAAAATGAGGTGTTAATGTGTATTCGCGCAAACAGGAAATATTCCCGCGATGTTTCAATTTATGAACCAATTGGAACCGATAAAGATGGCACTGAAATAACGATGATTGAAACTTTAGGAGATGACACATACTCGATTCCTGAAGATCTCGATAAAGCACATAATATTGAATGTTTAAAAGAATATCTAAAAGTCTTAGACGAACGAGAATTGATGATTATTACGCTCAGATATGGGTTAGAGGGTAATAAGGAACTCACACAAAGAGAAATTGCCAAACAATATAAAATTTCAAGATCTTATGTTTCGCGAATCGAAAAGCGTGCCTTAACTAAATTACTAACTGAATTCAAATTAAGGCACAAATAAATTAATAATAAAAAGTACCCTCTTCTTTCGAACTATGGGTACTTATTAAATAATATCAAATCCTATGCCTTCTTTAGTCTCCTAAATCATCAAAAATAGATATTTGTTCATAACCCTTATCTTCCTCTTCATCAACTTTTGACAATTTGACTTTTGGCATTTTGCTTTCAGACTTTAAGGCCTTAAAATCATTGCTAACCAACTCAATATCCTCTTCATACGCCGATAAAATAGTATGCTTTGAAGTCAAGATATCAATATTTTTCTTGGCATATTTATCTGCTGGTGTCGGTCTAAAATCAGTTATTTCAAAATTTAATAGATCTTTATCATCAAGCATTAAGATAACATTCTCTTTTTCCGCATTGCGTTTTACTTTACGCATAAAGACTAAGTTGTGCGGATCGGATTTAAAACTCTTGAAAGCACATTGTTGGCGTCCTAATCGTGGTGTAAGCACAAAATAACTTGATTCGCAAATTCTTTCACAACCTCCATCGGTAATCATAATAAATTTTGCTTTTTCATCTGGTTGTAAAGTAAACATTCGGACAATCTCGTTATCTCCTTTAATTGTCATTGCTTTAACTCCACTGGTTCTTATACCAGTCGCGGTAAAATCATTTTCATTAAAATAGGTCACTAAGCCATTCTTAGCAAAAATCGCAAGATTAGAATTACCCGACAATACCACGACGTCTACAATTTCATCGCCACCTAAAAGTTTCATACAATTTAGCGGACGATTATAGCGAGTCGTAAAGAATTCATTGAGTTGTGTTTTCTTTATTTGCCCGCGTTTTGTAATGTGACAAATAGATAAATCATCACGGAACTCTCTAACGGCAATAACTCGCACGATTTTTTCATCCGAACCCAAATTTACCACATAAGAGATATGCTTGCCTTCATCCTTCCACTTGCCTTCTTGCAATTCATGAACAGGAACAAAACAATAGTTGCCTTTATTAGTAAAGGCTAGCACATAATCCATTGTATTAAGTATTCTACTTCCAATCATAAGATCGCCGGATTTAATACCCGGTAATGCCCCATCACTAGACTTTTGAGATTTTAAAGTCGAACGTTTAGCATATCCATCTTTTGTTAAAACTACGTAAACATCTTCTTTAGCTATTAAATCTCGTTTATCAATAGTGATAGTTTCGCCCTTTTCTTCGATTAAGGTTCTTCTTGCATCTCCGTACTTATTCGCGATTGCCTTTAAATCTTTAATTATCACTTTATGGAGTTTCTTTTCATCAGATAAAATTTCGTTTAAATCATGAATCGAAGCTTCCAAGGTGTTTTTTTCATTTATAAAGGTGGTAATGTCAGTATTGGATAATTTATAAAGCTGCAAATTTACTATAGCTTCGGCTTGCGCATCAGAGAAAGAAAATCTTTCAATCAAATTCTTTTTAGAATCGGCTTTATCTTTGGATTGACGGATAATATGGACAACTTCATCCACAACGGAAACAGCCTTAATCAAACCTTCTAAAATATGTAACCGTTGCGTTTGCTTATGCAAATCAAATTTTGCCTTACGAGTTATAACATCAACTTGATGGTTAACATACGCTTGAATAAAGGATTTCAAATCAAGCGTTTTTGGCCTATTATCAACAATTGCTACCATATTGGCAGTATAAGATGATTTAAGTTTGGTTTTCGACATTAAATAGTTTAAGACCACCTCTGTTTTAGCATCTTTTCGTAAATCAATCGCTATTCGTAGGCCACGACGATCCGATTCATCACGAACTTCCAGCATTCCGTCTACTGATCGATCATGACAAATCTTATCGATTTCATAAACTATTTCACTCTTTAAAGTTCCATAGGGAATTTCACTGATAATAATCTGGTTAATATTTTTGCCTTCCACAATTTCTGTCTTTGAAGCAATTTCTATTCTTCCCTTACCAGTTGTATAAATAGATTTCAGTCCATCACCATCGTAAACTATTCCACCAGTTGGGAAATCCGGACCTTTTATAAATTGCATTAAATCCTCATTATTAAAATTTTTGTGATCCAAAGCATATATTACCGCATCAATTACTTCTTTGAGATTATGTGGAGGAATATCTGTAGCTACCGCAACAGCAATACCTTCGCTACCATTAACCAAAAGATTCGGGAATCGAGCTGGTAAAACCACCGGTTCCAGCATGGTATCATCAAAAGTTAATTGCATATCGACAGTTTCTTTATTTAAATCACGAATCATTTCTTCAGCAGCTTCTGATAATCGTGCTTCAGTATAACGATATGCCGCGGGTCCATCGCCATCAATAGAGCCATTGTTCCCTTGAAAATCAATTAGCGGTAAGCGCACTTTCCAGTCTTGCGACATACGGGCCAAGGCAAGATAAATCGATGAGTCACCATGAGGATGAAATTTACCCATAACAGCACCAACGGTATGTGCACATTTACGTGTAGGCTTACTCGAAACGTTACCATCAAGGTACATCGCATATATGATTCGTCTTTGAACTGGTTTTAAGCCATCACGGACATCAGGAATAGCGCGATCTTGAATGACATACTTTGCATATGTAGCAAACCTATCACCCATAATGTATTCAAGAGGCGAGGTTTGAATATTTTCGTTAATCACTTCTTCTTCAACGACTTTCTTCTTAGCCATTAACGTTTAACCTCCTTCATAAAATCATCATTAGTACTAAAGTCAACATTCTCTTCGACCCATTTTTTACGTAAAGCAGTATCATTACCCATTAATACACCCACTCGATATTCTACCAACAATGGATCATCAATATTAACTTGGATTAATAAACGTGTTCTAGGATTCATAGTAGTTTCCCAAAGTTGCTCTGAAGACATTTCACCAAGTCCTTTATAACGTGAAATTAAATATCCTTGTCCTATTTTCGCTTTTGCCTTTTCTAAACCTTCATCATCCCAAGCATATTCGAATATTTCTTTCTTGTCTTTATATTTATAAACTCGATACAAAGGGGGAACCGCTATATAAACTTTTCCAGACGTAATTAAACCTCGCATATAATGGTAAAAGAAAGTTAAAAGTAGTGTTTGAATATGTGCACCATCTGTATCCGCATCAGTCATGATAATAATTTTTCCATAGTGGGCATCTTCCGGGTCAAAATTCGCTCCATAACCAGCACCAATGGTATTGATTAATGTGGCAAATTCTTCATTTTTTAACATTCTGTCTAATGTTACATTATCAGTATTCAATGGTTTACCACGAAGTGGTAAAATACCTTGATACATTCGATCTCTACCGGTACGTGCAGTACCTCCCGCGGAATCTCCTTCCACAATAAAGAGTTCATTTTTTGCGTAATCTTTAGATTGCGGTGGCGTTAATTTACCTGATAAAATAACTTCATTTTTAATTTTCTTATTAGTATTTCTTGCATCTTCTTTTGCCTTACGAGCCGCTACTCTTGCATTTTGCGCGTCTATACATTTTTTAACTAAGTTTAAGGCAAATTCCTTATTTTCATTTAAATAGTAGGTAAATTGTGTATAGATAAAATTATTTACAAGTGGTGTGGCCTCAGGTGTACCTAGTTTTCCTTTCGTTTGACCTTCAAATTCCAAAGAATCTTCAGGTATTTTTAACGATATAATAGCGGTTAAGCCTTCGCGGATATCGCTGCCTTCGAGTTTAACTCCTTTTTTAAGTAAATTATTTTCTGTTGCAAAATCATTTACTGCCCTTGTAATGCCCATTCTAAAGCCAGTTTCATGTGTTCCACCATCGCGGGTACGAACATTATTAACATAAGAGTAAATTGTCTCTCCGTAATCTTCTAAACAATATTGAAAAGCCACTTCCGTTTTAATGTGTGCATTAAGATCCTCAAATGATATAACCGGACTTAATGATTTTTTATTAGCATTTAAAGTTGCTACATACTCTTGTAAACCATTTTCATAATGGAATTCTACCGAATCTCCGGTTCTTTCATCCTTCAAAAAATAATGAACACCCTTCAGTAAAAAAGCCGATTCTTGCAAGCGATTATAAATTGTATCCCATTTAAACTCTACTGTTGAAAAAACATTTGCATCTGGCTTAAATCTTACATATGTACCATGACGGTTTGTTTTACCAATGACTGTTAAGGGTTCGATTATTTTTCCACCATTTGCAAATTTAATGTGGTGAATTTCTCCATCACGAAATACATTACATTCAAGCCATTCACTTAAAGCGTTAGTAACTGAAGCCCCGACACCATGTAATCCAGCACTTGTCGTATAAGCCTTATCAGAAAATTTACCTCCTGCGTGTAGTTCGGTAAATACTAACTCTAAGGCTGATTTCCCTGTCGCATTATTGATGCCAGTAGGAATTCCACGTCCTTCATCTTGAACACTCAAAGAGCCATCTTTATAAATTGTAACGGATATATTTTTACCAAACCCCGATAATGCTTCATCCACAGCATTATCCACTATTTCCCAGACCAAATGATGAAGGCCCATTGAATTAGTCGAGCCTATATACATAGCAGGCCTTTTTTTAACGCCTTCTAATCCTTTTAGTAGCACTATGTCATTTTCATCATAAACATGATTACTTTTTCCTGACATATTATCAACCCCTTATAATTTTTTAACTCATTTATTATAACAAATAATATTACGTATTTGTAATATTTTATTGATAAAATATCATTTCGTTAAAAAATGAAAAAATACAAAGATTATTTTAAAAAATTACGTAGTGATAAAAGTTTTTAACAAATTCAACTATCAATCATTAATTTATAATTTATTGATATTTATACAACGGGATTTTATACGTAAATTTTTAGAGTAAAGTCCGTTAAATAAGGGAAATTAAATCATTATCAGATAAAATGCCGTTTATAAAAGAT
>CANQQL010000013.1 GCA_947625975.1 uncultured Bacilli bacterium
ATTAAAAGTAGAAAAACGCCTTTATTTAGGCTTTTTTTCTTCTTTTCCTTTTCTCCAACTGTCAAAGATGAGATATTAACATAAATGTAAGTGCTTTATCAACTCAAAACCCTCAAGATATTTCTTATATTTTTAAATTCATAAAAATATTATTATTTTTAAATTTTACATTCAGCGTAATTACTATACATATTTACTTTTTAATTTGCATATTAAAAAAGATGTAAACAATTTTGTCTACATCAATTGGTATTAAAAACAAATTTACTATTAAAATAATTATTTTTTATTTTCCGAATAGTACTGATTTCTTTTTTCATCTATAACTGCAAATCTTTCTTCTTCATTATCCATGGCAGTATTAAACTCTTCGCGGTTTTTATATATTACCGAGTTCTTATCATCTATGACTCTCGTTACCGCACAATAATCGTGAAGTGCACAATTTTTCTTACTAAATATCATAAATGTAAAGGACACAAGCGGAATGAGCATATAACTCATTAATCCTAATAAAATGTTAATTGCAGAGAATGCTAAGAATCTCACAAAAATCTGTGATTTTTTAACCGCAAATCCTTCTTGATTGGTCAAAGCTAATTTGAATACCATTTTGCCAATTGTTTGTCCTTTTTTACTTATCATAGTCGGTAAAAGATAAACTAAAGCTAAACTAAGAGCTAAAGTAATATATGTAGAATAATTTTGAACATTTGAAACATATTTGTAAGGTTTTATAAATAATTCTGAAGTTTGTAAATCATTTAAAGCCTTGCTATAAATATATTGATTTATCAAATTAATTTGTTCTTCGTTGTCTTTATACTCATCTTTTAATATTAAATTATTTTCTTCATCAACATTTTCAACATAATTTTTAAGCTGCTCATCTTCAATAATAACCTCTTTAAAACTCTTTCCACTTGTTGAACAAGCGTGGACATTAGCATTCGCTACAGAGCAGTAATCATTATAATATTCAATCGATCGACTTAAATAGTCTTTTTCCTCTAAAGGATTGAGTTGATCTTTTTCCTCGTCATAAATTACAAGGTTAGAATCAGTATAATAAGAGATAAAAGTTTTGTAGTTAGTGTCATAATCTTTTGCAATTGCCTTTGCAATTGGAAAAACAGCAAAACTTTGTAATAATAAAAATACAAATATAAGCACAAATATGTCTATAATGCCCGCAAAAGTTCGTTTAACCAATCCTGCATTTACAACAGGAACTACGCGTTCTTCTTTTGTTTCTTCCATTTATTTCACCTACATTCAATACTATTATAATTATAATTTGCTATAAACTCAATTAGAATAAATTTGAGAATAAATCATATACAATAATAAGGTGAGAAAATGAATAAAGAATCTAAAATCAAACTTTATGTTGTACAACCAAATGAAAATATTAACAGTATTTGTTCCAAAACACAAATGTCTAAAGAAGATCTTTTGAGATTAAATCCGATATTAAAAGTTTCCAGTCCACATGCTGGACAGCCATTAAATATATTGATATACGAAAGAGATAGTAATGAAGAAGATTTTGAATTAGAATGCCCTGCACTTTTTATTAAACACGTTTACCTACTTAAGCAACTAATTTTATCTAAAATTTATGTGAAAGATTATCTCTATGCAAGCAATAAGCCATTACATGATAACAATGCTTATTTAGTAAAATGTGTAGAATTTCATATAGATTTACCAAATAATTATAATTTTATTCAAATAATGGAAGAATTCCAAAATAATATTTTAGATTTCATAGATATTGTTGACCGAAAAGATCAAAACGCTTTAAACAGTTATAAAAGTACCACAAAAGACTTAATGAATAGTTATGATCAATTAGAGATTAAAAATGTCGACTCTAAAGCAATTAATACTATAATGAAAAACTGGCAACTATATATTATTAAACTAATGGGAAATAAACCAGAAGAAGCAGAAAATATTTTTTCTAATATCGAGAAGCAATATCGCGATATTTCAAATTTGTTTTAACATAAAAAAGCTCGAATAACTCGAGCTTTTTAAATACTCCTATTAACTCTATTTAAGAATTTCGCTAACTGTACCAGCACCAACTGTACGTCCACCTTCACGAATGGAGAACTTAGTACCTTTTTCGATAGCAACTGGGTGAATAAGTTCAACAGTTAATGTTACGTTATCACCAGGCATAACCATCTCAACGCCCGCTGGAAGTGTAATAACACCGGTAATATCAGTTGTACGGAAATAGAATTGTGGACGATAATTTGTTAAGAAAGCAGTATGACGTCCACCTTCTTCTTTTGTTAATACATAAACTGACGCAACGAATTTAGTATGTGGAGTAACAGAACCAGGTTTTGCTACAACTTGACCACGAACAACTTCATCACGGTTTACACCACGAAGTAAAATACCAACGTTGTCACCTGCTTCAGCAAAATCTAATAATTTACGGAACATTTCGATACCTGTTACGACAGATTTCTTTGTATCCTTAATACCAACAATTTCAACTTCATCATTGAGTTTTAACATACCACGTTCAACTCTACCAGTGACAACTGTTCCACGACCTGTAATGGTAAGAACATCTTCAATTGGAAGTAAGAATGGTAAATCATTGGAACGAACTGGATCTGGAATATAAGAATCAACTGCATCCATTAATTCTAAAATTGCTTTCTCTGCTTCTGGATCACCATCTAAAGCAAGTCTTGCAGAGCCACGAATGATAGGTGTTTCATCACCTGGGAATCCGTAGGAATTTAATAAATCACGGACATCCATTTCAACAAGGTCGATTAATTCTGGATCATCAACTAAATCAGTTTTGTTTAAAAATACAACAATGTATGGAACACCAACTTGACGAGCAAGTAAAATGTGTTCACGTGTTTGAGGCATAACGCCGTCTGTAGCTGCAACAACTAAGATTGCACCATCCATTTGAGCAGCACCTGTAATCATATTTTTTACATAGTCTGCGTGACCCGGACAGTCAACGTGTGCATAGTGACGTTTGTCGGTTGTGTACTCAATATGTGCGGTATTAATTGTTATACCACGAGCCTTTTCTTCTGGTGCAGCATCGATTTGATCATATGCTGTAGCCTTTGCACCACCTTTTTTTGCTAAAACATTGGTGATGGCCGCAGTTAATGTAGTTTTACCATGGTCAACATGACCAATAGTACCAATATTAACGTGGACTTTACTTCTATCAAATTTTTCCTTTGCCATTTGAAATTCCTCCTTTATTTTCTAAAATTTCTCATTGAATTCATAATATAGCAAGTTTATTTTAAAATCAATATTTTAAATTGATATTTAATTATCTATTAGACATTCCACTCTTTTTAATGATTTCGTCGGCAACAAAGCGTGGGCATTCTTCAAAATGATCAAATTGCATAGAATAATTTCCGCGACCTTGTGTAAATGAACGTAAATCTGTAACATAACCAAACATCGTTGCAAGTGGGATGAAAGCATCTATTATTTGGGCATTAGCACGTTGATTCATACCTTCAATAGTGCCACGACGTTTTGTAATATCCCCCATTACATCTCCCATGTATTCTTGAGGTACCGTAATCTCAACTTTCATAATAGGTTCAAGTATTACAGGATTACATTTTTTGGCAGCCTCTTTAAGAGCCATAGATGCAGCAATCTTATAAGCAGCCTCTGATGAGTCAACATCATGGTAAGAACCATCAAATAAGGTAGCCTTGATATCCACAACTGGGAATCCGGCAATTAATCCACGATTTAAAGAATCTCTTAATCCATCTTCGGTTGGCTTAATGTATTCACGAGGAACTGTACCACCAACGATAGCATCAACAAATTCAAAACCTTTACCTGGATTTGGTTCAAATTTAATCCATACATGACCATATTGTCCACGACCACCAGATTGTTTAATATATTTACCTTCACAATCAGCAGTTGCTTTTATTGTTTCACGATAGTTAACTTGTGGCGCGCCAACATTACATTGAACCCCAAATTCTCTTTTTAAACGATCAACAATAATATCTAAATGCAATTCACCAACACCAGCAATAATTGTTTGACCTGTTTCGGTGTTTGTATGAACTTTAAAGGTTGGATCTTCTTCTGCCAATTTTATCAAAGCGAGAGTCATTTTGTCTTGATCAGCTTTTGATTTTGGTTCGATTGCTTCTTCAATAACTGGTTCTGGGAACTCCATTTTCTCTAAGATGACATCTAATTTTTCATCACAAAGAGTATCACCTGTTGTCGTATTCTTTAAACCTATCATTGCTGCAATTTCACCAGCGTGAACTTCTTCAACCTCTTGACGATGATTAGAATGCATTAAAACCAAACGTCCAACTCTTTCTTTTACTCCTTTAGTCGAGTTTAAAACATAGCTACCAGATTTTACAACACCAGTATAAACTCTGAAATATGCTAAACGTCCGACGAATGGATCGGTAGCAATTTTAAAGGCAAGAGCCGCTAAAGGTGCATTGTCATCTGGAATACATTTGTATTCGCTACCATCTGGTAATGTACCAACTGCAGGTGGAATATCAAGTGGACTTGGTAAATAATCAATAACAGCATCAAGTAGCATTTGAATACCTTTATTTTTATAAGCAGATCCTGCTAAGACTGGGAAAAATTCACCAGTTAAAACAGCTTTACGAATAGTATTTTTAATCAAGTCTACAGGTACATCTTCACCTTCAAGAACTAACATCATCACATCATCATCAAAAGCAGCTAATTTTTCTAATAAAACTGCACGCAATTCTTCAACTTTAGCTTTATATTCTTCTGGAATATCAATTAATGTTGGTTCAACTGACTTATCATTTGTATAGTGCCAAGCTTTTTTCTCAACAATATCAATAACCCCACTTAAACTAGATTCAATTCCAATAGGGTATTGAATAGCAGCGGCATTAGCACCTAAACGTGTATGTAAAGTTTCAACACACATATCAAAATCAGCACCAATAGCATCTAATTTATTAACAAAGACTATACGTGGAACACCATACTTAGTGCCTTGTCTCCAAACAGTTTCAGTTTGTGGTTCAACACCATTCTTACCATCAAGAACAGTGACAGCACCATCTAATACACGTAGTGAACGTTCAACTTCCACAGTAAAATCGACGTGTCCCGGAGTGTCAATAACATTAATTCGGTTACCTTTCCAAAATGCTGTTGTTGCAGCAGAAGTAATGGTTATACCTCTTTCTTGTTCTTGAACCATCCAGTCCATTGTAGCCGCACCATCATGAACTTCACCAATTTTATGAATTTTACCAGTATAGAACAAAATACGTTCTGTAGTAGTAGTTTTACCAGCATCAATATGGGCCATAATACCAATATTACGGGTATGAGCTAAATCATATTCACGAGCCATAAACAAACCTCCTACTACCAGCGATAATGTGCATAAGCTTTATTAGCTTCTGCCATTTTATGAGTATCTTCACGTTTCTTTACTGATGCTCCTGTGCCATTAGCGGCATCAATAATCTCATTACAGAGTTTTTCTTCCATAGTTTTTTCGTTTCTTAAACGAGCATAAGTTACTAACCAACGAAGACCTAATGTAATTTTACGATCAGGTGCAACTTCGATTGGAACTTGATAGTTAGCTGCGCCAATACGACGAACTTTTAATTCGTGTTCTGGCATAATGTTATTAATTGCTGTAGCGAAAACATCCATCGCAGGCTTTTCAGTCTTGGCTTCAATTTTCTTAAAAGCATTATATAAAATAGTTTGAGCAGTTCCTCTCTTACCATCTACCATAATTTTATTAATTAATCGTGTTACTAATTTTGAATTATAAATTGGATCTGGTAACACATCGCGTTTTGCAACGCTTCCCTTACGTGGCATATAATTTTTCCTCCTTCCTTAAACAATTTATATACTTGTTTAATCATTATTTGCTTTCCTTAGGTTTTTTTGTTCCGTATAACGAACGTGATTGACGACGTTTTTCAATACCTGCACAATCTAATGTTCCACGGATAATATGGTAACGAACACCTGGCAAGTCTTTAACACGGCCTCCACGAATCATGACAGTTGAGTGTTCTTGTAAGTTATGACCTTCACCACCGATATAAGCAGTGACTTCATAGCCATTAGACAAGCGAACACGAGCATATTTACGTAAAGCTGAATTAGGCTTTTTAGGAGTCATTGTACCTACACGAGTACAAACACCACGTTTTTGTGCTGCATTTTGAGATGTCTCTTTTTTTCTAAGCGAGTTAAATCTCTTATTCAATGCAGGAGCCTTGGATTTAAATGTAGTTTTGCTACGACCATTACGTACTAATTGATTAATTGTTGGCATTAGTATGTTCTCCTTTCAATATTTTCCACAAAGCACACAATTCCAGGAGTACCATCTTTATCATTTAAAAAATGACCAACTGGCCTTATGCACATGCGTAGTAAGTATACAATAATCTTATTTATCAAGTCAACACATTTTTTTATTTTTGACATTGGTAACTAATTGAAAGCAAATGCAAAAAAGCTCAATAGAATTGTTACGATATAAAGATAAACAATTCCAGCAAAATTGATAATTTATCTATAATTTTTTAATTATACATATTAGTATCTTTGTCACCTAATGTTTTAAATAAATATAAAAAATAGTTAACTTTTGAAGTTCGAACAAAAGACTGCATTAAAGATTAGCGTTTTTTGTAATCTGCAATGTTGCCTGCTCATTATTAAGATCTTGAATAGTAACTGTGTAGAGCAACTCGCTTCCACTATTAAATACAAAGCTTACCAGTTTATCACCTTTTTGTAGCAAACTATCATCACTATAAAGAGCACCAACTTTTAAATATTCTTGGCCTCTTCTATCAATTACCTCTATTAATGGTATTCCATTTTTTGAATTAGACAACGTATTTGAATGAGCAATTTTACGATAATATTTTTGTCCTATTTCATCAAATTCCAACAATTTTTCTTCTAATCCTTCATCATCAAGATAACCAATAAAAGGGGAAGAACTATAAGTCATAAAATAAGCAACTCGAGCGTCAACATGATACATTTTTATACCAGCTTTTTTCATGAGAGAAAATTCGTTTTCCCCATCACTATATTTTAATCTGCTATCATTACGATTAACTCCTTGTGGAGTGTATAACTCAATTAATAAATATTCATCCATTGCGGAGCCGTTCCAATTTTCAGTGGGAATTAGGATACAATCTCCATTTAAATAAGATGGCTTAATAGTTATTTCAGCACTATCAGTTACTACATAAGGACATGTCCAATTTAATAGCATTTTCGAGAAAACATTATGATCACCAATATTGTAATCCATCATATCCATACCACCCATAGGTCGGAATATTTGCGCATCATCTGTAGAATAATAGTCAGAAAGTCCTAATAAATGACCCGTTTCATGAATATAAGTGTGGGCATCTACTTTGCTAAGTTTATTATTTGCATTCATAAAGCTATAACTTGCCCAAAAATAAGATCTTGGTTCGGGATTTTCTAAATTTGGAGTATTTGCCACCGAAGATTCATAAGCCCAAAAACTCGTGTTTTTTTCTTCGAATTCAGTTGCGTATATTAAAGCAACTCCATCGATAAACCCATCACTATTAGTGTCAAAATCTTTTATATCATTATTATTTAATTTGTAATAATTCACTGCATTCTGGACTATTTCATCAACCAAATTACGATTTTCATCAATATCTTCAACGTTATAGTTAGAATGGTACCAATCCGCTACTTTGCCACGAATATGCAATTTCCCAAAACTAGCGGTATTATAATATGATGCCACAGAATAAAATGTATTTTTCTTGTCTATTCCAAAAAAAGCATTACTGATTTGTGCGCGAGTTGTCTCGCAACCAAACTTTAAAGAAGAACAAACTTTATTAGAAAAATCAACAGGAATAACTAGCAAACGCTGTTCTCCAAGCGATGGCATAACAAATTGTTTTTGTTTGTTGTTGTAAGGCCAATCTTTTAAAATTTCAGCATAATCCAATTTTAACGAGTCAGGTTTATAAAAACCCTCTCCCTCTATAGTCTCAAAATCATTATTGTTGGAAGAATAGTCAGTAAATTCTTCAAAAACATTTCCAAAAGAGGATGAACAACTGGTTAATAAAAAAGGAAATATAAAAATCAAAATGTATAATATTTTTTTCATAATTGCCTCCTTTTTTATTTATATAATAAAAGTATCATAGTTCTGTTTTTTTTTAAAGACAGAACATTTTCGGTATGAATATGAAATAATGATTTAAAGCTTCATATTTTTATAATTTAAAATGCCCAGTTTCCGTCTTTAAATATTTCCACCGAACGACCATCTTTTGTTGTACCAATAATGGATAAGTCTTTATTCCCAATCATAAAATCAACATGAATCATGGAGTCATTGACACCCATTTCGTGTAATTCTTTCATCGAATAATTTTCAAATCCTGCCACACAATTTGTATAACCCATTCCCAAAGCTAAATGGCAAGATGCGTTTTCATCAAAAAGTGTGTTATAAAAGAGAATATTCATATTAGAAATAGGCGAATCATAAGGAATTAGGGCTACTTCGCCAAGCATTGAGGCACCTTCATCCATATTAATCATTTGTTTTAATACTTCTTCCCCTTTTTCGGCATGGACTTCTTTAACTTTTCCCTTTTCAAAAACTATCGAGAAATTTTCAATTAATTGTCCGTTATAAGACAAGGGCTTTGTCGCATATACAATTCCTTCAACTTCTCCTTTTTTCGGTGTAGTAAAACATTCTTCACTTGGAATGTTCGGGTTGTAATACACTTTACTTCCTAGTGTAGTTTCTCCCCCTCCCACAAAAATAGAATTATCTAATAATCCGACAGTGAAATTAGTGCCATTCGAGGACTTATAAGTCAAACTTTTTAGATGAAGGCTATTTAAAACCGAACATCTTCTAGCAAGATTTTGATTATGCATTCCCCAAGCTTTAATGGGATCTTCATCCACTCGTGAAGCCTTTAAAATTGCTTCCCATAAACTTTCTATTGCTTTTTTAACTGGTAATTTAGGAAATACTTTTTTGGCCCATTTTTTTCCTGGTACTGCCGCGATACACCATTGATATTTGTTCTCCATTTCATCACGATATGGTTTTATTATTGGAAAAGTTTTCATTCTTGCCTTAGCAGCTTTTTTTTCGTTCATACCCTTTAATCCGTCCGGATCTTCGCTATCCAACCAAATTGTTGCAGGTAAATTTTTTACCCGCATTTTCCATCTTTCGATAATCCAGTCATCCACTGTTGATAATGTTTTTAAAGAACAATACTTATTATTTAATTTCGCGAGTGGTTGATATGACCAATCTACTGTAACTTTTCTTGCTCCACATTTGTAACATGCTTCTACAACCATTTTAACAAATTCGGGTTGATCCAAATCGGCATTAATTATAACATCTTGCCCTTTTTGAACATTTACCCCACATTTAGTAATCAATTCTGCGTACTTTTTTAAATTAGTTTTTTTCATCTTCTTTTCCTCCAAGAACTTTGTTTCCTATTTCGCATATTATAAATTAATTTATCATTTTTAATTAATAAAGTTATTTCTCCTGAGCTTTTAATTGTATTATCAACGATTACAGTTACAAGATCTCCTAGCGAATAAGTTTTGCCTTTTCTTCTACCATAAGCACTAAAGCCATGAGAATCTGCAGAATAATAATCGCTTAGCGATTCAAATGAAATTTTGCCAGACACGCCATTTTCTAACTCCACGAACATTCCTGAACTTGTTATGCTTGTAATATATCCTTTAAATTCAGCCCCGATAAATTTGTGCATATATTCCGCACATTTCATGTCCAATGATTCTCTTTCCACATTTAAGGCTCTTCGTTCTTTGATAGAACTATTTTCTGCAATATAGATTAATTCTTCCATCTTATCAAACGGAAATTCAAGATTCTTTGCAAATAAATATTTGCGTAGATAGCGATGGACTATTAAATCAGGATATCTTCGAATCGGTGAAGTAAAATGAGTATAACATTTGCTAGCCAAACCAAAATGTCCTTTATTATTGGTAGAATATCGTGCTTTAGCAAGACTTCTTAACAGAACCTGCGCAATAATTTGTTGCTTAGGTGAATATTTAATCTCTCGTAAAACATTTTGAATATCTTTTGGTTTTACATTCAATACGTCTAAATGTTTCTTAAAGCCCATTTTTGATAAAAAGAAATTAAAAGCATCTATCTTTTTACTTGGTGGATTTTCATGAATTCGATAAATAAAAGGCAAGTTTTTATGATAAATAGTTTCCGCAACAACCTCATTAGCCAAAATCATAAAATCTTCAATTAATTTTTCGCCATCTTTTTGAATTCTTTTTTCAATACCAACCGCTTCACCTTGATTATCAACCAAAACTTTTAATTCCGCTAAATCAAAATCTAGTTCTCCCCTAGCTTCCTTGTTTTTTCTTAATAACTTAGCAATTTTATTAAAAAGCAATATTTTTTCTTCTAGCTCATTGTTAAAAGTATTATTTTTAATTACTTCATTCACGTAAGTATATGTTAAGCGATGTTTAGAGTTAATAACACTAGGTTTTATTTCCGAACTTAAAATTTCTCCGTTTTTGTCTAATTTGATAATGCAAGAAATGGTAAGCCTATCCACATTAGGATTCAAAGAACAAATTCCGTTTGATAGTACAAAAGGTAGCATTGGCACTACTCGATCAGCGACATATATGGATGTGCCTCGTTCTAAGGCCTCTTTATCTAAAGGACTATATTCTGTAACGTAATATGACACATCAGCGATATGAACGCCAACAATATAGCCTTCCTTTGTTTCTTCGGCACTTATTGCATCATCTAAATCTTTTGCATCTTCGCCATCAATCGTAACAATAAATTCTTTTCGCAAATCAAGGCGATTGCTTATATCTTCTTCGCTAACGCTCAAAGGTAGATTAGCAACTTGACTATCAACTTCTTCACTAAATTCAATTGGACAATCATATTCCAGCAATTTCCTTGTTATATCGACAAAAGGCTCATTTTTATCACCGATTTTTTCTAAAAAGGAGAGATATACTTTTGCATTTTCAAAATGTTTTATTTCACACTTCACTATTTCATTAGATTCACCCTTATAATCTTCAATTATGAATTTAGTATTATCCGTAGCAATACCATTAACAATCAAATAGGAGATTGAAGGGGTTTTATAGATTTCTCCGACTATAATTTTTCTTTCTCTTTTTACAATTTTAATAACCTCAAAGAACAGATCATAACGAAGGTAAACAATGTCATTTAACATTGCTCCATGCAAATATTTTTCATCAATTAAAACATCATCTTCGTCATTATCAAAACTTGCAAAAGCAAAATGATGCTTAACTGTAACAATTCTTGCTTTTATTAATCCAAGATTATAGGGAGTAATATAGGTATTATCTTCTTTTATAAGATCTCCTTCAACTTCAAGCATTGTTAAAAGGAGCATTAAGTCTTTTTTATGCATATCAAAATTGGCACAAATATTTCCAATTGTGCAATAAGGATTATCTTGCACAAATTTAATTAATTTTTCTTTCATTCTTTCTCACTCCTTTCAAATAAAAAGAGGTATTGTCTACCTCTTGTTATTTTAACCTAAATAATACAAAGCTTGCACTAACACGGCCAGAAAAAAGAATATAATTGCAAAGACAAACGTTAATATCGAAACAACCTTTTCTGAGCCTCTTTCTTTTTGCTTGGCGAAAATATTTAATCCTCCACCAGTAATAGCACCAGAAGCCCCATCTGATTTACCACCTTGCAATAAAGAAAGAATAATAACAAAAACGGCAACAAGTAAGAAAACTATATCAAGGAAATGTACTGCACTATCTGCTAAAAACATATTTAATACCTCCAAAAATCTGAATATTTGCTTATATATAATACTACATTTTATTTTTCAAAAAAACATTTTTTTAAATTATTTACGAAATGAAAGATTTTTTACCTAAAAATTACATTAATTCTGCTTTCAATTCTAAAATTATGTCTCGCAATTCCGCGGCTTTTTCAAAATCTAAATCGCGAGCTGCTTGATGCATTTGCTTCTCTAAATTACGAATCTCTAGCTCTAATTGTTTATGGGATTTCTTGCCTTTATTATATAAAGTATTGAGATTATCCACATCTTTATTTTTGATTGGCATTCGTATTTCCTTTTCAATTGTCGTAGGAATAATGCCGTTTTTTTCATTATAGGCACTTTGAATAGCTCTTCTCCTATTTGTTTCATCAATCGCAAAGCGCATAGAATCTGTAATCGTGTCGGCATACATTATGACCAATCCATTCGCATTTCTAGCAGCACGTCCAATCACCTGAATTAATGATCTACTTGATCTTAAAAAACCTTCTTTGTCAGCATCTAAAATAGCCACTAAAGAAACTTCCGGAATATCTAATCCTTCTCGTAATAAATTAATTCCTACTAAAACATCATACTTTCCTTTGCGGAGTTCATAAATTATTTGTGTTCGTTCTAAAGTCTTTGTTTGGTTATGCAAATATGCGACTTTTAAATCGTTGTTTTTTAAGTACGCCGTCAAATCTTCTGCCATTTTTATCGTCAATGTGACAATCATTATTTTCTCATTTTTAGCAATACGCTTTCTAATTTCCAAAACTAAGTCATCTATTTGACCAATAGTGGGCCGAACTTCAATACAAGGATCAAGTAGCCCGGTTGGACGAATTACTTGCTCGACAACATGATTGTTGGCTTTTTCAAGTTCATAGTCACCTGGTGTTGCCGAATCACAAATAGTGATTGGCATAAGTTCTTCAAACTCTTCAAATCGCATGGGTCGATTATCTAATGCCGAAGGAAGTCTAAAACCATATTCCACAAGAGTGAGTTTCCTTGATCTATCCCCATTATACATTCCTCTTATTTGCGGTAACGTAACATGTGATTCATCAATAACCAGTAAGAAATCTTTCGGGAAATAATCAAATAGATTAAAAGGTCTTTCTCCCGGCTTTCTTCCATCAATATGGCGCGAATAATTCTCTATGCCCGGACAAATACCAAATTCTTGCATTGATTCCATATCTTGTCTGGTTCTCATTTCAATGCGTTGTGCCTCTAAAAGTTTATTATTATCTTGAAAATATTTAATTCTTTCTATTAATTCCTCAGAAATTGTTTTTACTGCTTCGGTAATTTTTTTCCTACTAGATGCATGTCCATATGCTGGAAATATCGGATAAGAATTGAAAGTATGCAAAACTTCTCCGGTTAAAGAATCAACTGTAGAAATATGTTCTATTTCTTCATCAAACATATCAACTTTGACATAAAAAGAATTTTCCGAAGCTGGAGCAATATTAATAATATCGCCCTTCACTTGAAATGAGCCCGGAACTATATCATAATTGTTTCTTTTATATTGACTTTCGACTAGTCGTTGAAAAAGTTTATTACGATCAATTGTCTCTCCCACTCTTAATGTAAAAGCTAAATCACGATATTCGTCCGGATCCGTCAATCCATAGATAGAAGCAACAGATGCAACTACAATAGTGTCACTTCTTTCTAAAATAGAATTAATCGCGGATGTACGAAGCATTTCGATTTCTTCATTCATCACCGCATTTTTATCTATATAAGTATCAGATTTTGGAATGTAGGCTTCCGGCTGATAGAAGTCAAAATTTGAAACAAAATATTCCACTCTGTTGTGCGGAAATAATTCTTTAAATTCCGCATAAAGTTGACCTGCAAGTGTCTTATTATGAACTAAAACCAAAGTTGGTTTATTAACTCTTGCAATCACATTAGAAATTGTAAAAGTTTTACCAGTTCCCGTCGCTCCTAAAAGAACTTGCAATTTCTTTCCTTCTTGGATTCCTTTGCAAAGTGCATCTATAGCCTCCGGCTGATCACCTGTTGGATGATATTTAGATATTAATTCAAATTTACGGTATTCCACTTTATGCTCCCAAGGCCAAATTTTTAATTTCAGCCATTTTTGTTAAATAGATATCAAAACCTTTTTGTTGTAAAATTCTTCCAACCTCATAATTGAAAGTATCGTATGGCAAATCAAGTAAAAACTCATTTAAAGCCTCATTATAATCTTGGAAATTTTTATCTAAAACGCCATTTATTTGCTGTAAAATTTTTTCTCTGTACTCACTGGTAACGAATCCTATTTCACCATAATAATTGGTTAATGTATAATCATATTTAACTTCGATTGTCGGTTTGATACCTGTTTCATGAATCGTATAGCCTTTAGGAGATAAAACATAAGCGTCTGTATATCTTAAAGCAGAGCCATCAGGAAAACCAATTACCTTTTGACGGATTCCTTTCCCATACGAGTATGAGCCAATAATATCCACTTTATCAGGTATATTATCCCATAAAGCAAGAATAAACATTTCTGAGGCTGAAGCGGTGTTATGATTTTGAAGTAAGTTAATTTTTTTTACGGTTTGCGCATATTTTGGTTCAAAATTATTACGCATAATTTCTACTTCTTGTCGAGTTTGACATTTTGCAATAATGCTATTTTTGGGGATAAAGAAAGACGCTAGTGAAGCGGCATAGTCCATTACTCCACCGCCATTATCCCTTAAATCTATAATTAAGCGATCAATAGAACCTTTCTCTTCGATAATTTCATCTAACTTAGCTTCAAAATCGCTAATCATATAGTAATCTAAAAAATTGTCAATTCTAACATATACTGTAGTATCTTCACCTTCTAAGCATTCTACTTCCTGAACAGCAGTTTTTGAATAATATGTTTTTTTGATGGTAACATCACGCTCTTCTTCACCGCTTTTAACACGCATTTTAACTTCTTCATCACGATAATTATTAATAAAGTCCAGCGTTTCTTGATAGCTTAATGATGAAAATCTAATTAGATTGGTACTTGTCGAGGAATCATAAAAACCTACTATGACATCACCTACTTTAAGATTGGCTTTATCTGCCGCAGAATTCTTATAGACTTTAGAAATAATTTGATTTCCTCCATAAAAGGTATGTCCAATTCCTAGCCCAATCGTGTCAATAGAAATATTTTGTGCAGCATAAGTACTAGTATAAAAAGTATACGGATCTTCGTTATTGTCTGCCATGCCTCCAATCGCTAAATCCGTTAAATATGTATCGAAATCATCATATTTATCCGCATATAACCATTCTTCTTTTAAAATATCATAAATTTCATCGAATTTATTTTGCTTAATGCGATGTGCATTAATAGAAAAGCCTACTAAAAGTCCTAATACTAAAGCGATAAAACTTGTAAAAATAAAAATAATTTTTGTTTTTTCAAACTTTTTTTCAATATTTTCCATAACTATTTTCCTTTCTTGCTTTTAGTTGGCAAAGCATCAAAGCCTTCACCATTAACTTCATGCGCACTATTGATGGTCACAAAAGCTTCCTTATCAACTTCAGAAATTTTGCTTAATAATACTGCATATTGATCACGTGAAATAGCGGCTTGAATAAGGCGATGTTTTTTATTAGTATATCCCCCAACAACATCAATGATTGTAGATCCACGATCTAAATCTTCAATAATGAATTTATTTATCTCTTCCCATTTTTCGGAAAGAATATTAACTACATAAGCATTATTTCTTTTAGACATCATTATTTCCGTTGTTAAAGAGCACAATAAAGTGGACAATACACAAATTAAGAAATAAATAAAATTACCTTGACCTAATAGAATATAACCAAGAAATACAACTATAGCATCAATTATAAACATCCATATAGGCGGTTTACTCCGAGTAATTTTGGCAAATAAAATGCAAAACACGTCAACACCGCCTGTTGAACCGCCGGCCAAAAAACATAAAGTGACTCCTACTCCCGAAATTATTCCTCCAAATACTCCTGCTAAAAGTAAAGTCATATTAGAAATGCCCTCCGCTTCTATCGGCATTTTTAAAAAGGCAAATAAATCAGTTTGCATTAAATAGCTTATTATTGGATATACAATCGTGTAAACTATTGTAGAAATCAAAGTTTGTGCCGAGAATTTCTTTCCCAAAAAAATTAATCCCACTAAAAAACAAGAAATATTTAAAACAACAACAGTGACCCGAACGGTATAGGGAGATGGAATAAAATGATTTACAATATTACCAATTGAAGCTACACCGCCTATTACCAAATTATACTGTTCAATAAAAACTGCTTGTCCGATAGCAAGAATAATAGTGCCAAGCATAACTATAAAGACTCGCTTTAGTGCTTCGTGCTTTTGCTTTAATGTCATATCTTTAAACTTAAGCATGATTTTTTGCCTCCATTTCTAAATATGCTTCAATAAAGTTATCAATTTGACCATTCATAACCTTATCTACATCGCCCTCTTGATAATTAGTCCGCAAATCTTTAACCATCGTATATGGGCAAAAGACATAAGAACGAATTTGTGAGCCCCATTCGATATTTTTTTGCTCTCCACGTAACTTATCTAGCTCTTTTTGTTTTTCCTTTAATTTAAGTTGATATAATTTTGCTCTTAACATACTCATCGCTAACTCTTTATTTTGCAACTGTGAACGATCAATTTGGCAAGACACCACTATCCCAGTTGGGAGGTGAGTTATCCTCACTGCCGATTCTGTTTTATTAACATTTTGTCCGCCTGCACCTTGAGAACGATAGGTATCAATTTTTAAATCTTTATCCTGTATATCAATATCGATACTTTCATTAATTTCAGGCATTACATCCACAGAGGCAAAAGACGTATGTCTTCTTCCTGAAGCGTCAAATGGTGAAATTCTCACGAGACGATGAACTCCACTTTCACTTTTCAATAAGCCATAAGCATTTTTACCTTTAATTAAAATAGATGCTGATTTAATGCCTGCCTCTTCTCCAACTTGATAATCTAAAACTTGCATTTTAAAATTTTTATCTTCAGCCCATCTAACATACATTCTATAAAGCATTTCAGCCCAATCTTGACTTTCCGTTCCTCCTGCTCCTGGATGAAATTCTAAAATCGCATTATTATGGTCAAATTCACCGGAAAAAAGCACCATAATATTAAAATCATGGAGTTTCTTTTCTACATTACTTAGTTCTTTATCTATTTCTTCTAAGAGTTCTTGTTCTGTTTCACTCGTCATTTCCAAAAGTTCAGAAATATTTTTAATATCTAAAGATATTTCTTCGTAAAGATTATATTTTTCTTTTAAAGAAGAAAGTTTTTCCATACTGAGTTTAGACATTTTTTGATTAAGCCAAAAATCATCCGACCCCATTTTGTTTTCAATATCTTTAATTTCTAATTTGATTTTATCTATGTCAAAGAGAGTCACCAAGCTTATTAAATTGCTTGATGACTTGATTAAGACAAATTTTTATCGTAGCTAATTCCCGCATTTTTTTATCCTTGTTTTGTCGCGGTTTGATCTACATTGTTATCGTCTTCTTCACTAACAGGCTTCATTTGAACTCGCAAATTCAACAATTGAGTAACTACATCTAAAGCAATTGTTTCTAACATTTCATTAAAAAGCGCAAATCCTTCATTTACGTAATCTTGAAGAGGATTAACATTGGCATAACTTCTTAAATGAATACCATCACGCAATCTTGCTAAAGTATCAATATGCATTGTCCAACTACGATCAACACAATGAAGAGCCACTTGTTTTTCAACAGAATCTGCAAGTTGTTCACCCCACTCTTCGCGACGAGTTTGGTAACGTTTCATCAGCAAATACGCAATATCTTCTCCCGCTTCATCAACTGGAGACTCATTAAAAGCAGAAGCCTTAATCATATCTTCAGTCAATAAGCGTGGAACAACTATTTTTACTAGTAATTCTCCATCTATTAAATCATCTTTTGACCCTGCAGGAAGTGCCTTTTTTGCTAAAGCTTTACCTGCTGTATCAAAAAAATCTTGAATCATTTCGCTAATATTATCGGCAAATAATATTTTATCGCGTTTTTTATACATAATCTCACGTTGTTGACGCATAACATCATCATAATCTAAAAGGCTTTTTCGTGTATCAAAGTTTTGACCCTCAATTCGCGTTTGTGCATCTGTAATCATTTTACTCGCCAAAGACATTTGAATCGCTTCATCACCTAACGAAAGGAAAGTTTTACGAGCTTTTTCAGGAATGAATCTGATCATTAAATCATCTTCAAAAGAAACATAAAAGCAAGAATATCCCGGATCACCTTGACGTCCGGAACGACCTCTCAATTGATTATCTATACGTCTTGACTCATGTCTTTCAGTCCCAAAAACGCATAAGCCACCTAACGCTTTTACTTCATCATCAATTTTAATATCAGTACCACGGCCGGCCATATTTGTTGCTATTGTTATAGCTCCCTTTTCACCGGCATGTTTTATTATTTCCGCTTCGCGCGCATGGTTTTTTGCATTTAACACTTCATGTGGCAAATTTTCCTTAGTTAATAAATTTGAAATATATTCTGACATTTCTACTGAGACAGTGCCAATCAACATTGGTTGTCCCTTTTCGTGTCTAATCTTTATTTCTTTAACCAAAGCCTTAAATTTTGCTTCTTTAGTTGCGAAAATCATATCTAAATCATCTACTCGTTTAATAGGTTTATTGGTAGGAATAACAATAACTCGCATGTTATAAATTTTTCTGAATTCTTCTTCTTCGGTTTTTGCTGTTCCTGTCATACCTGCGCATTTTTTATACAAGCGGAAGAAATTTTGATAAGTAATTGTTGCCATGGTAACAGTTTCTTCTTTGATTTTTACATTTTCTTTAGCCTGAATAGCTTGTTGCAAACCATCAGAATATTCACGGCCTTTTAAAATGCGGCCTGTAAATTGATCAATAAGTTGAATTTCGCCATTTTCATCGACCATATATTCAACATTTCTTGTAAAGATATAATTAGCTTTCAAAGCTTGATGAATGCGATGCACTAATTCCTGATATTCAGGTGCATATAAATTAGGTATGCCAAATTGCATTTGGGCCTTTTCATTTCCTTTATCAGTCAAATTTACTGTTTTATCTTTTAAATCAATGACATAATCTCGATCTTTTCTTAGTCCTTTAACAAACCAGTCCGCCGCTTTGTATGCACTTGACTGCGTTTTAGCTCCACCGGAAATTATAAGAGGTGTTCGAGATTCATCAATTAAAATTGAATCTGCTTCATCAACTATACAGAAATGTAATCCTCTAAGAACTCTCCCATCAACGTTTTGAGCCATATTATCACGGAGATAATCAAAACCTAATTCCGAGTTAGTGGTATATGTAATATCACAATTATAAGCTTCCCGCTTTTCTGAAGTTGTTTTCTCTCTTAAATTTATTCCCACAGTTAGTCCTAACCATGTATAAATTTGTCCCATCCATTCAGCATCACGAGAGGCTAAGTACTCGTTAACAGTTACAACGTGTACTCCCTTACCTTCCAATGCATTTAAATAAACTGCCATTGTTGCAGTTAAAGTTTTACCTTCACCTGTACGCATTTCTGCGACATCGCCTTGATTAAGTACTAATGCGCCTTGTATTTGGACAGGGAAAGGGAATTGTCCTAATACCCTTTTTGCTGCTTCTCTGGCCACAGCATAAGCTTCGTATTTTATATCTTCAAGAGTTGCGCCATTAGCAAGTTTATCTTTAAAATAAGGAGTTTTAGCTTTTAATTCTTCATCCGAAAGATTTGCCATTTCATTTTCATAGGCAATAACTTTCTCACTTTCTTTTTTTATTTTCTTCAGTGCTCTTTGGTCAAAGCGAAATATCTTATCAATAAGTCCCATATCGAACACTCCTTCCATCATATCTTTAATATTGTAACAAAAATCAAGCAACAAGCCAAATACTAAATATTAAAATATTTAAATTAAAAAAATACAAGTCATAAGCGACCTGTATTTATATTGTTTGTTCTAAATAATTTTTACTACATTTTTTGCTTGAAGACCGCGATTTGTTTCTAGTAATTCAAATTCGACTTCCTGTCCTTCATCAAGAGTACGATATCCTTCTTCCATAATTTGTGAATAATGAACAAAGATATCTGGCCCTTCGCCACGATTAATAAAGCCAAAGCCTTTTTCGGCATTAAACCACTTTACTTTTCCAATCATATTTTTACCACCTTTCCTGCTATAACCTAATTATAAATTTCGTTAAAACTATATATAAAGAAATATCGCCCGACTTATTTTGCTTTTTTTCGACATTTGCGAGCCAAAATCAAAACCTTTATGATTTTAGGAGAATAATTCTCAAGCAAATTAATAACGGCTTTAATTGTGGAACCTGTTGTTAAAACATCATCTATAATTAAAATTTTTTTATTTTTTATGACATGACCGTTAATAACTTTAAGTTTATTTTTAATTTTTTCTCTTTCTACTTTTGGAAGATTACTTTGCTTAAAATTTTCTTTTTTTTCCAAGCAATTGATAATAGGCAAATTAAGTAATTTAAATATTTCGATAACATGATTAAATCCTCTAATTTCATCTTCTTGTTTCCAAGATGGAACAGGAACCATAAAAAAATCACTATATTTAATTTTCAAATAACATTTTTGTCTACATAGAAATATGTCTTTTAACTCATAGTCATAACATCCCTTAAAGCGATAAAGTAATTTTGAAAACTCTTCATCATAGTTATAAATACACTCAACATCGATGCCATTTATGTCAAATTGTTCATAAATGCATTCCAAAGCATTAAAACATTTATTACAAATTGCCGAATTAAAAGCAAAATCAATATTTTCGAAGCAAACTTTACATATTTTCGTTGAAATATCTAATATCTTTGATAGCATTTTTAATATTTATAGTCACTTTACTAGTGAGGAAAAAAACATGACCTTGTGGATGCTTAATGTTCCTTCCCACTCTTCCTGAGATTTGAATTAGAGTCTGAGATGAATAGACTTGATGATTTGCAAACATTACAATAACTTGAAGGTCATCAATCGTTATGCCCCGCTCTAAAATAGAAGTTGTGATAAGTGTCGTTAATCTTTTTTCACGAAAATCATCTACAATTTGATCTTTATTTTTGCGCTTTGAATTTACAAAATTTATTTTTTTAAAAAACAATTTCAAATATTTAAAGATTTTTTCACTTAAATCAATGGTGGGAAGAAAAACCAAAACTCTTTTATTTTTTTCATGAAATTTTTTTAATAATTTTATTATGAAAAAATATTGAAAAATATCCGGACTTTTTATAACTTTGGGAATTGGGAGAGAATTTTTGTGAAATCTTGAAAAAAGTGTCAAAACAGAAAATCCTTCTTTTAAAAATATCCTTTTTATCTTTTCACTTGGTGTCGCACTCATATATATATAATTTTTGCGAATAGATTTTTTTGAAAAATATTCGAGTATTTGATTATCCTGATAAGGAAATGCATCAATTTCATCAATAATTAATAAATCAAAATAGTTTTTATAACGAAATAATTGATGTGTGGTAAGAAGAATGATATCGCCTCTTAAATCACTATTATGCTCCCCATATACTGCAACAACTTTACACATTGGAAACGCTTCTTTTATTCTAGGCAGTAATTCAATAACTACATCTTTACGAGGAATTGCAAATCCAACTGTTTGTCCATTGCTTAAAACATACGCTATTGTTTCGTAAACTATTTCGGTTTTGCCTGCTCCTGTAACAGCATAGATTAGTGTGTTAATGCCCTTAGTGTAATTATCTAAGGTCGCTTGGGATATTTCTTTTTGTTTTTCACTTAATTCAAATTTAATTTGATAGTTTATTTCTTTTTTTATTTTAGTTTGATACTCTATACCATCTCCTTTAAACGTTATACATTTACGGCAATAAAGCTTTCCATTTAAATTTCCAAAATATTTTAAATCAGTATTTCCACATCGTGGACAAATTATTTTTTCCTCCATATAATACTTATAGTCACACAAAATAAAAAAAAGTTCGATTTTCGAACTTTTATTTTTTATAAATCTTTGACTAATTGCCCATAGGATGTTTTAGGATTTAAAGGCTTTTCATCTTTTGCTAACTCAAAATGCAAAGTCTCAGTTCCAATTTCTTGAGTATATGTCGATGTTCCCGATTTACCAATAACTTCATTTTGTTTGACTTCTTGATTATTATTAACCTTTATGTCACCTAAAGAAGCATAAATTGCAACAACTCCTGACTCATGTTGAATCCATACTACATTTCCATAAATGGTATTATTTTCAGTTTTTATAACCTTACCGGAAAATGAAGCGTAGACATCAAAAGCACTTGATGAGGAATAGTCTTCTCCTTGACTTTTAAAGTACGTTTCTTCACCTGGCAAATTAACAACAGCATTCATACGTTCTTCAATAGATAGAGAAGCATCATAAAATGGTCGGCTTAAAGTTAAATTAACTGTAAAAGGTCTATTTACTGTTTCTTTTAATGGATCATGAGTTTCAGTTACCGTACTATTTGGCTTAGAAGTAGAATTTCCACTTGAGGATACACTAGTAGAATTTGATACTAATCCTCCAACTGGTTCATCTTCAAGTCCTTGACCTATTGCAAAAATACATCCAAAGAATAAAGTTGCCGAGGCCGCTATAGCAATCCCAATTTTAGCTCCATCGTGCACTTTATTTTTATTTTTTTTCGTAACATCCTTTTTTGAATTGTCTGGCATATTAATCACCTCAATTTCATTTTGTCCAATTTGAGGTTTCTTATACAAAAAAAATAAAAAATAGTGATTCCTCACTATTTATTTTCATAATTTTTTATTAAATTTACTCGTCTTTCGTGCTTTCCGGCAGCAAATTTGGCATTAATAAATTGATCAAGCATTGCTTTGACTTCCTTAATGGAAAAATAGTCTGCCCCAAATGCAATCATGTTAGCGTCATTATGCTCGCGACTTAATCTTGCTACCACCTCATTATAAGCTAAAGCACATCTTATGCCTTTGACTTTGTTAGCAGCTATTGAGACACCCTCACCTGATCTACAGATAACAATACCTAAATCCATTTTACCATTTTTTACCATTTCAGCGGTTTTTATTGCAAATTCCGGATAATCACAAGACTCTGTAGAAAACGTGCCACAATCAACAACTTGATGACCATTTGATTCCAAATATTGAATAATTTGCATTTTATATTCATAACCACCATGATCGCAACCAATAGAAAATTTCATATTATTCCTCCAATACCTTTAATATATAATTCCAGGCTAAATTACCTTCCCTAATTAATTTTATATCTTCTCCTGTTAAATCAATAATTGTAGAAGGTTTATGTCTTTTTGATTCACTACGAACAATTCCAGCAATTTTTCCATCAAAATATCTTAACGCATCGATATAATCTAAAGCTGGTGGTTCATCACTCGGATTAGCGCTGGGAACCAAAAGAGGCTTGTTTACTTTATTTAATAGTTTAATAGTATAATCATGCTTAGGTATCCGTATGCCTATTTTACAAGTATTAAGGCTTACCCAAGGATAAATGTTTTGCTTTGGCCTTAGTAAAATCGTCAATTCACCTGGCATAAGTTTATCTATTACCTTTCTTGTTTTTTCATCAATAATTGCAAGCTCTTTTATTTGTTTTAAATTACTACACATTACAGTAAAAGGTTTATCGGCCGGTCTGTTTTTTATTTGTACCAGTTTATTGAAAGATGAAAAATTATCATAAACAACACCTAATCCATAAACTGTCTCAGTAGGGAAAGCTAAAACTTCACCTTGAAGTAAAATTTTACTTGCTTCCGCAATTTGATTTTCTTTCAATATTTTCGTTTCCAACTTTCTCACCACATGTAATATTGTAGCATGATTCTATCTGAAAATATCAAACAAGATGATTTTTGTTCTTAATGTTGTTTCATCACAGCTATCTTTTTTCAAATCGCCACTTAACGTCATTCCTCGCGCATCTCCAATTAGAACCACAATTGTACCTGAGGCATAATATGAGCGACATGTATTATCGATATTAAATAAATCTATATTTGATATTAATTTTTTTTCACGTTCTTTGTCACTAAGAAGCAAAAAATTATCATCATAAACATCAATTAATCTTTCTTTATAATCGTAAAGTGCAAATAAATCATCTGCATGGTTTGAATTTGAAGTTATTTCATACTTATATTTGAATGGTTCACTAGATAAAGAAGAAAAAACACTAATTGATAAAGCAAGAATTCCTAGACTTAAAGAAAAAAATTTCATTTTTATCACCCATAATAACTTTGGGCAAATATTTTTACTTTATACAAATAATTACATATCTCCATTTACTAGCAAAATCTTTATAAAATGTATATTCAGAATTTTGAAGGTATTTTAAAATTAAGTCTTCAATTTTATTTTTTTGATCATAATTAAATTCAAAAGCCACAAAAGCAGTTTTGTTTATAATCTTACGAATATCTTTAAGAATAATCTCATAATAATCTATTCCATTTTTTGCAAAAAGAGCAAGATGTGGTTCGTATTTTAAAACAGATTCACTTACTTCTTTAAAATTAGATATATATGGTGGATTTGAAACAACAACATCAAATTTTAATTTTTGAGTAATTGCAGGCTCAAGCATGTTCCCATATAGAAAATTAATATTAGTATGTAGTTTTTTGCAATTAATTTTTGCAACATCTAAAGCATCTTGGGAAATATCTGAAGCAAAAACTTTGGCATTTTTCATCTTTTGTTTAAGAGAAATGGCTATACAACCAGAACCCGTACCAACATCTAAAATATTAATTTGTTTATTTTTACAATTTTTCGCAACAATATTTAAAAGATTTATTGTCATCTCTTCTGTTTCAAGTCGCGGAATAAGAACGCGAGAATCAACATAAAAATCATTATTTAAAAATCTTGCTTTTTGAATTACATATTGATATGGTTCGCCTTTAATAACTCTTTCAATATAGTTTATTAAAAGTTTTTCGTCTTTTAGTTCCGCATCATTAAGGAAAAACTCAGACATATCTTGTTTCATTCCTTGTACTTCCATAATTAAAACGCGGAGAATATAGTCATTTATATTCTCCTCATTTAAATATTTGTGATAGGCTTGTTCGTAAAATTTACGATAAAGCATTTATTGTTCCCCTGCTAATTTGTCTTGTTGATCAGCATCATTCAAAGCATTTAAAATTTCGTCAATTTCCCCTTCCATAACTCGATCTAACTTTTGAATTGTAAAATTAATTCGGTGATCAGTTACGCGATTTTGAGGATAATTGTAAGTTCGAATTTTTTCTGAACGTTCACCTGTTCCAATTTTCAAGCGACGCTCTGAAGATATTTTTTCATCTTGCTCAGCTTGCTTGGCCGCAAAAATTTTAGCTCTTAACATATTCATAGCTATTTCACGATTTTGAATCTGTGATTTCTCAATTTGACAAGATACCACGATGCCTGTTGGAATATGCGTAATGCGGACAGCCGATTCGGTTTTATTAACATTTTGTCCACCTGCACCTTGAGAGCGATAAGTGTCAACTTGCAAGTCTTCATTTCTTATTTCAACTTCTACTTCCTCAGCTTCAGGCATAACAAGTACAGTAGCGATTGAAGTGTGGATTCTTCCTTGCGCCTCTGTCTTTGGTACACGTTGCACACGATGCGCACCAGATTCGAATTTTAACTTTGAATATACACCCGTTCCTTTAACCATAAAAGACACCATTGAAAATCCGCCCATTTCGGATGGTGCTTCATCAACCATTTGGATTTTCCATCCTTGTTTTTCGGCATATCGCGTATACATTCTAAATAAATCACCGGCAAAAATATTGGCTTCGTCTCCTCCAACAGCGCCACGAATTTCTACTATTATATTTTTATCATCATTTGGATCTTTGGGAAGTAGCATAATACGAATTTCATCGACAATTTGTGGCTCAACTTCCGTTAATCTTTTTAATTCTTCTTTACCTAAAGTTGATAATTCTTCATCAGATTCGCTTGCCATAACAAGAGCTTCTTCTTTATCAGCAATAACTTTTTTATATTCTAAAAATTTTTCCACAACCGGTCCAATATTTGCTCTTTCTTTTGATAATTCACGAAATTTTTTCATATCCTTCATTGTGTTTTCATCCATTAAAAGACTATCTACTTCTTTTAACCGAAGAACAGTTGCTTCTAATCTTTGGAGTAATTTCTCTTCCATAACTATCCCTACTTTCAACTTTATTAGTGTACCATTTTTAATCATTAAAATCATTACTAATATAGCTTATATTTCGTTTTATGTGCTTTTTTTCAATAAAATATCAACATTTCTATTTAATGTTTAAATAGAATCGACAAAAGTGTTATAATGTTTTTGGTGATTGATTATGGCTTATAAAGCTCTTTATAGAACTTATCGACCATCCACATTTGAAGAGGTGGCAGGTCAACAACATATAGTAAAAACTTTGCAAAATGCTTTTGCCACGAACAAGATTGCACACGCATATTTATTTTGTGGTCCCCGTGGCACGGGCAAAACAAGTATGGCTAAGTTAGTTGCTAAAGCTTTAAACTGTGAAGAAGGTATTGGCCACCAATGTAATAAATGTTCCAATTGCCTTGCAGTAATTGATGGAAGTCATCCTGATGTAATTGAAATTGATGCTGCCAGTAACAATGGTGTTGATGAAGTTAGAGATTTAATTGAAAAAGTCAAATATTCACCTATAAAAGGCCGCTATAAAGTCTATATTATCGATGAAGTACATATGATGACATCTGGTGCATTTAATGCTTTGTTAAAAACTCTTGAGGAACCCCCGGCCCATGTAGTTTTTATACTTGCTACTACCGATGTTCATAAGGTTATTCCAACAATTGTGTCACGTTGCCAAAGATATGATTTTTCAAAAGTAGATGAAATAGATATCATTAATCGTTTAAAAACAATTTTTACTACAGAAGGTATAACATGTGATGACACTGCATTGCAAAATATTGCTAGTTTAGCTGATGGCGGTGTCAGAGATGCCTTATCCATCGCCGACCAAGTTATCGCTTATAGTGGCAATACTATTTATGAAAAAGATGTTGAAGAGTTATTTGGGCTAGCAAGTATTGAAAAAAAAATTGATTTTATTTTACAAATAATTCATGGCAATACTAAAACTGTTTTAGATAAAATGAATAAGTTTATCGAAGCCGGTATCGACATTAAACGTCTCACAAACGATTTGCTTGATATACTAAAAGACATAATTATTATAAACGATACTGGAGATGCAAATTTACTTTTAAAACTTAACAAAGACCAAGCCATCTCTCTTATTGATCAAATAAATAGCTCAGAAGCCTTAGATATGATTAATATTTTGCTTGAAGCCCAAAGTGAATATCGCTATGTAAACAATATCAGTTCTTTGTTTCAAATTGTTTTACTTAAATTATTAAATTCCAAAAATCCTGATAATCACAAAATAAAAGAAGTCATTCCTGCAGTCAAATTGAACGAGCAAGATAAAATGCAAAAAACACAAATTGATTCACAATCTAAAGAAAATAATGAGGAAGATATAATTTCTCAAATTACTCCGCTTGTTTCTAATGGTGAAAAAAATTCTTTATCCGAAGAAACACTTATTAAACTTATGGTTATAGGTGACAAAGAAATGAAATTAGCAATGATTGAAAAGTGGAAAAATTTAGAGTTATATAAAATGCATCCTAATATTGGTCCACACGCCACTCTCCTTGCAAGTGGCAGACCTTATATAATGAATTCTAAACTGCTGGTACTTGAATATCAATTTTCTTATGATGCGGAGAAAGTCAATTATTTTGCCAATCAAATATCATTGGCAAAAATAATTAAATTAATTTCAGGAATTGATATTAATCTATACGCTATTTGCCGAAATGAATCTTATGATGCATCTCGGAAATTCATGGAATTACGTCAACTATCTAAGTTACCACGCGTAACTTTAGAAGATATAGAAATAAACATAAAAGGAGAATAACTAAATGAATGTACAGCAAATGATTATGCAAGCACAAAAAATGCAAAGGGAAATGCAAAAGGCACAAGAAGAACTTGCAAAGAAAGAATTTAAAATTTCTAAAAATGGTATTGTTGATATTACAATAATGGGTGACAAAAAAATCGTTTCCATTAATATTTCTGATACTGCTTTAGATATCGATGACAAAGAATTTTTAGAGCTTGCAATCAAAGATGCAATTAATGAGGCAATTGCACAGATAGATGACGCTAACGAAGCAATTCAAGCTCGTATTGCAAATAAGATTCCCGGTTTTTAATTATGGAGCAACTTAAATCGTTTGAAAAATTAGTCGAGCAGATAAAAAAACTCCCCGGTGTTGGCACTAAATCAGCGGAAAGAATGGCATATTCTATCATTGAATGGAACGAAGATGAAATTTTAAATTTTGTAAACGCCATCAAAAATGCCAAAGAAAGAATACATAAATGTCCTATTTGTGGAATTTTTACGGAAAATGATAAATGTGAAGTTTGTTCTTCATCAACTCGTGATAACACTAAACTTATGGTAGTTTGTACCCAAAAAGATGCTTTAGCTTTTGAACAAACCGAGACTTTTAACGGACTATATCATGTTCTTGGTGGCGTATTATCCATTCAAAAAGGTATATCCTATGAACAATTATCAATCGATAGTTTAATTCAAAGGATTCAAACTGGTTCTATTAAAGAAGTAATACTTGCCACTGAGCCTACTATAGAGGGAGAAACAACCGCACAATTTATTGCTAAACTATTAGAAAAATATGATATATCAATATCAAGACTTGGGTATGGTCTTCCTATGGGCGGTCATTTAGATTACGCCGATTCTTTAACTTTATCTAAATCATTAGAAGGGCGTACAAAAATAAAATAGGAGGAAAAGCAATGTTTATCACTTTAGAAGGTCCTGAAGGTAGTGGAAAAACTACGGTATCCAATATAATCGCAAATCGTTTGGAAAAACTAGGATATAAAGTAATTCAAACGCGCGAACCTGGTGGTACGCCTATAGCCGAAGCTATAAGAAATATTATTTTAGATAAGAAAAATACAAATTTAGATCCTCGTGCCGAAGCATTACTTTATGCTGCTAGCCGTCGTCAACATTTAATAGAAAAAATATGGCCTGCTATTCATGAAGGAAAAATTGTTATCTGTGATAGATATTTAGACTCTTCTCTTGCCTATCAAGGAGGAGCAAGGAACTTAGGAGTGGATAATGTCTTATCAATTAATATGTTTGCAACAGAGGGCACTTTACCAGATTTAACTTTACTATTTGATATTGCTCCGGAAATAGGATTAAGCCGAATAAATGCAAATTCCAATCGCGAAGTCAATCGTTTGGATTTAGAAAAACTTGATTTTCATAAAAAGGTTCGCGAAACTTTCTTAAATTTAGCTAAACAAAATCCGAATCGTTATGTTGTCATTAATGCCGATAATACTCTTGAAGAAGTAGTCGAAATGGCTTGGAATGAAATAAAAAAGAAATTAGGTTTTTGATTATGAAGATGGGATTATATCTAAAAAATCGACAACCAACTGTTTATCAAACTTTTTTTAATGCGATAAATACTAATCATCTCTCACATGCATATTTATTAATCGGTGAACAAGGTACTCCACTTTTAGAATCTGCAATATTCTTTGCTAAATCGCTTGTATGCCGTAATCCTCGTCCTCTTGCTTGTGAAGAATGCTTAACTTGTTTACGTATTGATGAGGGAAATTATGCAGATCTGATAATCATTGATGGTGCGCAAAAATCAATAAAGAAAGATGATGTACACGCAATCGAGGAACGATTTGAAACAAGTGCAGTTGAAAGTAAGGGAAAAATGATTTACATAATTAATCACATCGAGAATATGACAAGTGAAGCAATAAATTCCCTTTTAAAATTTTTAGAAGAGCCTAGTGAGAACATTTATGCATTCTTAACCTGCGAAAACGAATCCCGTGTTTTACCCACAATTATTTCAAGAAGCCAAACTCTTCATTTCAAAAGCCTTGATAAAAACATAGTCAAAGATGCCGCAATAAATTTAGGTGCTGAAAAGATTGATGCTGAATTACTTTGCAATTTTTATAACAACGAAAACATAATAATGCAAAAAATTGAAGATAGTGATTATTTAAACGCTAAAGAAAGTCTACTAAATACAATTTCCGCTTTAAATACTAATAATAGAGAAGCAATTGTAAAAATTCATCTAAATGTTTTGCCTAAATTAAAATCCAAAGAAGCCATGCGTTATTATCTTGATATGTTAAGTATTTTTTTCCAAGATTTGCTAAATATAACCATTGGTCGACCAATTTTATTAAGCACACAATTAAACAATTTGCAAATATTAAAAAGCAAATTGTTCCATATCCAAGAAAGTTTAATTACTATTATGACCTCTCGTAGTCAAATAGATATGAATATAAATTTAGGACTTTTATTAGACCATATCATTAATTATATTGTTGAAGGAGATGAAAAAAATGGAAACTGAAGAAAATGTCAATTTAGAATCATTAAATTATAAATACTTTGTTGCTCTAAGAATGAATGATTCCGCCAAGTCATATTATTTTTCTACTAATATCGAAACTTTAAAAGAAAATGATTATGTCGTAGTGGAAACAATTCGGGGCTTAGAATTAGGTAAAGTTGTCACACCTCTTCAAGAAATTAGTAAATATAAGTCAAGTCTCGAACTCAAGCCCATAATAAGAATTGCTAATGAAAAAGATATCCAATTAAACAAAGAAAACTTTTCACTCGCACAAGAAGCTTTTAACATATGTTCTCAAGAAATAAAAAAATTAGATTTAGATATGCATCTTATTACTGCAGAATACACTTTGGATCGTAGTAAAATACTCTTTTCATACCTTGCAGATGATCGCGTTGATTTTCGTGAGTTACTAAAAGTGCTCGCAAATCGTTTACATTGTCGCATTGAATTAAGGCAAATCGGAACAAGAGACAAAGCAAAAGTCGTAGGTGGAATCGGAATTTGTGGTCTTCCATTATGCTGCTCTACTTTCTTAAATGAATTTGATGGGATTTCCATCAATAGAGCAAAAAACCAAATGCTTTCTTTAAATATTCCTAAACTATCCGGACATTGTGGAAAACTTATCTGCTGTCTAAAATATGAAGATGACACTTATACTGAATTAAAAGAACCTTTCCCACGTATTGGTACCAAAGTTACCATAAACGGAGAACAATTTAAAATTACTTCCATGAATGTTTTAACACGTCAAATAAAACTTGAAAATTCCGAAAACGTTTTATTTGTAGATCTTGATACAGTATTAAAAAATTTAAAGGAAAATAATCGCAATGCGAACTAGAAATTTTGACGAAGATAAACACATTTTGTACCTTGTCGCTACTCCCATTGGAAATTTAAGCGAACTAAGTCCTCGTGCAATTGAAATTCTTAATTCTGTAGAAGTAATTGGTTGTGAAGATACTAGAATTAGTCGACAGTTATTACGAAATTTTAATATTGACAAAAAACTTATTTCTTGTCACGAGCATAATGAAGCTGAAGCTAGTGAAGAACTTATAAAACACCTATCAAATGGAAATATTGCCTATATTTCTGATGCTGGTTATCCGGGCATTTCTGATCCTGGATACCGTTTGTTAACTAAAGTTCTCGAACATAAATATAAAGTAAGTGTGGTATCTGGAGCAAGTGCCATGTTAAATGCTCTAATCGGGTCCGGATTAGATACCACTCATTTTTACTTTCATGGATTTTTATCTAGCAAGCATTCTTTGCGTATAAATGAACTTGAGGAATTAAAAAGCAAAAAAGAAACATTAATTTTTTATGAAGCTCCTCATCGGATTGAAAATACTCTCAAAGATATGCTTAAAATATTTGGGAATCGCAAGGCTACATTAGCCCGCGAATTGACTAAAAAATTTGAAGAATACATACGAGAAGATTTGGAGTCTTTATGTCACTTGGAATTTTCAAGTATAAAAGGCGAAATAGTTCTGGTTGTGGAAGGATCAAAAGAAACAAAACAGATTTCAGATGCTGAAATTTTAAATTATGCTAAAGCATTTATTTCTCAAGGCCTTAATACCAAAACTGCAAGCAAAATAGTGGCAGAGCATTTTAATATAAGCAAAAATTTTGTTTATGAATTACTAATTAAAGGTTAATATGCACTACGAAACAATTATTTTTGACCTTGATGGCACTCTGCTTAATACTTTAGATGACTTAACAAATGCTGTAAATTATGCGCTAAAAATTCACGATTTCCCGCTTCACACTCTTGAAGATATTAGAAATTTTATTGGTAATGGAACAAGAATGCTGATAAAAAGATCTTTACCTCACGATGTAAATAATGAACTTTATGAAGTAGTATATAAAGATTTTTTGGATTATTATACGAAACATAGTTTTGATTACACCCGACCATATAATAACATTGTGTGCTTATTAACCAAATTAAAGACACTTGGTTACAAAATTGCAATTATTTCAAATAAAAATGATAATGTAACCAATGCTATGCAAAAGAAGTATTTTCCTAATTTAATTGATATTGCGATAGGAACAAAAAATTTTTCAAAAGTAAAGCCAAATCCTGAATCAACTCTTCAAGTAATCAAAACATTAAAATCAACTAAGCAAAAATCTATTTTTGTCGGTGACTCAGAAGTTGACATACAAACTGCAAAAAACGCAGGAATTTCTTGTATTTCTGTTTCTTGGGGATTTAGAAGCAAAACTTTTTTATTAGATCATAATGCTGAAATAATTATCGACAATCCGTTGGAATTACTTAATTTAATTTAAAATCCACCATAAAAAAACTCTATAGCAACTATAGAGTCTTTTTTTACTTACATCAGTTCTTCATCAAGATCACTAAAAGATTTATCTGCTAATTCAAGCATGTGTTTAAACATGGGCTCAAAATATGTTTTATCAAATCTAGCTTGGTTGTTATTAGCTAGTGTATTGATATCTGATAGCATAATTAAAGCACGTATAGAATTATTTTGGTCATCTTTTGAACGTACAGTGCCATCTTGAATTGAAATGACATTATTTATATCCTCATTCATAAAACTATCGCGATAATTTAAGCGAATCGAAGTCTCAATCATTGGCAATTCAGTTTTTAATAATTGGACTCTGCTTCCTAATAATACGCGCTTGGCTCCATCTAAATCTTCTAAAAATGCTTGAGAATTAAATGCCAATCTATTAATACCATAATCTTTGATTTTATCAACAATTATTTTTAAGTCATCAATCATTTTAGTTATTACATCACGTGCGTGTTCATTATTCCTTACGCCTGATACATAAAGCAATCTTGATCTAGTTAGCTCAATCATGTAATTAGTGGCTTGCAAACGGGCTGCAATATTTCCTTCCTGGTCCTTTCCGAAAGAAATTTTTGCATCTTTAAAATGAACTTCATTAAGATCTTTTATCATGGTTTCAGTTAATTCAAAAGTTCCAAATAAAATAATTCTTCGATCAATAATTGTATACATTAGTTATTCTCCTTTAATTTCATTATGTTATTATATCATTTTTATAATTAATAACAACGATATATTCATTCTAATCTTGATTGTCAAAAAATTTAAAGAACAATCTTCTTTAATCATAAGCTTTTAATTTTTATGAACACATGAAGTTTTTTTCAAACATATTGTTCAGTCTTAAATTGTGCATTATACCCATTTTTAGGATTTAGCACTATAAAATTTAGGAATGAAAAAAATTTTTGAAAAATTACTTATTTATAAATAAA